>JBLINY010000152.1:0-9457 GCA_047638695.1 Acidimicrobiales bacterium | reverse complement strand
CGGAATGGCGTGGCTGTCGATCAGCTACTCACCGCATTCCGAGCAGATGGCGAGGCGGAGGTTGATTCCGACTGGGTCGACGAGATTCGGGCTGAGTTCGAAGCTGGTCGGCTGGACGACGAGGGCACGCTGGCCGAGATGCGTCGCATGTACGAAGAACGCGAGCTTCTCATCGATCCCCACACAGCGGTCGGCACTGCGGTGGCTCGCCGCCTTCGGCGGTCTGCCGACGTTCCAATGATTACGCTCTCAACCGCCGACCCGGCGAAGTTCCCCGATGCGGTCGAAAAGGCCACGGGTATCCGGCCTCCCTTGCCCGCGTTTTTGAGCGAGCTGTTCGACCGGCCGGAGTACGTCGTCGAGATCGACAATGATCTCGATGCTGTCGCCGTCCAAATGCGGTCGTTGTGAGCCGCACCCGGCCCAGTTAGCCTCCGTCCAACCGGTTTCCTATGCGAGGGAACACGAGCAGTCACCTCCGCTCCGCCTTCGCACCCAACCGCGAGCGGCCCGCACTGTCACTCTGACAGAACGATGCAGGCATGAAATCTCTCAGGAGTGCTTTGTGAGCGACCAGGCGTTGGCCGAACGGCTTGAGCTTGACAAGAAAGACAAAGGCGAACTGCAGGCCATTGTCACCGCCCTCGGCGGCAAGTCGAATAGCAGGATGAAGAAGGCCGACTTAGTCGACATCATCCTCGAACTCTCGGGTGTCACGGCCCGCAGCGATGACGGCGATGGGTCTGACAACGACGGTCCTGACGAATCGTCGGTCGACTCGTCACCCGAGTCAGGCGATGACCCGGGGGGCGAGGCTTCGACTGACGACGCTGCTTCATCTGAGAACGCTGCGGAAGGCGATGAATCCCGCAGCGACGACCCCAGTGGTGACGATGCAGCCGACGTGGCTGACGACGACGCCGAGTCCGACGATGAACAGTCCGACGACGATGGCCAGGAAAACCAGGCCGATAGCCGTCCTGACAGCAGCCAGACCGAGGGTTCGTCGAGCCGTCGGCGCCGAGGCAAGCGTCGCAACGACGAGCCGCCAGCCGCGTGGGAAACTGAACTCGGCGATGGCAGTGGCCAGTCGCAGTCCCAGGGTCGGGGCCGTGGTAGCGGACAGCAGAAACAGGGCGGCCAGTCGGGCCAGCGAGGCCAGTCGAGCGCAGATGGTGACTCCAGCCAGGGGAATCAACAGGGCAGCCAGCAGTCGAACTCGCCTGGTGGCCAACAGGGCATTGGCCAACAGGGCATTGGCCAACAAGGCGAAGACTCCGAGCTCGGAAATCGTCGGCGACGGCGTCGAGGGCGGGGTCGTGATCGCGACGACGAGGTCGAGCCGGTCAGCATCGATCCCGTGAACGTTGCCGGGTTCCTCGATCTCCGCGATGACGGCTATGGCTTTCTTCGAGTGGCCGGGATGTTGCCAAGCAAGAACGATGTCTACGTCCCGGTCAAGATGGTGCGGCAATACGACCTTCGTCGTGGTGACCTGGTCAGCGGGCTCGCCCGTCCGGCCAACCGGAACGAGAAAAATCCGGCGCTGCAACAACTTGAGACCATCAACGACGAGTCGCCCGAGAACGTGGGGAATCGACCCGATTTCGAGGACCTGACACCGCTGTTTCCGGACGAGCGTCTTCGCCTCGAGCGTACCGACCGCTCGAATGACATGACCGCTCGGATCATCGACCTCATCGCCCCGATCGGGAAAGGTCAGCGAGGTCTAATCGTGTCTCCGCCGAAGGCGGGCAAGACAACGATTGTCAAAGACATCGCAACCTCAATCGAGCAGAACCACCCCGAGGTCGAACTCGTGGTGCTACTGATTGATGAGCGGCCCGAGGAAGTCACCGACATGGAACGGCACCTCGAGCGGGGCGAAGTGATCGCTTCGACCTTCGATCGTCCCAGCGAGGAGCATTGCGCCGTCGCCGAGCTCACCATCGAGCGGGCCAAGCGCATCGTCGAGCAAGGTAAAGATGTCGTCGTCATCCTCGACGGCATCACTCGGTTGGCGCGGGCCTACAACATGGCGGCTCCCGGAACCGGTCGAGCGATGTCGGGCGGCATAGATGCTGGAGCCCTCTACCCGCCAAAGAAAATTCTCGGTGCGGCGCGCAACCTCGAAGAGGGTGGCTCGCTGACCATTCTGGCCACGGCGCTCGTCGAGACCGGCTCGAGAATGGACGAGGTCATCTTCGAAGAGTTCAAGGGCACCGGAAACATGGAGCTCCGACTCGATCGAGGATTGGCCGAGCGTTATGTGTTCCCTGCAATCGACGCCCTCGGCAGCTCGACCCGTCGCGATGAGTTGCTGATGGACGGCAAAGAGCACGTCCTCACGATGAAGCTTCGCAAGGTGCTGGCCGGTATGGCAGCGGGGGAAGATGGCTCGGCTGCTGCGGCTATGAATCTCCTGGTCGATCGTCTGAAGACATTTAAGACGAACGCCGAGTTCTTGAACGAGATCGCCAAGTCCGGATAGTCCAGTCGGTTCGATGCCTAGTCGGTTTGCTGGTCCCAGTCGGGGATAGCTGCCTGCTGACGGGTTCTTAGGTCAGGCCGATACAGTCACCAAGTCCTTCTTTCTCTGGAGCGTTGCCATGCAAGCCGACATTCATCCCAACTACCGCCCGGTGGTCTTTCAGGATCAGGCCGCTGAGTTCGCGTTCCTGACCAAGTCGACGATCGAGACGGACGAGACCATCGAGTGGGAAGACGGCAACACTTACCCGCTGGCCAAGGTTGAAATCTCTGCGGCTAGTCACCCGTTCTTCACCGGGACCATGCGCATCATCGATACCGCTGGCCGCGTCGAGCGCTTCGAGCGCCGCTTTGGCCGACGCCGCAAGGGCGAGGGTGCCCCAGCCGAAGAGGGCGCCGAGTCAACAGAGGACTGATCGCCTGACTGTTCCCGGCCATCTCTACGCAGCCAAGCTGACTGCGCTGGCGCGGAGGATTACCGACGATCCGTTCGAATCTTGCGAATCCCCCGGCCAGGCCGGGGGATTTTCGCGCTCCGCGGCTGATGAGCAAGAAGGCAAGCGTCAAGGCCTGATCCTGGCCGAGGGTGCAGGAGCCATTGGTGTGCTCGGTCCAGCTCTTCTGTGGGCCAAGAAGCACGACGTCGCAACTCTGCACCTGCTCTCCGACGACGCTGCCCCCCACCTTGTTCGTAGGGCCCAGTGGTTCGAATCGCTGGGTGTGTCGTTGGAGGTCTGGCAGATTCACGGCACCGAGGTGGTGGTAGCCGAGGCGGCTCCCATTGCCGAGGTGCCAGAGCTCGGCGCCGACATCTGGGCTTTGGCTGGTGTGATGACCGAGTCCGGCGCTCGTGTCGTTGATGATCATGGCCGACTTGTCGCCGAGGTTGCGGGCCTCGAGATTGCTCGGGTCGAGCGCGATCCTCAGGGTCTTCCCGTCATCGAGGTGGGTGTCGGGCAAGCCGACAGAGAGCTCCACCACCTCGTCCACAGCAATCTCGATATCGACACCGCTCTGAAGAGGGCCGTTGGAATGGTGGCTGCTCATCGTTCACCGGGAGCTCCGCCGCACCCGCTTAACCGTCTGGCCAGAGAGCGGTGGCTTCGCTCTCTCGTCCTCGATGACCCTTCGCTCGTCGGCGCCACCACGTTGGAGCCCGTGCCGCCGCTACGGCCACGCTCGACGCTCCTTGGTACTCAACCGGTAGCGGCGGTTGGCACGACCACCGAGGGTTCTCCGGTTGTCGTCGTCACATCGGTTGGCGTCGATCCCGATCTGGCGCCCGAAGCAGCCGACTACCGAGGCCGTACCAACCCCGATGCGTCGCTGATTGTCGTTGTGCCGCCACGGGACACCTACCAGCTGACCGTCGACCTTGTCGATGCCCTCGGTCGGGCGAAGCTTGTGTCACTCGAACCACCCTGGGCCTAGCCTCGATTCATGCTCGATCGGCTCGAAGCCTTTGAAGGCGAACACCGCGAGGTGGAGGCCCGACTCAGCGACCCCGAGGTTGCGGCTGACAACAAGCGCTTTGTCGAGCTCTCGCGCCGCTATCGAGAGCTGAGCGAGATCGTGGGTGCCGGGCGCCGTCTGAAAACGGCAACCGAGGATCTCGAGGTGCTTCAGGAGTTCATCGCCGAGGCTGCGGCCGACGAAAAGGACGACCTCCGTCAAGACGCGCAGCAGGCCGAAGCCGAGATCGAGGAGGCCGAAACGGAGCTTCGTCTCCTGCTGCTGCCGAAAGACCCCAACGATGGTCGAAACGTGATCATTGAGATCAGAGGAGCAGAGGGGGGCGAAGAGGCCAACTTGTTCGCTCGCGATCTGTTCGAGATGTACAAGGCGTACGCCGAGGACCAGAAGTGGAAGTTCGAGATATTGGGAGCTCAGAACTCTGATCTCGGCGGCTTTTCTGATGTCACCTTCACCCTGAAGGGTGACAGCGTTTGGACCCGCATGAAGTTCGAGGCCGGACCCCATCGGGTGCAGCGGGTGCCCGTCACCGAGTCGCAGGGCCGGGTCCATACGTCGTCGGCGACCGTGTCGGTGCTGCCCGAGGCGCAAGAGGTCGAGGTCGATATCGATACGAACGATCTTCAGATCGACACCTTCCGGTCATCGGGCGCCGGTGGCCAGCATGTAAACACCACTGACTCCGCCGTGCGAATGACCCACAAGCCCACCGGCGTTGTCGTCTCGATGCAGGACGAGAAGAGCCAACTGCAGAACCGGGCGCGGGCCCTCGTGGTTCTGCGCTCGCGACTGCTTCAGATGCAACAGGAACAGCAGCGGCTTGAGGCATCAGCAGCCCGCAAGGATCAGATCGGTGGGGGAGGCAGGTCGGAGAAGATTCGCACCTACAACTTCAAAGAGAATCGGGTCACCGATCATCGCATCGGCCTTACGCTCTACCGGCTCGACAAGGTCCTGGCCGGAGACCTGGGCGAGGTTAGCGACGCACTGGTGCAAGACGAACGTACCCACCAGCTGCAGTCCGAGGTTGGCGGAGAGGCCCGTGTCGACTGAAGGCGATCCGGGCTCGGGCAACGCTGACAGCACGAGCGACACCATTTCGTGGCGCGCGCTCTTAGCCGAGGCAACGCAGCGGTTCGAGGCAGCGGAGGTGTCTGATGCGGCGAATAGCGCACGGCGCATCGTTGAAGAGGCCGGCGGTTTCGAACCAGTCGAATTCGCGCTGGGTCTCGACGATCTGGTGACGACCCGTGGAGTGGCCCGCTTCGACCGGATGGTGAGCCGCCGCCTCGTTGGCGAGCCACTGCAATACGTCGTTGGACGGTGGTCGTTTCGGACGCTCGATCTCATGGTTGATAGTCGAGTGCTTATTCCGCGACCTGAGACCGAAGTCGTCGCTGGCGTGGCGCTGGGCGAGATCGAACACTTCGAACAGCCGCTCGTCGTCGATCTCGGAACTGGTAGTGGGGCCATTGGGCTGTCGATCGCGGTTGAACATCCCAGTGCGTCGGTATGGCTTACCGACCATTCGAGCGATGCTCTTGCCGTCGCCCGGGCAAACCTGGCTGGAATTGGTCGGCCGGCAACGCGAGTAAGTACGGCTCATGGGTCCTGGTTCGAGGCTCTCCCGACGGATCTGAGAGGCCTTGTGGCCGTCGTGGTCAGCAACCCTCCGTACGTCGCGACGACCGACCGGTTGCCGTCTGAGGTCGCCGACTGGGAGCCCTCCGATGCGCTGCTAGCAGGGGAGTTGGGCCGCGATGACCTCGACCGGCTGGTGACTGAAGCTCCGACTTGGCTTCGCCCCGACGGGTCGCTGGTGCTCGAGATGGCGCCCGGTCAAACGTCGGCGCTGGCCGAGCTAGCGGCCCAGCGGTTCGAAGTTGTTGAAGTCTTCGACGATCTCGCCAACCGGCCGCGCGGCATTGTGGCCAGGCGCCCTCGCTTCCTCCCGCCTAGCGACGACCGATGACTGCCCAGGCTGACCCGTAGCCACCACCGGATGGGGCGGTACGCTCGTTTGATGCGCATTGCCCTTGGCTCGGACCACGCCGGGTTCCACCTCAAGGCCGTTATTGCGGCTCACGTCGAGGCGCTTGGTCACAACGTGCTCGATGTCGGCACTAACTCTGTTGAGTCGGTCGACTATCCCGACTTCGGAGCGGCAGTTGGACACTCCGTGGTCGGGGACGACATCGATCTGGGTATCGCCATTTGCGGCAGCGGCATCGGAATTGCCATAGCTGCCAACAAGGTTGCCGGCATCCGGGCTGCCACCGTGCACGATGTCACTTCTGCTCGCATGACGCGTTTGCACAACGACGCCAACGTGCTTTGCCTTGGCGCTCGCTTCATCGGGGAACAGGTTGCTCTCGACGCCGTCGAGGTCTTCCTTTCCACCGCCTTCGAAGGCGGACGCCATGCCCGCAGAGTCGACAAGATCGACAACATCGGCTCCTGAACGAGCCAGCCAACCGTCACCAACCAAGAGAGAATCCAATGCCTTGGCCAGCCCTCGACAATGAACCCGTCTTCGAGATGACGAACCGAGAAATCGATCGTCAGAACACGGCGCTGCAACTCATCGCCTCGGAGAACTTCGCCTCGCCAGCTGTCATGGCTGCGACCGGGTCGGTCTTCACCAACAAGTACAGCGAGGGGTACCCGGGCCGCCGCTATTACGGCGGAAATCAAGTGGTTGACGAGGTCGAGTCACTGGCCATCGAGCGGGTGTGCGCTCTTTTCGGGGCCGAGCACGCCAACGTGCAGTCGCACTCCGGAGCGAACGCAAACATGGCGGTTTATCAGGCGTTGCTTGAGCCAGGCGACACCGTGCTTGGGCTGAGTCTCGATCATGGTGGGCACCTCACCCACGGTTCCCCTGTCAACGCATCGGGACTCACCTACAACTTCGTTGGCTATGGCCTCACAGGGGGTGACGAGCGCATCGATCTCGAACAAGTCATGTCGCTGGCAAAGCAGCATCGACCCAAGTTGATCGTCACAGGGGCCACTGCCTATCCGCGTACGATCGATGCGGAGCCGTTCCGCAAGGTCGCCGACGAAGTAGGTGCACTGCTGATGTTTGACGCCGCACACATAGCCGGGCTCATCGCAGGCGGCGTCCACTCGAATCCTGTCGGGATCGCCGACATCGTCACATTTACGACCCACAAGACAATGCGGGGTCCTCGCGGCGGATGCATCCTGTCGACCGAAGCGTTGGGCAAAGCCGTCGACAAGGCGGTGTTTCCCGGACAACAAGGTGGACCTCAAGAGCACGCCATCGCGGCGAAGGCTGTTGCGTTCGCCGAAGCAGCCACGGACGAGTTCCGCTCCTACTCGGCCCAGATCGTCACGAATGCCGCGACACTGGCCAAGCAGCTAGCTGAGGAAGGCTTCCGTCTGGTTTCAGGTGGTACCGACAACCACCTCCTGCTTGTCGACCTCCAAACCTTCGATGCAGAACTCACCGGCAAAGAAGCTCAGATTGTGCTCGATGATGCCGGTATTACGCTGAACCGAAACTCCATTCCCGACGATCCTCGCTCGCCGTTTGTGACCTCCGGTATCCGGATTGGTACGCCCGCCGTCACCACCCAAGGCATGGGTGAAGCCGAGATGGTGATCATCGGTCAACTCATCGCCCGAACACTCCGAGATCGTTCGAACCCCGACGCTGTCGCAGCCGTGCGAGAAGAAGTTCGGCAGCTTTGCGTCCCCTATTCCCCCTACCCGGGACTGGCGGCGGTCTAGGTTCATTCAGTGCGTCCGGCGCTTTCCTCATATTTGGTAGTGCTTGGCGTTGCCGCTTTCGTCACGCTCGTCACCGTCCCTCTGTTCCGAGTTATTGCGGTTTCTAAGGGCTTTGTGGACGAGCCAGACGAACGTCGATCCCACGACGTCCCCACCGCCGTTCTCGGCGGTGCGGCCATGTACGTCGGCTTCCTCGTGAGCTTTGGGGTTGCCTGGTACACGGGTTGGTTCGAGTCGACCTTCAGCGGTTCGACCGAACCACTTGCGGTGGTGATGGCTGCCACCGTGGCGTTCGCAGTCGGCGTCAGCGACGACCTGCGTGAGCTCTCAGCTCCAGCTAAGACCGCTGGGCTGGCGTTGGTCGGCAGCCTTCTGTTCGCTGGTGGTGTGAACATCATTGTGTTCCGCATCCCGTTCTTCGACCTTCTTCTGCTGTCTCTCGACCTCAGCTTTCTTCTCACCGTTCTTTGGGTGCTGGGCCTGGCCAACGCTGTGAACATCATCGATGGGCTCGATGGGCTTGCTGCTGGCATTGTGGCTATCGGTGCTGGAGCGTTCTTTCTCTACGCCATCAAGCTCAGTGAGGTGGGCCTGTTGTTGGCGGGCAATATTGGTCCGCTCATCGCCGCCGTACTGCTCGGCGTGTGCCTCGGGTTCCTGCCTTGGAATATTCATCCCGCCAAGATCTTCATGGGCGATGGCGGCAGCCTCCTTCTTGGCAGCCTGATGGCGGCATCGACCATGGCGGTCGGTGGACGAACGTCGGATCCCTTCAGTGGCCAGACCTTCTTCTTCTACGCCCCGCTGGTTATCCCCTTCGTGATCCTCGGCGTCCCGATTCTCGACACCTTGTTTGCCATCGTCCGTCGGGCCAGCCGTAGGCAGGGTCTGGCCACGGCCGACAAAGACCATCTGCACCATCGGCTCATTCGCCTCGGTCACGGCCATCGTCGAGCCGTGTCGGTGCTCTGGGCATGGACCGCGTTGCTATCAGGGTTCGTTCTTTGGCCGGTTTACAACGAAGGTCGAGGCGACGCGATTGTTCCGGCCGGCGTCGTTGGTCTCGGGGCGCTGCTGTACATCTCGCTCCAGCCCGGGTTTGGTCGCTCTCACGACAGTCGACTGGGCCCGATGCCCGGCTCCGTGCGGCCCCACACTGATGGTGTCAACGATGATTGCGACGTGGACCGTCGCAGCCTTCATCGTCGCGCTAGCGATCGCGGCGCGATCGGGCCACAGGGGCCGGGACCTATCGACGTCAGCAGCGCTCAGACGATGTCCGAAAGGGCCGAGGACGAGGACGGATTCAGCGCGGCCGATCACTTGGGAAAGGCTCAAGAAACCCGAGGCGCAGCACCAACGAGCGGTGCTCGCGTTAGTCGGTCTGGCCACGCTCAACCCGACGCGAGCCCTACTGCTGAACGGCCCAATCGATCTGCCCGTTGGTCAAAAGCCACATTCCGCAGATCGCGCCCCCATTAGTCGTCAGATGAGTTGCGATACCTGCGCGCCACATATAAGATGCCCTCGCTTGGTCATCAGCGTAAGCGTCGGGGCGGGCATTTCTTCGTGCGAAGGTAGGTGGGGTTTGTTGGCACAAAAGGCAGCGTTACAGCATAATGAGCGTCCGATCGGCCAAGGCGTCGACCGTGGTTTCAACACGGCCTTCGAACTCGTCATGACGCCGGCCCTCTTCGGCTTTTTAGGCCACTTGCTTGATAATCGGCTTGGAACTGGC
>JBLINY010000151.1:0-9529 GCA_047638695.1 Acidimicrobiales bacterium | reverse complement strand
GCCAGCTCGCCGCCGTAGAGCACGTTGGCCCCGACGTCGGGATCCATGAAACCGATCTCTGCGCCGGGCCATGTCATGACGAGGTCAAAGCCTTGGTCGTTGCCTCCCATGGCGTAGTAAGCGAGGCCGAACGCTTTGCGCATGACCAAGGAGAACTTGGGGACTCCGGCCAGGCGTAAGGCTTGCTGGGCGGTGATGGCCTTGTGGAGGAGCTTGTCGTGCTCGACCTGACGCCCAACCATGAAGCCGGGCACATCCTGCAACACGATGATGGGCAATCCGAACGAGTCGGCCAGGAGCACGAGACGGGTCATCTTGTCGATGGAGTCAGGACCAAGCACCCCGGCTTGGAACATTGGGTTCGAGGCCATGATCGCCACCGGGTGACCGGCGATGCGGGCGATGGCTCCGATCACGCTTCGACCCATCTGGGGCCGAAGCTCCAGGTAGTCGCCGCCGTCGACAATCCGGGCCAAAACCGGGATGTTGTGCCAGCGTGGAGTTTGGCACCTGAGGTCGCGAGTGCTGGCAGGTGGCTTTCGTACGTGGCCGCTGTCGTGTTCAGGGCGCTACGTTCGGCTTATGGACCGGATCTGTGATGACCTCGAGGGCGAAACGGCGGCCTTGGCCCCGGTTGTCGGCAGCCTGATGGAGGGGCAATGGCGTGCTCGACGGTTGCGGAGGGGTGGGCGCTGCGTGAGCTCGACCCGATCGTGGCAGAGGCGCTGCACGGTGGATGACCAAGTCGACAACGGCCAGGTGCTGGTCGTGCGGGAGGAGACGGACCGATGAGCGAGTACGCGGACATCTTGTACGAGGTCGATGAGCGCATCGCGACGCTCACGTTCAACAGGCCTGAGGTCATGAACCCGATGACGGTCGATCTCATCAAGGAGACGATCGACGCGCTCGACACCGCAGCGCAGGACGACGAAGTTCGGGCGATCATCATCACCGGGGCTGGTCGTGCCTTCAGCGCAGGTGGCGATGTCCGCCGCCTCGCGGACAGCGCTACCGGCGGCGAGAAGGCGCTGCCCCCGACACCGTTCGAACGCCGCGCCTGGTTGCGCCGCACGCAGCGAATGATCCTCGCCATCCGCCAGGTGGAAAAGCCGGTGATCGCGGCGGTCAACGGCGTAGCGGCCGGTGGTGGTTTCGACATCGCCTGCGCCAGCGACATTCGCATCGCGTCGGACAAGGCGCGATTCTCCGAGGTCTTCGCCCGTATCGGCTTGTTCCCCGGCACCGGCGGGACGTACTTCCTGCCTCGCATCGTCGGACCCGAGAAGGCGCTTGAGATGATCTGGACCGCCGACATGATCGACGCGGCGGAAGCCAAAGAGATCGGTCTCGTGAGCAGGGTTGTCCCCCACGACACCCTCATGAACGAGTCCCGCGCCTTCGCCGGCCGTCTGGCGAAGGGTCCGCCTCTTGCCATCGCGCTGGCCAAAGCGGCGGTCTACCGGGGCCTCGACACCGATCTGAACGGTGCGTTCGACTACGCCTCCACCGCTGAGGCCATCACGCTCTCGTCCGAGGATCACGTCGAGGGAATCAACGCCTTCCGAGAGAAACGCGACCCCGAGTTCAAGGGCCGCTGAGTGCACCACAACTCGCGGTCGGCATGAAAGCCTTGACGGTCACCGGAGGAGTACCGGTGATCCCTGGTGGAGTTGACTCGATGCGCGGGTGGCTCGTCGTCGCCGCCACGTTCGTCGCCACCTCGACGCTGTTCGGCATCACCTATAGCTTCGCGATCTTTCTCGATGCCATGTCCGAGGAGTTCGGGGCCGGCAATGGCGCCACGGCGCTGCTGTTCGGCTTCACGATCTTCTTCCTATTCATGTTGAGCCTCCCGGCAGGTCGAGCGTCCGATCGGTGGGGACCGCGCCCACTCGTGTTGTTCGGGGCCCTGGTCGTCACCGTTTCACTCCTCGCCACATCCGTCGTCGGCAACCTCACGCTTGCCTACGTGACCTATGGCGTCGGGCTCGGCGTCGGGACCGCTTGCGGTTACGTCCCACTCGTGAGTCAGGTGTCGGGGTGGTTTGAACGCCGTCGAACGGCGGCGCTCGGCATCGCTGTTTCCGGCATCGGCGTCGGCACCCTCATCGGTCCGCCGCTGGTCGAGCAGCTGGTCGACGAACGAGGTTGGCGCCCGGCGTTTCGCGTGCTCGCCGTGGTCGCTGCCATCGGCCTGACCGTCGCCGCGCTGTTGGCGGCGCGGGCGCCATCGACCGGCGATCAGGAGCCGGTGGACCTTCGTGCGGTGGTGCGCGACCCGCTCTTCCGGGCGCTCTATGTCACGGGCTTCCTCATGGCGATCGCGCTCTTCGTCCCCTTCGTGTTCCTCAAGCCCTACGCCGAGTCGAAGGGCATCAGCTCCGCCACGGCCGCAACCCTCGTGAGTTTTCTCGGGCTCGGGTCTCTCGCGGGACGTCTCGCACTCGGAGCGATCGCTGGACGTCTCGGTGTTCTACGTGTCTATCAACTCTGTTTCGTCGTCCAAGCTGGCTCGTTCCTGCTGTGGCTCGTCGCCGGCGGGTCATACGCGCTGCTGGCCGCGTTCGCCGTGGTACTCGGAACGTCCTACGGCGGTTACGTGGCGCTCAGCCCCGCGGCCGCGGCTGAGTTGTTTGGGGTCGTCGGTCTCGGCACGATCCTGGGTGCTATGTATACGGCGGGTGGGATCGGCGGGCTCATCGGCCCACCGTCGGCTGGTTGGCTCATCGATGCGACCGGTGGCTACGAAGCGGCGATCATCATCGCGATGGCGCTCGGTGTCGTGGCCACCGTTCTCCTACAACGAGCGCTGGCCAAGGCGTGATCTCGGCCGCAACGAACAACCAGCATCGCCTGCGCGTCTCGCTCGCCGCAGTCACCGCACTGACGATGGCAGTGGGCACCGTGGCGGGCCCGAGTCTCGGCATCCTGGCATCGGTCCTGATCGATGAGTTCGACATCACCCGGGCTGAGGTCGGGCGCCTCGCTGCGATCTACGCGCTGGTCGGCGCGTTCGCAGCGCCGATGACCGGACGCGTGGCCGACAAGATCGGCGGTCGCCAGACCATGGTGCTCACCGCCCTGGCCGGTTCCGTCACGTTCGTCGCATTCGCCGCGGCGCGCAGTTACACGGGGCTCATGGTGATGGCCTTCATCTCCGGCTTCCCCAACGGTGCATCGAACCAGGGCACCAACCGCATGATCGCCTCTTTGATCCCCGCCAAGGAGCGGGGAACGGTGACCGGCGTCAAGCAATCGGGAGTTCAGTTCGGACGGTTCGCATCCGGCGTCGCCCTGCCACCATTGGTGATCGCGATCGGCTTACGACCGAGTCTGCTCGTGGTGGCGGTCTTCGGTGTGTTCGCGGCGGCAATCATCCCGATCCTCCTGCCCAACGAGCCCGAGATCGAGACCAAGGTGAAAACCGCCACCTCTGCCAAGCTGCCGGGCGCGGTGTGGTGGCTGAGCGGCTATGCGTTCCTCCTCGGTTCGGGGGCGGGCGCGACGTTCGCGTTCAACGCGCTCTACGCCGAGGAACGGCTCGGATTCACCAACCAGCAGGCAGGGCTGCTCGTCGGGCTCACCGGGTTGGTCGCGGCGGCGAGCCGTATCGGCTTCAGTCGCCTCACCCAGGCGAGCACGAATTTCGCGGTGCCGCTCGGACGCATTGCGGTTGGCGCCGCTATCTCGCTCGTCGCCGTAGCCGCTGCGCCCCGACTCGGCGCATGGGCACTTTGGGTGGGCGTGAGCGCGGCGGCGGCGACGCTCGGCTCGTGGAACTCGGTCGCCATGTTGGCCACGATGGCGTCGACACCACTCGACCAGGCCGGTCGAGCCGCCGGTCGGGTCATGTTCGGATTCCTCGGCGGTCTCGGTGTTGTCCCGCCAGTGTTCGGTGCCGTCGTCGACCGCTACGACGCCTATGAGGAGGCGTGGCTGTCACTTGCCGTCTTGGCGCTCGCCGCCGCGGTGGTGATGCTGTTCTGGCATCGCACGCCAGGGTCCGAGGGCGCAGCCCCATAACGAAGCTAGCGAACGCGCCCGAGAGCCCGACCGTCACCGTAGCATTCGGTTTCACGATGTCAGATCCGGATGCCATCCTGTCCAGCCGGTTACAGCGGCTTGCTGGCCTGACCAGACCATCCACAACCAGCGGGTTTCATGGTGGGTAAACCGAGCGACGCGACCCCCTTTGTCGGAGTGGCCGTCTGCAGTTCGACCCGGTCAATGCGGCAGTCGGGCCGTCGGTGCTGGTCTCTCGCCAGATGAACTGGAGTGGCTGGTCCGGATTATTGTGCCCGCATGCGAGGCCCTGTCGGAGGAGTCTGAGGCCGGCCGGGCTCTCAGTAATGCTCAGGATCTCGATGGCGTTGTGGCGTCGCTCCCTGGCATGTGACATCGGTCATTGTGGTGCGTGGCGCGGCAGGTAGGGTACGTGAGCCGACGACAGGAGTAGCGAATGCTTGGGCCTTACCGGGTGTTGGATCTGACTGACGAGCGCGGTTGGTTCGCCGGTTTCTTGCTTGCCCATTTCGGCGCCGACGTGGTGCTGGTCGAGCCGCCCGGTGGCCGACCCCGTGGCCATCATCACGATGCCTATAACCGCGGCAAGCGATCAGTCGTCGCTGCGGACGCTGAGGCGATCGCATCCCTCGCTCGCGACGCCGACATCGTCCTGCACAACGACGCGTTCGACGATGTCGACCTCGACGCGTTACGAACCATGAACGACGCGCTCGTGACCGTGCACATCACCCCGTGGGGCGAAACAGGGCCGAAGGCGCACTGGCGGGCAACTGACCTCACCCTCTTCGCAGCCGCAGGCCAGCTCGCCGTCAGCGGTGACAGCGACCGTCCGCCCGTGCGGATCAGCGTTCCCCAGGCGTGGCTGCATGCCGCATCGCAGGCCGCAGTCGCCGCGTTGGTCGCCCTCGAACACCGGGCCCGCACCGGTCGAGGTCAACACGTCGACCTCTCCGCGCAGCAGGCGGTGTGCGAGACGGCGCTCTCGGCGGTGCTGTTCGCTCCGGCCGGCCTCGAAGAGGTCAGTCGCGAAGCCGGTGGCGTTCGCTTCGGGTCTTTGCTCCTTCGCACGGTCTATCCGTGCAAGGACGGCCACGTCGTCATCACGGTGGCCTTCGGCCCGATGATCGGGCCGATGTTCAAACGGTTCATGGCCTGGATGCACGAGGAGGGTTTCTGCGATCAGGCCACCCTCGACAAGGACTGGGTGAACTTCGCGCTCAACCTCCAGGCCGGCACCGAGACCGTTGACGAGATCGAGCGAGTGATGGATAGCATCGCCGCGTTCGCCCTCACCAAGACCAAGGCCGAGGTGCAGGAGCGTGGCCTGCGCGACACGTTGCTCGTCTGTCCGGTGAACACGATCGACGACGTGCTGCACAGCCCCCAGCTTGAGGCACGGCAGTTCTGGGAGACCATCGACGGTGTGACGCACCCCGGCAGCATCGTGTCGGCATCGGCCACACCGCTCGCCCCGCGGCCGGCGGCACCCCGGCTCGACGCCGACCGCGGCGCACTGCCCCCGCTCGATTCCTCGCTCCGTGGCGTCACCGAGCCCCTTCCGGTCGGAACGCCGACCGACAAGCCGCTGGCCGGGCTCAAGGTGGTCGACCTGGCCTGGGTGGCTGCTGCTCCGTTGGCCACCAAGATCCTGGCGCACTGGGGCGCGACGGTCGTGCGGATCGAATCGGCGAATCGGCCGTGCCTGTTGCGCGGAGCACTGGGCCACCGCGACGACGTCGCGGATCAGGAGAACGCCATCGCCTGGCATTCGACGAACGCCAACAAGCGGACCATCTCGCTCGATCTGTCGAAGCCCGAGGCACGATCGGTGGTGCGCGACCTCGTCGCATGGGGCGACGTCGTGACCGAGTCGTTCACGCCCGGCACCATGGCTGGATGGGGCCTGGGTTACGACGACCTGGCCGAAATCAACCCCGAAATCATCATGCTGTCGAGTTGCGTGATGGGTCAGACCGGCCCGTTCCGGGACTTCGCCGGCTTCGGCAACATGGCCGCGTCGGTCGCCGGCTTCTTCGACATCACCGGCTGGGCGGACCGTGGCCCCGCCGGCCCGTACCTCGCCTACACCGACTACTGCGCCCCCCGCTTCACAGTCTGCGCCATCCTCGCCGCGATCGACCATCGCCGCCGCACCGGAGAGGGTCAACACCTCGACTTCTCCCAGATGGAAAGTGCCGTCCACCTGCTCACGCCCGCACTGCTCGACCGCCAGACCGGCCAGCCCATGCGATCCCGTCGGGGCAACGAGGACGATGACCTGGTGCCGCACGGGGTCTACCCCACCGCCGGTGACGACCAGTGGATCGCCATCGCGGTGGAGGGTGACGACCAGTGGCGCTCGTTGTGCACAGAGATGCGTCGAGATGACCTTGCCCACCTCGACCTGACCGCCCGCCGGGCGCGCGTTGGCGAGCTCGACGAGCTGCTGGCTGCCTGGACGGCGGGCCAGAACGGGCCGGGTCTTGCACATCGGCTCCAGGCCCACGACATCGCCGCTCACGGCGTGCAGAACTCGGGTGCTTGTTTCGACGACGCCCAGCTCCAGCACCGGCGGCACTTCCAATGGGTCCCGCACCAGGCGGTCCGACGGGCCGTCGTGGACGCAGTGCCCTACACACTCTCCGCCGCTCACAACGGGTTCGACTGGGCCGGGCCCACCTACGGTGAACACACGATGGAGATCCTGACCGACATCTTGGGCTACGACGACGAACGCATCGCCGAGCTGGCCATCGCGGAGGCACTCACATGACCAACGTTGAACGACTCGACGGCCCATGGCAGGTCGTGCTCTCACACGCCACCGAGGTCGCCCCGCGGCAGCAGCGCACCACTCGGTAACCGGCTTCATTATGGGATGGTGCTGACTGCTGATTTGAGAGCGCGTTCGGCGTCGTTATCGAGCGCTGTGGGATGCTGGCCGCCGAGCTGTAGCTCCGTGATCGAACGGTGCTAGATCGCAGTGAGGAAGTCGGCCAGGGCCGAGTTGACGATGTCGGGGTGGGTCATGTTGGGTGCATGAGCGGCGCCTTCGACAACGACAACTCCGCGGCAATCTTGCACCGCGTCGGCGAACAGTTGCGCACGGGAGAGCAGAATGCCTTGGTCGTCACTTCCATGAACGACGAGAACCGGGCAGGCGATGGTCTCGGCACGATCTTGCACGTCATCACGCGATGTCAGTGTCTGGCCAGGGACGTTCAGGTCAGACTTGTTCTGATGGGCAATCCATTTCGGAATCCACTCGGCGGCGAGAGTCTCGTCACCCAGAATCAGTGCGGCCAGGCCCTCGGCGACAGCCTGCTGCGTCGCCGCGTCGCCAGTGGTGAGCGCGGCGAGCATCCCGGTGTTCGCCTCGATTGTTTCGTCGTCATCGGCATCGGCGCACGAGTCGATCAGCACCAGTGCTCGTACTCGCTCAGGATGGGCAAGCGCGGCCCGAATCGACAAGAAACCACCTTGACTCATGCCGACGAAGACCGCCTGATCGACACTGCACGCGTCGAGTACGGCGACAGCGTCATCGGCCGAATCCCAGTAGGTGAACGGTTCCTTGGCTGGCGTGTCACCGAACCCTCGCTCGTCCCACCGGATGCACCGGTAGTCCCCGGCCAGCGCTTCGACCTGGGCATCGAACATCGTGTGGTCCATCATGAATCCGTGACTGAACAAGATTGCAGGGCCTTCGCCGCCGCTGTCTTCGTAGCGAATAGGTGTGTCCCTCACAGTCACGGTTGGCATCGGGCCAACCTATGCGAGTGATCGGCCCGGCGCTCGTGGAAGCCGGTTTCGAACGAAACCGAGCGACGCTGCGAGCCGACCGGGGAAACCCTTTTGGCCGGACCGGCTCGGCAACGCACAGCGCGCCGCAAGCCCCCCGCTTCCGGACAGAAAGTGCCTCGGCCTGCGTCGACTCACCGGCCCCTGGGCCGAGGCACTCCCGGCAGAGTGGGATGGGTCGATTCTGGCTGGGCGCGCCTTTTGCCTAAGTCTCAGCAGCGTCCGTCTCGGCGAATACTGCCCACCACATTCCTGAGGCTCGGTCCGAACCAACCTCAGACCCCAGCCAGGCAAACACCGCTCGAAGCCCAGCGGGTGTTCCACTTGTGGCCTCGAGGCGAGCCCGTAGCTCTTCGGTGACTGCCATCTCTGAGACCTCCGGCGCCCTGACCAGGCATCCAGTAGCGTTTCTCGCACGGTACCCATAGTCTCCACCGGAATCTCCGGGAACCGGCACTCTCGGATGGTAACGCAGGCGCGAGGAACGCATTGATGGAGTGTTGTTATCGAGCTGGCAACAGGGGCGGGTACGGTTGGCGAGATGGCGATGGTTCTTCTCGACCCCGGACCGGTTCAGAAATGGCTCGACCAGCACCACGGCGGCGACAAATTGATTGCCTTCACCCGCGTCGTGAACCCGAGCACCCCTAACATCTCCGGACCCAACGTTGGGGGGGGAGGCGGGAGTCTGGCGAACACCGAGGCCACCAGGCAGTTGGTCGGGCTCGACCTAGAGAAGAGTTCATGGTTGCTCGGCAAGCGCGCCGGCCTGTTCGCGCTCACCAACGCTCATTTCTACGTGCTGAGGATCGGCGGGTTGAAGGAGAAGATCAAAGAGACGGCTTTCGACGCACCACGTGCTCAGATGCAGTTCACGGCTCACGATCTCGAGAACAACAGACTCGCGTGGCGTCATTGGGTGGTGACAGGATTACCCGACGGCAAGTACCTGCTCGAGCCGCAGATCCTGAGCAAAGCGGGCAAACCATCGAAGATTGCGCCAGGCTCCGACGCCTTCCTCGCCGAACTTGGCGACCAGGTACAGCACCTGACGGGCGACGCTCCGAGGATGTGAACTCAGGAGGGGCGCCGGTCGCAGCAACGGCACTACGCCACGTTGCTCGAGGCGACGCAACCGGCGGAACCGGCGGAACCGGCGGAACCGGCGGAACTGAACATGCCCCGACACCGAGCGACACCAAATCCTCCAACGATCCCACTACCCCGAGCCACTCGGTCACCGGCACTACCGGATGGGTTCTCACAGTCGATTTGAGGGCGTGGTGAGCGCCGTTACCGGGCGGCGAGCGAGGCCCTCGGCCATGACCCGAACGACCGACTGTGACGGTGACGCCCCTGTTATGCGATCACCGCCATCAAGCCCGAACCCAACACTCGCCAATCATCATGGGCCTCGGCGGCAGTCCGGTGTTCGGCAACCAGGCTTTCACCCCCGGCCACGAACTCACCTGGCGCGCCGCCACCCGAGCAACACAAACCGCGCACGCAGCGCTTCAGCAATCGATCGAAGGGCCATCCCGAAGCAGGGGAATGGGCATCAGTCGGTGAGCAACCCGACGATGTCGCAGCGCTCCGCGCGTACGGTGTCGACATGGCCCAGGCAACAGAAGACGACCGCCGTCAAGCGGTGCAGCGACTGCTCGTTGGCATCGCCAACGGAACAGACGCGAACGATCTC
>JBLINY010000150.1:0-9557 GCA_047638695.1 Acidimicrobiales bacterium | reverse complement strand
GTCAACGGCGGCCGCGGTAACGCTGCGTACATCGCGTCGAAGGGTGCCATTGTCGCTCTCACTCGCACCGCGGCCAACGACTACGCCAGTGGCGGAGTCCGAGTGAACTCGCTACTCCCGGGGGCGACGGAAACGCCGCTGCTAGATCGTTCGTTCGCACGCCTCGGCGACCCCGAAGGAGCCCGAGCCCGCTCATTGGCTCGCCACCCCTTGGGGCGCTTCGGAAAGCCCGAAGAGATTGCAGCGGCTGCCCTTTATCTGGCCTCTGACGAATCAAGCTTCACAACCGGCACCGAGATACGCATCGATGGTGGTTGGATTGCCGGTTGAGGGCCCACCCCGCGACTTCCAGGGATACGGCGCATGGCCACCCGACCCCCAATGGCCGGGCGGTGCTCGACTAGCCATCAACTTCGTACTCAACGTCGAGGAGGGGAGCGAGCCATCGATCCTCGATGGTGATGGCTACACCGAGAACCGCCTCACTGACTCGACCATGCCTCTTACGGCGCATCGCGACCTGGCCGCCGAAGGCCTGTTCGAGTACGGCAGTCGAGCTGGATTCTGGCGAATCCACAGTGAGTTCCGACGGCGGAACATTCCGCTCACCATCTTTGCTTGCGCCCTCGCTCTGGAACGCAACCCGGCCATCACTGCCGGGATCGTGGCCGCCGAGAACGACCTCTGCAGCCACGGCTTCCGGTGGATCAATCACCGAGAGCTCGATGAGGAGGCCGAGCGCGAACAAATCGCGCTGGCAGTAGCCAGCTTTGAACGCACGGTCGGCTATCAACCACCCGGCTGGTATTGCCGCTACGGACCATCGGTGAATACTCGACGACTGCTGGCCGAGCACGGCGGCTTCGTCTACGACTCCGACGCGTACAACGACGACCTGCCGTACTGGTCCGAGGCCAACGGCCAACCCCACCTTGTGGTGCCCTATTCGCTCACGACCAACGATGGCAAACTTCTGAGCACGCTCGGGGCTGGAGTTTGGTCAGGCTTTATTCGCGATGGCATCGACGTGCTGTTGGCCGAAGGAGCGTCGGCGCCGAAGATGATGTCCATCGGCCTTCACCCTCGAATTATCGGGCAGCCGGCACGTTTCGCCGAACTGCTACGACTCCTCGATTACGTCCAGTCGCTCGAGCGGGTCTGGCTTGCGCCGAGAGCGTCGATCGCCGAGCACTGGCGCACCGTGCACCCGTTCTCGTCGGCGTCTCGCTGAGCAGCGCAGTAGCCCTGATCCAGGAGATTGCAGCGGCGGCGCTTTCGAACCGGAGATGGGTGCCATCGACGCTATGCCAGACAGCCCGGCCTTCGCTGTGCCTGACCACTGTCCGTCCCATGAAGTAGCGCATCGTTGAACCCCCTGTTGCTATGGGTTCAACGTATGTTGCTGACGCCAGAGCGGAATCGGGGACTATCCCCAACAATCCAACGTGCTATGGGGAACCCATGGGATCAGCTGTCGAGCTTGGCCCAGGCCTCGAGACTGGCGTCGGCCATGGCGCTGTGGTCTCGGGCGAATGACGCCATTTCCTTGCTTGGCAAACGGCCCCCAATGGCGAGGCCAGCAAACTTGTTGCCTCGAAAGTAGGCGCCGTAGTCGCTTGGACGGAAGTAGCCCTCGAGATCGGCGGGCACCGATGTCGATGACGAACACGGTCCCGGGTCGATGGCAGGCAACCCAAGGCCGGCAAGAGCGGCTGTTACCTCGGTGTCGGTGGTGCGATCGGCGAAATCACGCCCGTTGTATCGATAGGCCTCCGAGCCATCGGGAGCGACAACGATGTTGGCTGGTAACGCAATGCCGTCGCGTTCGTCGGGATTGAACAGTCCCAGCGGTTGCAGGAACCGTTCACCACCCGGATCGGAGACCATCTGAATGTGGTTGAGTTTCCAGCGCTCGGCCATCCCGGCCTGACGCTCATCCTCGTTTACGGAGATGGCGATGACCTCGGCCCCGGCCCCATGGACTTCACTAATCGTCGATTCCAGCCGCACGAGCTGGGCGCAACAATATGGTCACCAGTCTCCGCGATAGGTGACGAGAATAACGGCGCCGGCACTCCGGCGAAGCGAGAGAACCTCTTCGTACATGCCGATAACCCTACGCCTGCTCGTTGATATACCGGTAGCCCTTTTCGAGCATCTGCATGCGGTGCCTCGGGCCTGACGCCCCGGCGTCGCCAGATTCGTAGGCCGGGTCGCCCTGGTAGAGCGAGAACGTCTCGCCCTCCACCTTCATGATCTTCGGCAGAAAGACCTGGTCAGGCTGGGACTTGACGTGGGCCAGCGCGGCCCCGACGGTCTCGTGCGTCGAGAGACCCAACAAACTGACATAGGTTGGCCCCGCGAGGTTGATTTCACCCGTCTCACATCCAGCGATGGCGGCGGTAATCGTGTGCCACTCGAACTCGCGAATCTCGCCATCATCGACCGTCACCTGACCACGTTGAGCGTGCACGGCATAGAACCACGTCGAGAAGCGCCGATTCCGACCAAGGGGCGTCGTCCAGTGCGACAACGACACGAGGTCGTCGGGTGAAATGGTGAGGTCGGCCTCTTCCTTTGCCTCACGCACAGCCGCATGACCAGCAGCATCGGCGACGTCGTCTGATCCGGCCGCTTCGAAATCGGCAGGATCCACGCGGCCGCCCGGGAACACCCACGAACCGCCGTGGAAGGCCAGGTTGGTGTCACGGCGCAACACCAAAACCTCGATGCCCTTGCTGCTATCGCGCAGTGGAATGACCGTTGCGGCGGGCTTAATAGGGACGTCCTCAGGGGCAATGCCCTCGGAGCGAGAGTCGGAGGCCATCTCAGACGACCAACTTGTAGCCGTCGCCATCCGGCACCATGGTGCCGGCAGTCGGACTGCCGAAGTGGGTGCCGATGATCAGTGTCTCGCCGTCGGCCCAACCGGGGAACACGGCCTTGCGGGTGTCACGCGCAGCCTCGCCGTCAGTGTCGAACATCGATGACAATTCAGGGTCGGCAATCTGGAGCGGGTTGTGGGTCATGTCGCCGGTGATGATGGCCTTCTTGCCGCCCGACTCGACCGCCAGAGAGATATGGCCTGGGGTGTGACCGGGCGTGGGCTGAAAGGAGATCTCATCAGAGATCACGTAGTCGGGCGGCACAAGATCGGCCAGGCCAGCATCTGCGATTGGTGCGACGGAATCGCCAAAGACGTCCTCGCCGTCGAACAGGCTCTCGGCCGTCTTCCAGTGCTCGTACTCACTATCCACGAAGAGGTACCTGGCGTTCGGGAACGTTGGCACCCATTCGCCGTCGACCAGACGAGTGTTCCAACCAACGTGATCGACGTGAAGGTGGGTGCACACCACGTGGGTGATGTCAGACGCCGGGTATCCGGCCTTTGCCATGTCCTCGAGGAACGGCCCCTGCAAGTTGCTCCACAGGTCATTGCTCCGTTCCTTGTCATTGCCAATGCAGGTGTCGACGGCAATCTTCTTGTCACCCAGTTCGATGACCAAACAGTGGATCTTCTGCAACAGATAACCGTCGTCGCTGATGAAGTGCGGCTGCAACCAGGGCGCCTTCTTCACTCGTTCAAGGACATCGATTTTCGTGAGGTCCTTGTACATGAAGCGGGGGGATGTTGGTGTTTCGGACTCCACGATCGAGGTGATGGTGGCGTCTCCGATGGTCCAGCTCAGCATGGTCCGAACCCTAGGGCGGTCGGTCGCCAACGTCTATCCTCGGCCAATGCCATCTCCTGGATCAGGCAAGTCACTGGGGCACCGGATCACGCACACACACACACACACACACACACACACACACACTGGGAGTAGCCCAGCCCACACTGCAATCGGGCATGGGCTGGGTTGCGAGTCCAGAGCTGGCGGCCGCTGTCTGCAACGCTGGCGGCCTCGGCATCCTGGCCGCCCTCCGGGTGACACCCGACGACCTTCGCCGGTCCATCGCCCGAGTACGCGAACTAACCGACGGTCCGTTCGGGGTGAATATCTGGCTGCATGACGATGTTCGTACGCCGGCCAGCCCAGTCGAGCTCACCGATGACGAGGTACGCAGTGTTCAGTCGACACTGAACGACTTTCGTCCTCGTTTCGATCTCGCCCCTTCACTAGCCCGCCCAAAGGCCGGCGCCGACCTCGTGAACCAGGCGATCGAGGTGATGAAGCCGTACCCGTTGTCGGAGCGGGCGGCGTTGTTGATGGCCGCGGCTTGGCTGCGCTGCTGGCGCTCGGCGCCGATGGCGTTCTTCTCGGAACCCGTTTCGTCGCAACCGTTGAGTCGGAAGCATCCGACCTGTGGAAACGGCGCCTCGTTGATGACCGTTCCCAGACCACGCTTACCGACGGCTTCACCGGCCAGTGGGCCCGGGTACTCGAGTCGGACTTCACCCTCGGCTGGGCTGCGTCGGGAACAGCCCCACTACCTGGCTTGTTGCAGGCAACAGCCGGCGCCGATTTATTTGGAGCGGCCAAGAAACTCGGCGACGACCAGTTCCAGCCGCTCTATGCCGGTACGGGTGCGATCCTCATCGACGATCTTCCTAGCGCCGGCACCGTCGTCGAGCGCGTGGTCGCAGAAGCTCGTTCTGCCCTCGACCAACTCAGGTAAGGTTCGGCCACATTCGGGAACTACGACCAGCGCAACACCGTTGGTTAACCCCAACCCACCGGGCGATGTACCCCGCCAACCACACGCGCCGTCGGCGCTAACAGAGGTTGGCACTCTGAAACGGAGAAATGCTCAATGATTTGGATCATCGTGATGATCGCTCTCGTCGCCGGGTTACTGGCGTCGATGTCACTTCCCATGTTCCGGAAGGAGGGAGCCGCCGTCGCGCTGATCTTGATGGTCATGGTCACCGGCTTTCGAGCAGTAAAGGTCGTTGCCGCAGGCGAGGTGGCGGTCGTTCGAACGTTTGGCGACATCACCGGGCAGCGTGGTGAGGGCCTCGGGCTGATTGCGCCGTGGCAAACCGTGCATCGCGAGTCGATTCGGGTGCAAAACGCTCGGTTCGAAAGTGTCTCGGCCTTTTCGGCCGAAACCCAAGATGTATTCGCCACCATCGAGATCAACTACCGGGTCGAGGATCGGGCGGTGCAGGACCTTCTCCGCAACGTGGGCACCAACTGGTTCGACGTTCTCATTGAGGGTCGAGTACAGAACTTCTTCAAGGAAGAGACCGTGAAGTTCGAGACCGACGAGGTTGCCCCGAACCGCGAGAAGATTCGGCGGGCTACACAGGATCGTCTTTCCGACGCTCTCGAGCCGTTCTCGATCGAAGTGACGGAGCTACTCATCGTGAACGTCTCGTTCTCGCCTGCCTACGTACAGTCGATCGAGGACAAGCAGATCTCGACCCAGGCTGCGCTTCAGGCCGAAGAAGAGGTCGCGATCATTAGTGCTGAGGCCGACAAGGAGCGGGAACGGGCCCAGGGTGTATCTGATGCAACGGTGATCGAGGCCGAGGGCGTCGCCGAGGCCAACCGCCTCATCCAGGCTTCATTGACACCTGAGGTCCTTCAATACCTTGCCATCACCGAGTTCAACGACAAGGTCACCATTGCCCTGGTGCCATCAGGTGAAGGTTTGTTGCTCGACCCATCCTCGTTCTTCGATCTCCCGGTGCCGTCGAGCGGCTCGATTCCGGCTCCCGCCGCCGAGCCACCGGCTGACGAGGGCTCGCCCTAAGCCTCGACGCTGCTACAGCTCGGGAGAGCGTTGGCTAAGCACCATGCGAGACGGCGTGTACACCATCACGATCTTTCCGTGCTGGTTGTACACGTCGTTACGCGTCGTCACGACGCCACGATCACCTCGTGACGTCAGCCGGGCCTCCACCACTTCGGCCCATATCTCGAGCGTGTCTCCAACATAGGTGGGGCCCTTCACATCGACCTGGGCACCCAGGTAGGCCAGACCGGTTCCCTTCAGCGAACCGCCGCTGACGATCAGCCCTTCGGCCACGCTCATCACCAGCGAACCGGGTACCAGCCGCCCATCGAAGCCGGCCTTCTCCGAGGCCGTCGCATCGAGAAACAGGGCCTCGTTGAAGCCAAACATGGTGGCGTAGGTGATCAGGTCGGTCTCGCTGATCGTGCGCCGAGCGGTTCGCCAACGCGTGCCAATCGGCTGTTCGTCGAAGGTAAGACCCTGATAGATCTCGGGCGGGCGATCAGCCGGCAGAGGGTTGGATGGGGTTGACTCGGGCGCAGCGCTCATGGCCTCAGTCTGACTGACTACGGGAGAACCCACGATCGAGCGCATAGAAAAGACTGACCACGGTGGTGACCACCACGGACCAACTCACCGACCCCAACACGAGGTACATGACAATGAGCTGAGTAAGCACGGCATCGATGGGGTCGACCCCAGCCAGAAGCAGACCGGTCATCGCACCGGGTAAGGCGATGAGACCGACAACATTGGTTCGTTCGATCTGGGGGATAAGCGCAGTTCGCACAATCTCGCCACCGACGAACCGGATGACTTCACGGCGGTCGGCGCCAAGCGCGACCACGCCGTCGATCAAATCCTGTTGGTCACGAAACGTTGCCACAACTCGATTTCCGGCCAGCACGACGCTGGGCAGTGTGTTACCGATGGTGATCCCGGCGACCACGATCAGTGTGAGAGGCTCGAATTCGAGCACGCCCAGGCCGAAGATCACCCCGAGACACAGCGCCGTCGCCGTTCCAATGGCAACGAGTGCAATCCAAACGATTCGGTTGATCGTCGGCGAGCGGCGACGGGCAACGATCGCGGTCGTCACCACCATGGCTGCGACCCAGGCATAGGCCAGCCACAGATCGGCTTCGGAACCAACAATAAACTTGATGAGGTAGCCGACGGCCATGAGCTGCACGGCGGCCCGAGTCACGGCGATAAGCACCCGCTGAGTCACTCCCAGCTGCAGCCACATTGCAGGCACGATGGTGAGCACGATCAGCACGAGTGAGGCAGCCACCTCTATTAGACCAATCTCGCTTGTCACCGAGTTTGTCTCCCATCAACGACGATCACGGAGGGTCTGGCCCATGGGCCAAGTCTGACCGATGAGGACCTCGTGTCGTAGGATCAGCGAATCGACCAGGGGGTTTGATTCCATGAAGTTCGGCATCTTCTATGAGCTATCCGTGCCACGTCCTTTCGAAGTGAACGAGCGCATCGTCTATGAGAATGCTCTCGAGCAAGTTCGTCTTGCCGACGAGCTGGGTTTCGACCAAGTCTGGGCCGTCGAGCACCACTTTCTCGAGGAGTACTCACACTGCTCGGCGCCCGAGCTCTTTCTCACGGCGTGTGCCATGCAGACGAAGAACATCCGGGTCGGCCACGGCATCGTCACGTGCGTGCCAGAGTTCAACCACCCGGTCCGTATCGCCGAACGGGCTGCCGTGCTCGACATTCTGTCCGGCGGAAGACTCGAGATGGGCACGGGCCGCTCGGCGACGTGGACCGAGCTCGGCGGGTTTCAAGCCAACCCTGACGACACCAAAAAGAGCTGGGACGAGTTCGTCCATGCGATCCCGAAAATGTGGACCCAGGAGCGCTACAGCCACGAGGGCCAGTTTTTCTCTATGCCATCGAGGGCGGTTCTGCCAAAGCCCATCCAGTCTCCACACCCGCCGCTATGGGTAGCGGTTTCGAGTCCCGGTACTGAAGAAGACGCGGCCGACCGGGGCATGGGCTGCCTCGGGGTGAACTTCACCAGCTTCGCGGAGCAAGAACGGAAGGTGAAGGAGTATCGGCGCCGTATCCAGCACTGCGAGCCAGCCGGCTCCTTTGTGAACGACCAGCTCAACACCATCAATTTTCTGTTCTGCCACGATGAGAGCGCAACCGGTGTCGACACCGGCCGGTCGATGATGGGTCAGTTCCAGTACATGGCCGGCCAGCTTGATATGGCCAAAGAGGTCTATCCCACTCGGGCTTATCCGAGCGCCGGCCTGCTCGCCGGCACGCGGAAGCAGGCCGCCAGCCCGGGGGATCTCAAGGAACCACCGGAAGGCATTGCGGTCGGCAACCCCGAGCAGATCATCCGCGAGCTCAAGAAGTGGGAGGAGACAGGCGTCGATCGCGTGCAGTTCCTGTTGAACGCGGCCGAGACGATTCCTCAACAACAGGTGCTCGACAGTCTGCGCCTGTTCGCCAAGGAGGTCATGCCTCACTTCGTCGATCACGGTGCGGCCGAGACCAGCCGAGACGTGGCCCGTGCGAACGCTGCTGCCCTGGCCAACAGCGGTATGGCTGCCGGTGGGGCGGCCTGATGCCGCTCTTTGGCACACTCGACATTGCCAGCGCACTCAAGAACGCTCCAACTGTCACGGACCTAACTCCCGATACATGGGCATTGCCAGGTGCTGAGGTGCTCCAGGTCAGTTATGAAGTCCGCGAGGATCCGGCGCTGGCCATCACGCCTCCTGCACTCCATCCGAGCATCCCTCCATACGCGACCTTCAGCTTCATTCGCTGCCCCGAGAGCCCAGTGGGGCCTTTCACCATTGCCATGATCCGCCTCATCGTTCGAGCCGGGATTCGACCCCGCGGGTTACTGGTCTCGGCCTACGTCGACTCTGAGCAAGCGGCCAACGGCCTGGCGACTGGCTGGGGCTACAAGACTCAGTTGGCCGACGTGCAGTTCACCGCACGCCACAATCTCATCAGCGGCCAGGTCACCATTGATGGCGCCGTCGGCCTCAAAGCCGGCCTCACCGATCCCGAACCGGTTATTCCGACCGATATCGAATTATTCGACAATCTGCATCTCACCAACGTCGCGGATGAGGACGCGGTCATTGTCCAGGTCGACCCGGGCTACACCTACACCAAGGCCGATCGCGGGGGAGCTGACCTCACCACCTTCGACCCCGCCGTTCTTGGTATCGCCGGCATCGAGCCGGTCTACCGACTGGTTGCCGTTGCTTGCGGTGCCGATATCGAATTGGCTGCGCCCCGCTTTGTCATCGACCCCGAGCAACCGGCGTTCAGGGGAACTCGGCGGCTCTAGGGCCCTGCTGCTCCAAACCGCGACGGGATACGCACAGGACATGACGGCTACGTTCCAGACATGACAGTCAACGACATGTCCTACTCGACCTCGGTACACGTAGCTGCTTCTCCGCAGCAGGTTTACGACACCGTTCGCCAGCTCGAGCGAATGGGCGAGTGGAGCCCAGAGAACACGGGAGGCACCTGGCTCACTGGCGACGGATCGTCGGTTGGCGATCAGTTCGAAGGCGTCAACCGTGTGGGGGATCGCGAGTGGTCGGCTGTTGCTTCCGTGAATCAGGCGACACCGGGCGAGGTCTTTGCGTTCTTCACCGGCCCGGCCGAGGATCCCTTGGTGCAGTGGACTTACCGAATGGCTTCCGACGAAGGCGGCACGACCATCACCGAAGAATGGGACGTGATCAAGCTGCCACCGACGCTCGCCAAAGCTCCGCCTGAAGCTCTTGTTGCCCGCAAGGCAGCCGTGCAGAAGGGCATGGAGACCACCCTGGACGCAATCAAGGCCAGCATCGAGAACTAAGGCACGCAGCGAGGAGTTC
>JBLINY010000149.1:0-9695 GCA_047638695.1 Acidimicrobiales bacterium | reverse complement strand
TTTCGCGAAGGGTTAGTCCTTCGTCTTTGGCGATGCGTTCGGCGAGTTGAATCAGACTCTTGGTTCCGGTGCCTTTGACCTCGCCGACGGGGGCATCGAGATCGAGCTGGCCCAGGTCGGTGTTGGCATGAGCCGAGAGGGTCGAGAGACCGGCAAGGGGGTGCACCAGGGCGTTCACCCGATCGCGCTTCTCGAGCGCTTCGGCTTCACTTCGTCCGACGAACGGCATCACTGCGGCCAGCACCTTGCAACTTTCGGCCGGGCGTCCGAGCCTGGCTACCTCTTCATGCACCTGGCTTGTGAACCGGATCATGTCGCTGACGTCGGGTGAGATGTTGAAGATAACTTCGGCCCAGCGGGCGGCGAAGTTGCGGCCGCGGTCGGAGGCACCGGCCTGAATGATCACCGGTCGACCTTGCGGCCCGGCAGGGATGTTTAGCGGTCCCCGGGACGAAAAGTACGTGCCGTTGTGGTGGACGTAGTCCACCTTTCGCGGGTCGGCGTAGATTCCTGCGTCGCGATCAAGGACCAGCGCGTCGGGGTGCCAGCTGTCCCAGAGTTTGCATGTGAGGTCCACGAACTCGTCGGCGCGGTCGTAGCGGGCGTCGTGATCGAGGTGCGTGTCGATGCCAAAGTTCATGGCTTCGCCGTCGTTCATCGAAGTTACGACGTTCCAGGCAACCCGACCCTTCGAGAGATGGTCGAGGGTCTGAAACGCTCGGGCCACGTGGAACGGCTGGTCGTAGGTGGTCGATCGGGTGGCGCCCAGACCGATGCGGCTGGTCGTAGCGGCCAGCGCGCCCAACAGCGGCAGCGGATCTAGGCGGGTCGCGTCCTGGTCGCCGTAGCGCAGGCCAGTTTCCTTGTCGTCGCCGAATCGGTCGGCGATGGCCAGCCGGTCGGCGAAGAACACGAGATCGAATAGCCCTCGTTCCAACGTGCGGGCCACGTCGATGTAGTGCTCGGCCGAAAGGAAGGGCGTTGGATGATCGGGGTTTCGCCACATGGCGTGGCTATGGGCCACCGGCCCCGCGATCAAGAACGCGGCCAGGTGCATGCGACGACGATCAGCCTGTGGGTTTGGGCTCATTTGGGCCTCTTCTGCAGCTGACACCGGTAGGCGCCTGGCGTAGATCGGTCAGCGTAGTAGCGCCCTCAGACGGGCCTCTAACTCCAAGCCCGGTGGGATGCGTCGAAGTTTCGGGCCGATCAGCCGGCGACGTGCATTGCACTGCCCTCATCGCTGCTACCCTCTCTCGTCCCGGGGCCATTAGCTCAGTTGGCTAGAGCACCTGCATGACGCGCAGGGGGTCGGGGGTTCGAATCCCTCATGGCCCACTACATAATCCCTGTTCAGAGGTGGCCGGTGCGCAAGCGTGGCCGCCTCGAACCGTTTTAGGGAGCCAAGCAGGCCGGACCGAGCAGGCGGCTTGCTACTAGTCGTTCATCGCCTTCATGAACATGTCGTTGTCAAAGTAGTCGCGCCAGGAGGTGATGAGGCCATCGTTCACCTCGAAGAAGCCGGCGCAGGGAAGGGCGATATCGCGTCCCTTGGCCTGGAACTTGTCGATGCGTTCGTTGATGACAGTGTTGCCAACCGCTGTCTGACGGACGATCTCGAACTCGACGGGGCCCTTGTTGTTGAACATCGGGGCCAGAAACTTGGCCATCGGGGCCTTACCGGTCGTTGAGCCGAAGGGCACGTTGTCGTAAACGACGTCTTCAGAGACGAAGGCCATGGCTGCCTCCTCGTCCTTGTTCTCGATAGCCGCCACAAAGGCATTGACGACTTGTTCTGCTGCATTGTCAGTCACAAGACGACTCTTAGCACGTCCCACCGGGCCCGGCCCGTCGAGAGAGTGAAGCCGGATATGCACTGCTGCGTCCATCGCCGATTCGCAACAATCTTGCCGCTCGTCAAGCTTTGAGATCGAGCTCATAGAGCTGTTCGCCATTGGCGCTTGGTCCAGCGACCGCGAAACCGTTCTTGAGTAAGACCTGGGCCGACGCCACGTTGTCGTGCTCGACTCCACCGGCGAGCGACAGAAGCTGCGGCTGGCTACGGCTCCAGACCACAAGCCCCTGGACAAGCTCGGTGGCATACCCTTGACCCCAGAATGGCTCACCGAACAAGTAGCCAATCCTCGCTGTGGTGCGCTCGACGTCGTTGGCAGCCTCTTGCTCGAAGAGGACCACCAGCCCGGATGGCCCGGTCTGAGTCGGCCTCGACCACCAGCAGCGTTGTTCCTTCGCTGTCTCGTTCGTTGACCCACTCTTGAGCCCGATCGTAGGAGTATGCGCCTTTCTAAGCTGCGGGCAGTGGCTCGGTAACCGCTGGGGTAAGCAGCTCGGTGACGATCAAGGGGAGGTCTCTGTTCGCATGTATGGGTGCATGCCACTCGCTCACATGAAGGCGATCGGTCTGGAATCGGCAATTCTGGAAGATCACGGCGGCCCCTGGCATCGACCTGGCAAGTAACGACCCACCGAGCCATCAGTGCCATAGCCGCGCCTTCGGAGAGTCAGGAGAGATTGCGCCACGCGGTGGCAGGTGCTCGGATGCAGGTGTGCCCACCAACACACGGTGAGATCAAACACGGTGAGACCGAGAGAAGGAAGCAACGATGAAGTTCGGCATCTTCTATGAACACCAGCTACCTCGCCCATGGGGCGAAAGTTCTGAGTACCAGCTGCTGCAGGACTCGCTCACCCAGATCGAGCTGGCCGATGGCCTCGGCTACGACTACGCGTGGGAGGTTGAGCACCACTTTCTCGAGGAATACTCACACTCCTCAGCCCCCGAAGTGTTCCTTGGCGCGGCCAGCCAACGCACAACGAACATCCGTCTCGGCCACGGCGTCATCCAGCTGCCAACCAATCAGCCTCACCGAGTAGCCGAACGTGTGGCCACGCTCGACCTGCTCTCGGGTGGTCGAGTCGAGCTTGGTCTGGGAGAAGGAGCCGGCCCGGCCGAGCTTCACCCGTTCGGCACCCAGGTTCGTACTAAGCGCGACCGTTGGGAAGAAGCCGTGCAGGCGATCATCCCGATGTTCACCAAAGACAGCTGGGAGTTCCACGGCGAATACCACGACTTCCCCGCCCGCAATGTTGTGCCTAAGCCCTTCCAGAAACCGCACCCTCCGCTATGGGTGGCGTGCTCCAACATCCAAACCATCGGACAGGCCGGCGCCTGGGGAATGGGTGCGCTTGGATTCACCTTCGTTTCACCCGAGGCGGCCAACGCCTGGGTGAACAAGTACTACAACAACCTGCTGCACAATCAGACCAAGCTCACCGACTATCCGGCGAATCCGAACATTGCCATGGTCTCGGGATTCATGTGTGCAGAGACCGACGAGGAGGCCTACGAGAAGGCATCCGGGTGGACCTTCTTCATCTTCGCCCTCTCTTACTACGGCCGCAAAGGTGTCGATGCGCCGGGCAAGGGAGACCTCTGGAAAGAGTTCCAGGAGTGGCGCTACACCGACAAGGCGCAGGCTGCGTTCAACGGAGCCCTGGTCGGATCACCCGAGACCATTCGCAAGAAGCTTCGTATGTTCCAAGACGCTCACGTTGACCAGGTGATCCTGTTGAACCAGGCCGGCAAGACGACGCACGAGGACATCTGCAGCAGCCTGAAATTGTTCGCCGAGGAGGTCATGCCCGAGTTCCATGGCTACGAGGAGAGCCACGCTCAATGGAAGGCCCAGGTCCTGGCCGGAGAACTCGAGCTCGAAAACTTGGACACCGACCCGTATGACCTTTTCAGCCATCAGAACGAGGACATCGTGCGGCTCACGCCAGAGCAGCTGAAGGCCCAGATGGCAAAGAAAGATGCCGAACGAGCACCAGTCGCCGACTGATCTCAGTCGGGCGGCCGGTCGGCAATAACTCCCGAGGCGAGCAGCTCGACTATTGCCTCGGGGGTCATTCCAGCCAGTTCCCCGAGGATGGCCGGTCCGTGCTGGTTGAGGTTTGGCCCGGCCATCCGGTAGGTCGCCGGTGTATCTGACAGGTGCACGGGAAGCCGCGGCCATCGGTGGGTCCCGGCCTCGGGGTGCTCGATCTCAACAAAGAACTGGCGATGGGCATGTTGTGGATCAGCCATCACCTGGGCCGCGTCGGCAACAGCTGCTGCCGGCACTCCGGCAGCTTGCAGAGCGATCACCAGTTCGTCCTGGCGCCGGGCCTTGGTCCAAGCCGAGAGGGCGCGGTCGATTTGATCGTTGGCCGCTTGGCGCTCGAGTAACGGCCACGACGCCCACGGCGGGTCGAACCCGGCCGTTTGGCACAGTCCGATCCAGCTCGACTCGTCGGTAACGGAGAGAGCCAGCCACCGGTCATCGCCATGACATCGGTAGACCCCCTGGGGCACGCAGCCCGAATGGCGGTTGCCCGTTGGCAGCGGCGCCACCTCGGTTAGCTGGTAGTCGACGATGGCATGACCGGTCATCGCAACGCTGGCCTCGATCTGGGCCACCTCCACCGTGCGGCCCAGACCGTCGGCCGCACGGTCAACGAGGGCGGCGATGGTGGCAGAGGCGGCATGCATGCCAACCACCGGATCGGGCCAGGCCACCCCTGCCTTGCGGGCCGCCTCGCCGTCATAGCCCATCAATGTCGAGAGCCCGGCCTGCGAGTCGATCACCGGGCCATAGGCGATGTGATCGCGCGACGGTCCGCTACGGCCAAACCCGGGCATCGTGATGTACAGCAACGACGGGTTGAGTTCATGAAGCTGGTTCTCATCCAGCCCGAATTGGGGCATCACCCGAGGGCTGAAGTTCTCGATGACGGCGTCGGCGCCGGCAACGAGCTGTTTCAGAACCGCCAGACCCTCGGGCTTCGTCAGGTCAAGAGCGAGGCTTCGCTTGTTGAGGTTGTACTTGTTCGACAAGCCGATGCGATTCCAATGACGTTCACCGGGGTCGTTGTTCGGGTAGTAGCGGGTGGCCATGACCGAGGTTTGATCGATGGTGGCCAAACCACGGGCCCATGGCGCTTCGATCATCACAACATCAGCGCCAAGGTCGGCCAGGACTCTGGTTGCGTATGGTCCAGCCCAAACCCGAGTGAGATCGATGATCCGAATCCCGGTGAGGGGACCGTCGTCCAGACGTTGCCTGGGCTCTGTCTCTGTCTCTGTCTCTGTCTCTGTCTCTGTCTCTGTCTCTGTCTCTGTCTCTGTCTCTGTCTCTGCATTGTTGGAGTTGGAGTTGGAGTTGGCGCCGGAGTCGGTTGCCACCGTCACTCTTGCGACCGGACCGGGAGCGCGAATGTTGCGCCCATCAAGCTCCGTCACACTCCACAAGTCGCGAGCTCCGAGGTGTTCATCGTCGAGAAGGTCAGCCATGGACGACACCGACGTGGCTGGCACCCGGACCGCCTGCAGCAGCTCGATCGTCTCGTTGAGGTCCTGCGTCTTAAGCCAGGGTGCAAGGTGCTCATCGAGCAGCGTCGGATGATGCATCAGATCATAGATGCCGTCGATCTCTGGCCGTTCGAGCAGATGGTCGAGGCCGGCGACGGACACCAACGTCTCCAACTGGTCTCCTCGGGGGGCGATCAGCGAAATCAGTCCGTCACCGCACGGGTAGAGGCCGACGGGTCGACCCGGTCCGGCGTACCGGTTCCCCATCCTGGTCAAGATGTCGCCGTTGTGGGTGTAACGAAGCAGCGTGAATTGGTGAAGTGCGGTCATCACTTCGTGGTGGGTGACGTCGACGCGCTGGCCCCGTCCAGTGATTTGTCTGGCTCGGAGAGCGGCAAATGCACCAATGGCGGCGTGGGTGCCGGCTGCGTAGGCAACCTGGTGTTCTGGCCCGCGCAGCGGCTCCCGGTCAGGGTCGCCGTTGAGGTAGAGATGGCCAGAAACGGCCTGGTCGGTGTGGTCGTTGGATCGGTAGCCGGCATAGGGGCCCGTCGCCCCGAAGGGCGAGATTTGTACCTCGACGCGACGTGGGTCTGGTTCGAATCGGCCGGTCGCTGACGACAGCGGGTCTGGCGACGAACTCTCGATGATGACGTCGGCAGCTGCCACCAGAGCGGCGAGCTCATCGTTGTCAGTGACGGTGACGAGTTGTTTCGAGCGGTCGAGGTACAGCTGCATACCCTCGGTCCATTCCGGACCCGGGGTAATGCCAGCGACGCGGTGACCGACGCTCCCCAGTCGGCGAACAGCTTCGCTGCATACCCTCCGGCCACCGAGCCCCGGATCTCTAGGATCCGGAGCGTGTCAATCTTCGCGTTGTTGATCTTCGCGTTGTCGATAGCCGGCAACGTACGGTCAGGTGGACGGAAGGCCGAGGGTCGGCGACTGCCTGGCGACGAGCTGCTGGTTCTTCTTCGTGATGGCCTCGTCCCACGCCTTGTCGGTGAACAACCAGAACTGGTTGTCGACGATGGCGTCATATACCTGCTCGCCGACCACCTCGGGGTCGAGCCCGCCGGCTAAGGCTCGCTCAGAGAAATCGAGCCACTTGCCGCCTAGCTCGTCAGTGACCGAGCCCATCTCGCCCGCGGGGCGGCGACGTGTGGCCGAAACGATGTCGGTGTTCACGAAGCCGGGGCAGAGGCAGGTGACCCCAATGTCGGACTTCTCGGCTCGCAGCTCGTGATACAGCGTCTCGGCCAGAGCGACGACACCGTGCTTGGCAACCATGTACGGCCCGCTGTACGCCGACGAGACGTGGCCGGCAATCGAGGCGGTCATGACCACGTGGCCATCGCCGTGCTCGACCATTCCAGGCACGAAGGCCCGAACGCCGTGGACAACACCGTCGAGAAGAATCCCAAGAGCCCAGTCCCACTCGTCCTTGGTGAGAGTCCACGAGCGCCCGGCTGAACCGGTGACGCCAGCATTGAGGCATACAACATTCACTTGACCGAATGCCTCGCAGGCCGCAGCGTTCAAGGCCATGTTTGCCGCTTCATCTGAAACGTCGGTGCGTACCCCGATGGCGTTGACGCCGAGGGCCTTTGCCTCCGCCACGACCGCGGCCATCCCCTCTTCGTTTACATCGCCGAGCGCAACGTTCATACCGGCGCGAGCGAAGCGCAGGGCCATGGCCCGTCCCATACCGGATGCGCCGCCGGTCACGACGGCCGTCTTTCCTGAGAATTCATTCATTGCTGCAACGTAGTTTGCATCCGCCCGTCGCTCACAAGCTGGTCACGGGCCGGCGAGTGGTCCTGGCTGTCCATGTATCAGTCCGGTTGCAGCGGATGGCGATCGCCGGGAAGGGCAAGAATGGTTGCATGTTCGACGCAGACAGCGCGCCCAGCGAACATGGCGTCGGCGCCGTCTGCCTTCGGTAGCTCGAGGAACGCCGAGTGGCTCGGATACCAGACGGCGAGGATTTCGTCGTAGGTGTCGTGGTCGCAGCCGATGACGACACCATCCACCGGTGTGTGCCACAACACCCGACCTCCGCCGGCCTCCACCGAATGGTTGAGGCATTGCATATACGACCGGTACTCATCGCCGTCGGGATAGCCGGCGGCCGTGCTGTAACGGTTCATGTTGAGCATCAGCACCGGCGAGTCGTCGCCGGTGCTGATGGTTGTTATTTGCTCGATGGCGGCGCGTGTTGCCCGGACGTGGTCTTCGGTCATTGGATGAGCTGACCACGTGGTGCGGTCGCCCTGCCAGATCAGTCGTAGATGATGACGCCGCGAATGTTCTTGCCGTCACGCATGTCGTCGTAACCCTGGTTGATCTGGTCGAGGGTGTACGTCGAGGTGATCAGGTCATCGAGATGGAGCTGGCCTGACTGATACATGCGAAGCATCCACGGGATGTCTCTGCTGGGGCTCGATGCGCCGAATAGCGCTCCTTGAATCCGCTTCTGGAAAAGGGTCAGTTCGAAGGCGGACACATCGACTCGGGCATCAGCGCCACCGATTCCGGTGACGACGACGGTGCCCGCTTTACGGATGGCATTGAATGCTTCTTGGATGTGCTCGGACTTCACCACACCGATCGTCACGATGGCTGCGTCTGCGCCCTGGCCATCGGTGACCGAACGAGCGAAGTCGGCAGCTTCCTCGATCGTTTCGAACGAGTGGGTTGCCCCTACTTTCTCTGCCATCTCCCGCTTCATGGCAACCGGATCAACTGCGATGACGTGCGTGGCGCCGGCGTGAGCGGCTCCCTGCACGGCGTTGATGCCGATACCGCCGATGCCCATGATGATGGTGGTCTGTCCCGGCTTGGTCTCCGCCGCATTCACAGCCGATCCCCAGCCCGTTCCGACTCCGCAGCCCACGAGTGCGGCCTTATCGAGCGGAATGTCTTTGTCGATCTTCACGCACGAGGCGACGTCGACGAGCGTGTGCTCGCAGAAGGTCGAGATGCCCGCGGTCTGGCCGATCGGGACCCCATCGATGCTCATTCGGTAGCTGCCGTCCTTCCGACAACCGGTCAAGACGTTGGCACCGAGGTCGCAGAGGTTCTGCTGGCCCGAGGCACACCAACGACAACGACCGCAGCCGGGCAGGAACGACATCACAACGTGATCGCCGATCTCCCAGTCGGGAGTGTTGGGTCCGATGGCGACGACGGTGCCGGAGCCTTCGTGGCCACCAGCCATGGGAAGGATCCCCGGTGCCATGTCGCCGGTGCAGATGTGGTCATCGGAGTGACACAGACCCGATGCAGCCAGCTTCAGCATCACTTCACCCTGGCGTGGCTCCTCGATGTCGATTTCGAGGATCTCCCACTTGCCCGGCGACTTCGTAAGTACAGCACCGCGTGTCTTCATGACGGTCTCTCTTTCGGTTGGAGTCGTCCGACTCACCCCGGTTTCACCAGGGAACTTCGGCCCAAGCGGCCGCACTGGCCGATTTCGACCGACGCTACATAGATTGGAATCTTTGAACAAGCGCTTGGTGTGAATCGAGCGAGCCATTCAAGAGGCCGCTGCTCCTCGAAGGCGCCCGCCCACGAAAAGTCGTAGGTTGGAACTCATGCTGTCGCCCTATCGAATTCTCGATCTCAGCGATGAGCGGGGGCTCTTCTGCTCCCGTTTGTTGGCGGAACTCGGCGCCGACGTTGTTCACGTCGAACCACCGCAGGGATCGTCTGCCCGGTTTGTCGGACGTTACGCCGGTGGTTCCTTTGACCCGGAACGTTCCCTCACATGGTGGGCAATGGCCCGCGGCACGCGCAGTGTCGTTCTCGATCTCGACCAACCGGACGGCAAGGCCGACTTCCATCAGCTGGTGGAGTCGGCCGACATGCTCATCGAGTCGGCCGAACCGGGCACCTGGGAGGCCAGGGGTCTGGGCTACGACGAGCTGTCGGCCATCAACCCCGCCCTGGTGTGGGTATCGATTACTGCCTTCGGCTCGCATGGGCCAAAAGCCGACTATGCGTCTACCGACCTGATCGTTCAGGCTGCTTCCGGCGCGATGGCCATCACGGGGGATGGGGATCGGGCGCCGTTGCGAGCAGCCGGTGTGCCGGCATGGACGCACGCTGCCGCGGAAGCCGCCGGCGGGGCGTTGATCGCGCTACGGGAAGCGCGACAGTCGGGATGGGGTCAACGTGTCGAGGTCTCGGCTCAACGCGCCACCAACCTGACCGCTCAGTTCTCGTTGCCGGCAGCCCAGGTGGGCCACCGACCGGTGACCCGTTCCGGCGGTTTCAACCTGTACGGCGTCGACTTTCCGTTCGTCTGGCCGACCGTCGATGG
>JBLINY010000148.1:0-9775 GCA_047638695.1 Acidimicrobiales bacterium | reverse complement strand
TGTCAAGGTGTTCCCCGATCACCTTGTCCTTGACCTGAGTGCCAGCGAAGGCGGTCACCGCTGTCGCTGGACCGAAGAACGCTACGAGCCATGTCAGGTAGTACCCGGCGTGCTCAGCGGTGCAGCCAACTGCTATCTCATCCTGATACGGCCAAGGAAGACCCATCGGGTTGACCCAACTGCGGAAGTTCATCCGATGAAGCATGCCATCGTCCATCTCGGCATAAACCAACCGAACCGTGCCCACCGCTTCATGTCTCAGCAGTCTCCAGATGGTCTGTGCAGTCTCACCGAGGAGATTGCACGGCGCCGAACAGAGATGGGCGCCGGAACGAGCTGCGATACGACCCAGCTCGCTCGCCTGGTCCAAGCCTGTAGCGACGGGCTTTTCGGTGTAGACGTGCTTACCTGCTGCGAGCGCTGCGGCGTTGATCTCGAAGTGGCTACTTGGATTCGTGAGATTGACCACGAGATCAACCTCAGCGAGCAGGGCCTCGAGCGAGGAGACGCTTCGGGCTCCAAGTCGGGATGCCAGCGCATCGGCGCGCTCCGGTATCTGGTCCATAACTGCAGCGATCTCCAACTTGGGGTGTAAGACCGCAGTCGAGGCATAGAAATCCGACACGTACCCAGCTCCGATAATACCGATCCTCACTCGAACGACCCTCCATAGGTACAGAAGAACTCAGTATGCTCGGTGTGACTGAACACAGCGAGGGCAGTTCATCCCGTTTGCTAGCCCAAATGAGATACCAGGTGTACTGTACGGAGTGATCTGTGAGCCGGCGGGGCTCCAGTCTGACCAGGAGGGCACAACACCTATGGGGCCTGTTATCGACGTGTCGCCCAGAGCCGACGTTTCCGAGCCATTCGTGTTCGACACCGGTCGAGCGCGAGCTGCCATAGAAGAGCACGGGTGGGTTCATGTATCGCAGGGTTTGAGCGATGAGTTCCTCGCCACTCTGGTCGACCAAACAGAGCGACAGATCGCCACAAGCGGCGGCGACCTTGAGAACTGGCGATTCCCAGGCAAGAAAGCCCAATTCCTCTGGGAACTGCCAGAAACGTTGCCGCTCGAAACACTGATGCGGGGCATCTGCTCCTTTACCGGAATGTCCGTCGAGACCGCTGTGATGGCGGAGCGACACATCAAGGTCTACTCGGCCGAGGCCGAGCAACTGCCACCCCCGCACAAGGACCGGAGCGCGTCCACCTTCACGGTCGGGATTGCGGTCACCGTACCCGAGGCATCACGGCTTATGCTTTGGCCTGACGTCGATCGCCGCCCGAACCCATATCCCACCTCTGCCGATTGGCGGAGCAGCCGCGCTGCCCACGATTTGCCTGAAGTGGTCATCGAAGGAACTGAGCCGGTCGAGGTCGACATGAGACCTGGCGACGTTGTTGCCTTCCGAGGGTCCGAGATCTACCACGAGCGTTATCGACCAAGTGGCACTGCCGTTCTTTATCTGAAGTTCAACGACCTTGGACTTGATCCTCTAGGCGAGGACCCTAGGACACTGCAGAGCGAAGAGCGATCCCGCGACATTCTCGCCCACGATCTCCCGGAGGATGGCTTCGAGGTGAGTATCTCGCCTCGACTCGTTGGGCTCCGAACAGAGGAGTTCTTTCCGGGGGGCCACCTACATGTCCAGGCCCGGTTTGTGGGTTCCGAGACCGGTGTTTCCCTGGAAGAGAACGCGACCTCGCTGATCCGACGCATCAGCCAAAGCGGTTCTGTGAGCTCAACATTGATGACCAAGTCAGAACGAGAACTGGCTGCAGAGCTGGCCGACGCAGGAGTGTTCCTTCTTGGCTAAGAACGAACTGACGTTCGAACGATGATCCGAAAGGTCGCAACGACAGCCCTGCGATCGTCAGTCGTCTCAAAGCTGTCCGGACAGCTTGTCAATCCTTCGCTCCGAACGCTTTGCTTCCACACCGTCGATGATCAGAGGGCCTTCGATCGTCAGATGGCCTGGCTAGCTAGGAACTTCAACCCCGTGACCCCGGGGCAGATCGTAAAGAGCCTCAACGAGGACATCCCACTTCCCAACCAGGCCGTGTGGGTGACGTTCGACGATGGCTCGCCCACCGTTGTCGACCGAGGCCTACCGATCCTCGGCCGATACGACATTCCGGCCACAATGTTCATCTGTCCGGGTTTGATTGAGTCCGGAGCTTCGTTCTGGTGGGACATCGCTCTGGCCGCTAGCGGCTCGCAACTCCTCCAAGCTGCAGGGTGCGATATCGGCGACGGCCAAGCGGCCGTCCAGAAGCTCAAGCAAATGTCGGACGGCGAACGCCGACGTATCCTTGCTCAGCTCCCGGATCCGGGCGCGAACACACGTCGGCAGCTTTCTGTCCAAGACATCCACCGATGGGCCGAGGCCGGCCACACGTTAGGCAATCATACCTGGGACCATCCGTGCCTCGATACGGCTTCCGAGCAGGAACAGCTCTTTCAAGTCGAATCTGCTCACGCTTGGCTCGTCCACAATGTGGAACCATGGACTGCGGTATTCGCGTACCCGAACGGCAACTGGTCACAGGTGATTGAACCGAAGCTGACGGAGCTCGATTACCAGCTGGCCGTTCTCCACGACCACCGAATGACTCGGGACGATCCTGCCCTCCGCATGTCTCGGCTCCACACTGATGCCAACGACGATCTAGCGCGGTTCCGCAGTGTGGTGTCAGGAACTCAACCGACACTGAGGTCACTCGCGTCTCGCTTGCGAACGATCAACGTGTGAGTCTGAATCGTCGATCGTCGCTCACATGGGTCCTCGGCATCTTCGCACCGTGGCTGTGGTTCTGGGTCAGAGATCTCGGACTCTTTGGCCTCTTCGACGTCATCGCGATCTTGTTTCCAGCCCTTACCGCAGGAACTGTTGGCGGTCTCTTGCTGGTCGCCGTACGAACGCGCCGGTGGAGGTGGGTTTTGCCCGCTGTATCAGCCGTCGGCGTTGGGGTTCTGAGCATCATGTCACCGTGGAGAGCCCAGATTCAGCCTGCCCCGTCGTCACCCGCGACAGCGGTGACGATCGTGTTCGCAAACCTGCTTTTATCGAACGTTGACTCTCAGGTCGTCGACGTCATTGCCGCCTATGACGCCGACGTCGTAATTACTGCCGAGACCAATGGGACCCAGTATCTCCGTCTTTCAGAATGGTTCGGCCCTCCCGTCGTGTCGGCCGGCGACGAGGCGGGCTGCTCGATTGATGGTCCAGGATCTTGCGCCACCGTAAACTTCTGGACTCATCTACCGGCTTCCGTCGGCGAGAAATCCCCGGCTCTCGCGGCTGCACGCGGCGTCCGGGTCGACGTGGAGACCGACGATGGGCGGCTTCGAATACACGCCGCCCACATTCCAGCTCCGTCCCCACTTTTCTGGCGACCTGGCCTAACGACGCCGGCCGGCCACCGGATCATCCTCGAGGCGCTCATGGCCGAACTCTCCGAAGGCGACCGCAGTCTTCTTGTCGGAGACCTCAATCTTTCGGACCGTCAGACTGCCTACCGAGAGATCACCGACCATTGGCAGGACCTCACCCGAATCTCGGCCACAGGCCCAACCAGCCGCCGAGGACTTCTGGCCCCACTGCTCTTGCGGATCGACCACGTCCTAGCGTCGCCAGATCTGTGTGCATCAACATCTGAACGATTCACGGTCCCTGGCTCGGACCATGCGGGACTTGCCGTCGTCGTCGGACCTTGTTGAACGCACCGCCGACCATGACACGGTCTTGCTGATCAAGGAGCCCTGTAGCTGACGAGACAGCGAGGAACATCAGGGCCCCCACCACAGTGCCAACGACGATGCTGAGCGGTCCATGGCCCAATGGCAGACTGAGCAGTCGGATCACCCCGAACGTCGCCCCGTAGCTGACGACAAGGCCGAAGACATCTCGACCGTCGATCAGCCACCCGTGTTGGCCGCCAAGAAGCCGATGGAACCAAAAGACGCGAGCACCAACCTCAACGACGTACCCGACCAAGAGCCCGCCGGCGGCAGCGGTGACCCCGTACCGCGAGGTCAGGATCACAACGAGACTCAGACCGACGAAAAATCTGATCGCGCTGCACATTGAATTCAAGTACGGTCGACCGAGAGCATTGAAGCCTGATCCGATAACGGAGGCCGACACGTAGCACACGTGGACCAGCACAAGCAGTGTGAGCGCACCGGCGGCCGACGAGAAGCCGTCGCCGAAGATGCCCATGACAGCTTCGGCGGCGCCGCCCGCAATCGAGCCGATTAGGGCCAGTCCGATGAGAGCAAGACGAACGACGCGTTTGAGCGTCGCTGCAAACCCCGCCATGTCATCTCCGACCTTGTACCGGACCAGGTCAGGAAACAACATTTCATTTATCCGAAATCCGGCCTCGTTCAGACGGACGGCCATTGTTGACGCTCGCGAATAGGCGCCGACCTCCCGCAGACCAACGCTGTTGGCAACGATGATGAGGGGCAATTGAAGAGTTGCGCCGATGAAGACCTGCCCGGGCACCAGGCCAAGGCCGAAGCGAAGCAACGTCGGAAGACGACGTGCGCCGAGCCGAAGGTGCTCTCTCGTCGGCAGCGGGTTGATCATGCCCCGAATCAGAACTATCCGAACGACCAGCCCTACAGCGAAGCTAACGACCGTACCGATCGCCAGACCCCATATCGACGCTGTGAACGCCCGAAGCAGCACCGTCGCCACGAGGAAGCTGAAGACGACGCTGAACCTGGCCCAGAACAGACTCTTTCCCTGACTAAAGGCGCTGAGGACGCTATCTAGGTTCCACCCGGGATTCTCCAGCAGCACATACCCGGCCAGGATGAGCATTGCGGGGGCAATCGTGTCCGGCTGGTCAATCGGCCCCGACAACACCAACCGTGAGATCAACATCACCGGAACGGCCATGAGAATCGTCAAACCAACCGACGCAACGAACACAGCGAAGAACAGCCCGGTGGCCTCGTCGCTGCCTGGACGCATTTGAGCAAGGGCGCGAACCATCGCCACCTGCTCGCTGACTGTTGAGAGACTCACCAGCAGTTGCCACGGAGCGATCGACAGTGCATAGAGGCCAATAAGCTGTACGCCATACAGGCGAGAAGTGACGACCGCGCTGACCAAGACCAGAAGCGCGTTGACAAGGAAGGAAATCCCAGCTGAGCCGAGGCCGGGACTCAGGTTCGATTCACCAGATGCCTCGGCGGCGGTCAATGAGTCTTGGGCCTGGCCATGCGACACCGGATGCTTCGATACAAAAACAACGGATTTCCGACTAAGTAGCGGCGCCATAGACGACGCGGCTCTTGTAGGAATCGAAAAACCCACTCTATGCCCAACCGATTCGCGACCTCCGGTGCGCGATAAAAGTCGCCAACCGTGAAGTCGAGGAACGCGCCGACGCCTACTCCCAGCCGGATGCCGAGATCGTTGAGATAGCGAGCCAGAAACTCTTCCTGACCTGGATTGCCAAGTGCGACCAGCAGTATGTCGGCGCCGGACTCACGGACTTCGGTTACCACGTCCCGTTCTTCGGACACGGCCCACATGCCGTCGCGAGAACCAACAACTTTCAGACCTTCAATCGAATCGGACAAACTCTCAGCTGCCCGTGCGGCGACGCCTGGACGTCCCCCAAGAATGAAAACCGTCCATCCCATTTCGGCGCACAGGTTCAAGAGCTCTGGGGTGAAGTCCGTCCCGTTGAGATTTGCTGGGAACGGTCGACCTTGCAGTCGTCCGGCGATTCCCACGCCGAACCCATCACGCAATAGGAGATCGGCCTCTTGGAGAATTCCCTTGTACTTCCACAGCCCGGCCGCAAGATTCACGGTGTGCGCATTGACGTATGCCATGAGTGCCGGCTCCGGGCTCCGAATCAGGGCATCGACCCTCTCCAGTGCTTGCTCACGTCTAAGCGCATGTATTGGAACTCCAAGTACATCGACCTCGCTCGGAAGGTGTTCCCTCGTTCCCACTGCTGCTCCCTCGACAGACTGACTACGCTGAAGCCTGCTTGTAGCTGGCTGCAAACGACTAACCTAAACCTCACACTATCTCAAGCTCTGACCCAGACACGGTGCGCCGCGCCGTTATTGCGATCGAAACTGATCTCTCAATTCACCTCTAACGGTGGCGCCAAAGGCGCCACCGGACGCCCGCCGCCGCCCGGCGAATCCTCGGTATTGTTGACCACGAGTCGAAGCTCTCGTCTGATCCGACCCAGGTCTGCTCGGATCGCTTCGACTTCACTGGCTAGAAGCGAAGGCTCGGCGTAGAAGGTCATGACGGTTGACTGGTCAACGATGTAGGCACCGTATTCCTGGAGTGCCCTCGCAACGACCAAGGCCTCCGGTGACAACAGCATGGCATCGACGTTCACTGAAGGCGGAATCGCAATCAACGTTCCAATCGGAACTGTTCCTCCGTAAGTCGCATCCGCAGTGCTGTCTTGTGCTGTTGCCGGCCACACCGGCCCGGTCATCAGCTGGCTTCCCTGAAGGCTGAGAGCCAGAGCGTGACCGATTCGACGCTCCTCCATCTCCCACGCACGAATAAGACCACCCAGAGCACTGCCACCGTAGGCCCGAGTGCCGCCGGACCCCGTGCCGGGGCCTCTCAGATCGTTCTCGACAAAATAGGTTGCTCGGCCCTCCTGTTCCTCGGTGAGTTCTAAGCCGAAGAACTCCCGGGCTGTTACGCCGTCGATGTCGACGACATGGAGGTGTGCATCTGCGCCTACCGCCGGCTCTGCTTGAGGCGGTAGCTGAAGCGTCACCGCTCCCGCACCAGGCCCCCCGGTGTTGCTATTGGCATATGAGATCGTCCAGGCGGGATCGGTGGACTCAGCCCTAACGATCGGATGAGACCACTCGTCGAAATTCAGCCAGATGTCGATTGTGCGGTCGATGAGGTTGATCGTTTGCTGGCTGTCGGCCTGGGAAAACTCGGCGTCACCGCCAATTGGTGTATTCCACGGCGAACTCGAGGAGAATGGCCAGAGAAACGGATCGCGCAGCGACACCTCGTCGCCAAGGGTGGTTAGAACAGTGGGAACGTCCCCCTCGTTGCTAGATGTGCTCGACGTACCAGCGCAGCCAGCAATGCCGAAAGCGACCGCCGCCATCGGTGCGGCCAGCAAGTACCTACGAGGTGGTGGTGGCGCGTGCAGCGTCATCCCGGTTCCAATCTGTCATACGAGCCTGTCGAGCCTTACGTTTCCCCAGCGGTTTCGCCCCAACCTTTACCGCTACAAACAAAGCAATCCCGGGCCAGTTCGCTGCGGACTGAAGCAGCGGACGCAGCCACCTATAGTCGCGATCAGGCGGGGTGAGTTCAGCCTCGCGACCCGCGGCCGCAAACTGGTCCGCTAGCTCAACATGGGCTCCGTAGTGGCGTATATGCACGTTCATCATCTGACGAAGCGTGGTTGGAAGGAGCGGTGTAAAGGTTGCGCCCTCAGCCGTCGCTCGATCCCGTTCGGCGATGGTCGAGGCGATGAAAAAGTCATCACCGACCGCCTCTGGAAAACGCTCGAATCGTGAGCGTCCTTCTTCGGAGAGAGCATAGAAGCCGGCTCCGAGGGTCGTCCGCTCCGTGAAGTAGGGGCTCTGAGCCCAGATGCGATGGAACTGGCGGGCGGCCCAGGAACAGTTCGTCACATCGAAGGCCACCTTGGGCGAGGCGGCCAGAATCCCCGGCGTGTCGAGCAGCTCCGTGATAGCGCTGAGCGCACCAGAGCTCAATACCGTGTCGGCGTCGAGGTAGGCCCGGTGGCGACCGGTCGCCATCTCATCTCCGAGATTCAGTGCCTGATGCTTCGAAGCCGTCTCCGACTCCACTACGGTGATGAGGCTTGAGGCAGCACGACTGAGGTCGGCGGTTCGGTCGGAGCATCCGTTGCAGATCACGATGACCTCGATTCGCCCCTGACGTAGATCGGCCTGAAGCGACTCAAGGCATCTTTTGATCACGGCCTCTTCGTTGTGAGCAGGAATGATCACAGAGAGGTCCGGTTCGACGCTGCTCATACTTTCCCTCGCTGTAGGTCTGAGAAAAGGACCGCGAGCATCGCACTTTCCTTATCTGCATCGAACGACTCGAGCACTCGCTGCCGGCCGTTGCGCCCCAGTTGGCGCCGCAAATCGGGATCGCCCGATAAGCGCTGAATAGCCGCGGCCAACGAGTCGCTGCGGCCTGCGGGCACCAACAAACCTGTCTGCTCGTGCTCGACGAGCTCCGGGATCCCACTAATCCACGGTGCAACGACGGGCAACTCGCACGCTAGCGCCTCCATCAAAACGACCGGCAGTCCCTCGCCGAAGCTCGTCATGACAAACACATCATGCTGCTGATAGAGATCGACGATCTCCTGTTGCGCAATCGATCCTAGGCACCGGACCCTGAGCGCCTGCTCAGCGATTCTGGATTCGATCCGGGGGCGCAGCGGCCCGTCGCCTACGATGGTGAGTTCGACGGCATCCCCGTTGGCCTGAAGAGATTGCATCGTGTCCAACAGAACAGCGAGACCTTTCTCGACCACGAGACGGCCCACGAAGAGAAGACGTAGAGGGTCTGACGCTGAAGCAGAGCTTGTCGGACGAATCATATGGCCGGATGGAACAACTGCTTGATCGGGCGGCAGGAAAGCCTCCACATCGACACCACAATGGACGACGTTGATCTTGGGCCAATGGTCCTCGTCAACAATCCGGAGCAGCTGAGCACGGGTGTACTCGCTAACCGCTACGACCAGGTCAGCTGATTCGACCTTGCCGGCCAACCCGTAGTGGATGAGGTCATACAGCTCGGTGCAGCCGTGCATGGTGAAACTCCAGCTCCAGCCAGCTTCATCAATCCGGTTGCCGAAGTCGGCTGCTGCCCGAGCAAGTTCGGAGCTGACGTTGGCGTGGTGGGCGTGGATCTGCCGGATCCCGTTCCGGTTGCAGAACGACCACAACAGCAGAGCTTCGACAAAATAGAAGAGCCGCCAGAGATGAGACCGAGTTCCGGGTGGCGAGGACCGCAAAGTGCTGGTCAGAGTGCCCATGGCAGCAACGGGATGGCGAACCATCGGTATCGCAATACTGCGGATCAGGTCCAACAGCCGGACAGGTCGGATGTAGTAGGTCGTCGCGGCGGCCGAGGCCGAAGCTTCGGTCAGGATTTCATGACTCGGAGCAGGTGCCATCGCGACCGTTTCAACCCGTAGGCCAGCTCGTCGTAGCCCGGCTACTTCGCGCTCGATGAACGTGTGCGACACGATCGGATACTCACTGATCACATAACAAAGGGACTCGGTGCTAGCACCCAATCCCTGACCTTCCGGCATTCTTCTCATGAGCGGACCCGGTCGCGAGCGGACTGACTGAGAGCGGAGAGCCGAATTGTCCCAGGGAGCGCCAGACCGGTGCCGGGGGGTAGCGCACTCGCAGCTAGCTCTGATCTCAACTCGACGTCGTCGAGGGGTTCGCTGGTGTGCGGAGCCGACACAACACCTGCGATGACCCACAGAAGAAGATTCGGAAACGCTGTTGACATTGGGCCGAATGCTCCCATCACGGCCCATGCCGCTGCATACATCAGTAGGCCCCTTCTCCACGCCTCAAGCTCGGGTGGCGGACGGCGAACAATCGGCAACGCGATCCCGAGGGTGACGGTCACAAGCCAAGGAATGGTTCCTGCAAGGCCGATCTCAGCCAACCGAGACAACAGCACATTATGCACCTCGATGCGATGACCAGTCAGCGGGATGTTGTCAGCCTGCCAGA
>JBLINY010000147.1:0-9807 GCA_047638695.1 Acidimicrobiales bacterium | reverse complement strand
TCCGTGTCGCTGGGTCGCCTCCGGCTCCGTCATTGCATCGCCTCCGGCTCCGTCATTGCATCGCCTCCGGCTCCGTGTCGCTGGGTCGCCTCCGGCTCCGTCATTGCATCGCCTCCGGCTCTTGGGCCAGGCTGACCACAAGAAGCCAACTTCAGAATCGGGGACCGAGCGTGGCAACAACCCAGACATGGCAAATCGGTGAGGTCAAAATCACCAAGGTGCTTGAGATGGAGCAAGCGTGGCCCGGGACTGCCATCATCGAGCAGGCGACCACCGATGTCGTTCTGGCTCATGACTGGATACTCGGGCCGTTCGCTGATCCCGCATCAGGTCGCTTTCGGTTGTCATTTCATGCCTTTTGCATCGAGATCGGTGATCAGAAGATCGTGGTCGACACCTGTGCCGGCAACGACAAAGTGCGGCCGGGTTTCGATGGGCTCGCCGGGCTACAAACCGACTTCCTCGACAAGATGGTCGCCGCTGGCTTCGGACCTGACGACGTCACCGACGTGTTGTGCACTCATCTGCACGTCGATCACGTCGGTTGGAACACCCAGCTGGTCGGAGACGAGTGGAAGCCCACGTTCCCAAGGGCCCGCTACCTCTTTGGCGAGACAGAATGGGACCACTGGAAGGTCGAGCCACAGGTGTACGGAGATGTGGTCGGCGACAGTGTCCGGCCATGTATCGACGCTGGCCTCGCTCATCTTGTCGCCTCCGATCATCGGCTCAACGACTTGATCTGGCTCGAACCAACACCGGGTCACACCCCGGGTCATCACAGCGTCCGGATCTCCTCAAACGGCCAAGACGCCGTGATCACCGGCGATCTCGCCCATCATCCGCTGCAGTTCGAGCACCCCGATTGGTCAAGCAGCCCCGATGTCGACAAACCGTTGGCCATCGAAACTCGCCAGCGATTCGCGGCTCAGTATTGCGATGATCACACCGTCGTACTCGGCACCCATTTCGGTGGCCCTAGTTGTGGTCACATCCGCCCGCACGGCAAGACGTGGCGTCTCGACCCGACCGGGTTCAGTGAATAGAGGCCCCGTTGCACCTCAGGGCCGTTGCACCTCAGGGCCGTTTCACCTCAGGATGTAGTCGTTCTCATGAAGGTCGCGTAGCTCTCGCCGCATGCGATTCCACGAGCCGGGGAAGAAGGCCAGAATTCTCCCCTCCCGGTCTTTGTACCAACCAGGGCAGTCGCCAGCCCAACTCATGTTCTGAAGCTCGTCTTGTATGGCAAGGCTGTAGGCCTTGGCTGACTCCGGCTTCACTTCGACCGACGTCAGATCTTCATCAAGCAACCGCCTGATCCAGCGCAGGATGTGATCAGCGAGCACCTCGGACACCAGAAAGAGAGGCGCATGTCCGGGGGCGCCGTTGATGCCGCCCAATACGAAATAGTTGGGAAACCCGGGAATCGCAACGCTTCGGTATGCCTCTGGCGCCCGCCCCAGCGCCTCCCGGAGCGAGCAGTCACGGCCCTGGACGTCAACGGCCGGGCGGCCGTCCTCTCGACTACCAAGCTTGTAGCCGGTGCAGAAGATCACGACATCGACCTCGGTCCGCGACCCGTCAGCAGCGACGACTTCGTTCTCGCTGAGCTCTGTCACGCCATGCGGCACCAGAGTCACGTGATCCTTTGCCAAGGTCGGGTAATAATCGTCAGAAACGAGAATCCGCTTACACCCTGGCTCATAGGAAGGTGTGAGAGCCTCGACCACTTCACCGTCTTCGATGGCCGCATTGATCTGATTCAACACGAGGCTTGCAATCTCGTCGGCCGCTCCGGGGTTGCGCTCGAACGCCTGCTGCCAAAGCAGGCTCGACCGCCACTGCTGACGACGAACCCGGTGCCAGCCTTCGTCAGTAGCGAACGACGCTTTCTGTGCGACGCTGTAGTGGTAATTCCCACGCGGAACCACCCAGTTCGGGGTGCGCGAGTAGACGACCACCTCGGCGGCTTGGCCGGCAACCGATGGCACGACTTGAACTGCGCTGGCTGCGCTGCCGATCACGGCCACCCGCTTCCCTGCGAGATCGACGTCGTGTCGCCAGGAACCAGAGTGCCACTGGGGTCCTGCGAAGGAGAGCCGACCCTCGATCCGCGGATAGTGCGGTTCGGTAAGGCCGCCAGTGGCCGAGACGAGAACACGGTGGCGGACAGCTGTTTGGCCAGCGATCTCTAGCGACCAGTACCCCTCTTCGCTGTAGGTAGCAGTCTCGACGGTGGTACCGAGCCGCAGGTGGTCGAGCAAGCCGTACTTCTCGGCGCAGCTCCGGATGTAGGCCTGGATCTCGGGTTGGCCGGCGTAGACCATCGAAAAGTCGGGATTTGGTTCGAAGGAATAACAATAGAGATGCGACGGCATGTCGCAGTGGAGACCCGGGTACGTGTTCCGCACCCAGGTGCCGCCGACGTCGTCCTGTTTGTCGTAGATAACGAAGTCGTCGATCCCCGCCATCTTGAGCTGAATGCCCATGACGACACCGCTAAGACCGCCTCCGAGAATCCCGATCGTTCCGAAATCACTGATGGCCACAACCTAGATCGCCCCAGGCCCTCGGGCGAGCGACTCATCACAAGTTACCGGTGGGTCAACAGTGGTCGGCAGGGTCTATGGTCTTGGGTATGAAGCCCACCTACGATGCCGTTGCTGACACCTTTCGAGAGAAAATTCAGGCCTTTCTCGCCGAACATCTCCCAGCCAGCTGGAAGGGCATCGGCGCACTCGGCTCAGAGGCTGCCCTCGGGTTTACCGTCGAGTGGCGCGACATCTTGCGCGACAACCAGCTGCTAGCTGCCTCGTGGCCTACCGAATACGGCGGCGCTGGGCTGTCGCAGCTCGAATCAGTGATCATGGCCGAGGAGTTCCAGAAAGCCGGCGTGCCAACGGGCGGGTCCAATGACCCGTTCAGCATCCAGATGGTCGGCAACACCATCATTCAATGGGGCACCGAGGAACAAAAGAAGCACTTTCTTCCCAAGATCATTTCCGGCGAACATCTATGGTGTCAGGGCTATTCGGAGCCCAACGCGGGTTCAGATCTCGGGAACCTTGGTTGCAAGGCCGAGCTCGACGGCGACGAATGGGTGATAAACGGCCAGAAGATATGGACATCCGCCGGCCATCTCGCCGACCACATCTTCGTCCTCACCCGTACCGATGCCGACGCCCCGAAACATCGCGGCATCTCCTTTCTCTTGGTCGACATGAACCAGCCGGGCGTCGAGGTTCGCCCGATCAAGATGATCAGCGGCGACTCTGAGTTCAACGAGGTCTTCTTCTCTGATGCCAAATGCCCGAAAGAGAACGTCATCGGCGAAGTCAACGGCGGATGGGCAGTGGCCATGACGTTGCTGGGCTTCGAGAGAGGCGAAGCCGCTGCAACCACTCCCGTCGCGTTCAAGGGTGAGGCCGATCGGCTCTTCGAGTTGGCCAGGAGCAAAGGAAAGACGAGCGACCCAGCGATCCGCCAAGAGCTGGCCTGGGTTCACACGCAGGTCGAGATCATGCGCTATCTCGGCATGCGGACATTGACGAAGTTCCTGTCGGGCGAACATCCTGGCCCCGACGCCTCGATCTTCAAGCTCTACTGGTCGGAATATCACCGCAAGGTCACCGAGCTCTCGATGCACATCCTCGGCGCCGATGCTCTCGTCGTCGACGGGAAGTTCCCCACCAGCGCCTTCGCTACCGATGCCCCGGGCGCCGACGCCGAAAGCTCGGGCAGCTGGATTGGAACCTTCCTGAATTCGCGAGCAGGCACCATCTACGCCGGCACCAGCCAGGTGCAACGCAACATCATCGGCGAGATGGTTCTCGGCCTCCCCAAAGAGCCTCGGGCCGACAGCGGTTCGTGGAAAGAAATCCCCAAATAGCCTGTGGCGATGGGCCTAGCCTGTCGCGATGGGGCTAGTCACAGATGCCGGACTCACACGCGATGCAGTCGTTGCCGTCGCACGGCGGCCTGATCTTTGGTCGACGGCAGCGCGCACCGCTTTCTCCGTGGCCCCGGCTGGTTGGTGGCGGCGGACACCCTTTTTGCCTCTACCAGACCGAGGCTGGATGCACTTCCGGCTCGAGACGGCGTACGGCGGCGACGGAACCGGACCAATGCGGTCCGAAGATCTCGTGACGTACCTCGAGTGGCGGCGCGACTTCTCATCCTGAACGGCCGGGCCCTAGGCGATGATCCCAACCGATCGGCCGAGATGGCGCAGGCCCACAGCTGCAGCCCCGATGAGCGGACCCTCGTCACCGCATCCAGCCGGTTCGATCCGAGTGCCGCGGCTGTAGTCGAGCCGGCAGATCGCATCGACCTCGGACTGGGCGGCGGAAAAGAACGGTTCGCCGTAACCAAGGGCTACAGAGCCAGCAACCAACGCCAACTTGAGATCGAGCAGGTTGGCGGTGGATCCAATGGCCCGGCCCACTAATCGACCGACCCGCTCGATCTCAACGGTTGAAGCCGAAGACGGCGGGCGACCACTGCGATGAGCGATCGCCGTACCCGATACCTCCGCTTCGAGAACCCCTGGCACATGATGAGGCAGCGGATAGCCATCAGGTTCCACCAGCACGTGACCGACGTGACCGGCATTCCCCGATCGACCGTCGAGCAAGCGACCGTCGAGGACAATCCCACCACCCACACCGGTGGACACCACCATGGCCATGTAGTCGCGAACACCAATAGCGGCCCCTACCCACCCTTCGGCGAGGGCCAATGCCTTCGCATCGTTGTCGACCCTGGTAGCTAAGCCAGTCAGGCGACCGAGCTCTTCGGCCAGAGGGAATTCACGCCACGCCCGAATGTTGAGCGGCGACACCAGCACACCGCCGGCCGACATCGGCCCACCGCAGCCAACGCCACACACTAGGTACTGGTCAAACGGAGCGAACCTCTGGAGCAGCTCGGACAAAACGCCGAAGAGTTGAGCTGCGTCATCGGGTGTGCCCGTTGCGACCTGACCTCGATCAAGGAGCTGACCTTTGGCGCTAACTACACCCGCAGCGAGTTTCGTTCCGCCGATGTCGACCGCCAGGATCTTCTCCATGTGAGTACGATAGTCGGCTCACCTCTGCCAGCTTGGCTTGTCTACGACGCGAGCCTGGTCTGCGTGGCCAAAATTCCACCGCCTCGAACGCCTGACATCCCCTTGACCATGAACGTCGACGGGGTCGCGTCTACCCTGCCTCTGATCCGGGCGGTCACCCCAATGATCTGGAAGGAACCAGCGAGCTCGTGAGCACGACAGAGATAGTCGCATTGGATGACACACAGGCCCAGAGGTTCGCGGCTGCATTCCATGCCATCGGCGACAACATGGAACACGTTGTTCGCGGCAAACGCGGCGTCGTAGAGCAGACAATTCTCTGCCTCGTCTCCGGTGGCCATCTTCTTGTCGAAGACGTTCCCGGCGTCGGCAAGACCACACTGGCCAAGGCCCTAGCTACATCGGTCGGCGCCGAACTCGGTCGAGTTCAGTTCACTCCTGACCTCCTTCCAGCCGACGTGACGGGTGTGAGCGTCTGGAATCGCCAAGAGTCGTCGTTTGAGTTCCGGCCGGGCCCGATCTTCACGGGACTCGTACTCGCCGACGAAATCAACCGGGCGTCGCCAAAGACACAATCATCCCTGCTCGAGGCCATGGCCGAACGTCAGGTGACGGTCGACGGCGTAACCCATCCGCTGCCGATCCCATTCATGGTGATGGCGACCCAGAACCCGATCGAACAGGAGGGCACCTATCCCCTGCCCGAAAGCCAGCTCGATCGCTTCCTCATGCGGATCTCGGTTGGGTACCCGGATCGAGATGATGAGCTCGCCATTCTCCATGCGCACGAGACCGACGGCTTGATCGACCGTCTGAAGGCGGTCATGAGTGTCCAGGATGTCGTCGCCATGACCCATATGGTCACCAGTGTTCATCTCGACCCCGAGCTACGCGGCTATCTCATCGATCTGGCCGAGGCCACCCGTCGCCACCCGGCAATCAGTCTCGGCATGTCGCCCCGGGCCACCCTTAACCTGCAACGGGTAAGTCGAGCGCGGGCAGCATCGCAGGGACGAACCTTTGTCACCGACGACGACATCAAGTCAGTCGCTCCCCACGTCATTGCCCATCGGATGTTGTTACGCCCGGAGGCCCAACTGCAAGGAACGACCGCTGAGTCGGTGGTGGGCGACATACTGCAGGCGATACCGGTCCCCTACGATCGCGTCTGATGCGTCTTACCAGAGCGGGAATTGGAGTGGCTCTCGCCGCAGTCATCTGCTTTGTACTCGGCCGGCTGTTCGGCACGAGCGAACTGCACGTGCTCGCCGCCATGTGCGGCATTGCCCTGCTTGCGGCCGTGCTCTACACCGCACTGGCAGGCCTCGACCTTTCGGTCGGTCGGGTGGCGACTCCTTCTAGCCTGCGGGCCGGAACTCCGGCCCGGATCGACCTTTCGCTATGCAACAAGGGCCAGCGAGCCACGCCGGTCCTCCGGGCCGACGATCAACTCAACGGGCAGCGCGGGGCCAGCCTGTTGCTGGCCTCGATCCGCAAGGCGGAAACGGCCCGCATCGCCTATCGACTCCCGACCCGCCGGAGAGGCGAGCTGACGGTTGGCCCGCTCGACATCAGCGTTGGCGACCCACTAGGCCTCACCAGCAGTACAGCCCGGGCCTCCGATCAGATTCGGCTCGTTGTTCATCCGCGCCTGATGGATCTCGGTGTCCTCCACGCCACAGCCGGCCACGACCCCACAGCCGATCTCCAACCTGTCCGAGCGCTCGCGACCGGTGGCGACGAGTTCTTCGCCCTCCGGCCCTACGTCGTTGGCGACGAGCTGAAGCGAGTTCACTGGAAGTCAACAGCCCGCACCGGCGAACTGGTGGTTCGTCAGGAGGAACGCCCGCGTACGGGCCGAGTCACCGTAGTCCTCGACCGCCGACGCGAAAGCTACGACGACGACGGTTTCGACCGCGCTTGTTCGGCTGCGATCAGCACGCTCTATGCCGCATGGCGAGGCGACGACGCTCTTCGGTTTCTGACAACAACCCCGAACTCGGTCTCCGATATTCGCAGCCGGCGAGAACTCGACGCCGTCGACGAGCAGCTCGCGCTCATCGAAACGAGCGGGGATGCATTACTCGCTCGCACGATCGACGAGATCAGTCGAGTCGGCCGCGGAGGCACGATGGTCTTGATCACGGGGCTCGCCTCCGACGAGCTAGCCACGTCTATCGAGCGCGCCCGTCGGACGTACGGATCAGTGCTGCCGATCGTGTGCCAAATCGGTGTTGATGAGCCACCCCCGTGGGCCCTGTTGCACGACGGCAACGCGAACTTCCCTGAACTATGGCGAGCCGCCGTGGCCGGATCGGCCAAACGGTGAGCACCGATGCCAGCCCTCCAGCCCATCTTGAATTCGCAGCTGCAGCATTAGTTCCCTCTGCGGCGTATGGCTTCGTCCGCGTGTTCGCAGAACAAAATGCGGCGCTGCCGCTTATTGGTGCCGCTCTGCTCTCGACGGCCCTCGCCGTCGCTGCCAGGCGACTCCGCATCCCATTAGTGCTCTCAGCCGTCCTCTCGTTCGTCGCACTCGTCGTTCTGATCTCCAGCCGCTATGCGCCGGGTACAGCAAGGTTCGGCGTTATCCCGTCGGGCGAGAGCATCTCTGTTCTCCGAACGCTGGGAAGGGACGGCCTCGACCAGTTCCGCGAGCTGAAAGCACCCGTCGACCCGCTCGATCCATTTATCGCCGCAGCCATGATTGCGGCTTGGGTCATGGCCTTTCTGACTGATTGGGGTGCTCTCCGGCTCCGACTGGCTTTCGAACCCGTACTCCCGGCTGGACTCCTCTTCATCTTTTCGGCTGTGCTTGGCTCAGGTGAACGGCGCCTGCTCCCAACGATCTTTTTTGCCGGCGCTGTCCTTCTATGGGCCGTCACTCAACGGGTCACAGACCTGGCTACCAACAGTGTCTGGCTCAGCGTCGACCGGCGCCGGGGACCGGCTGACCTGGCCAAGAACGCTGCCCTTGTCGGCCTGGTCGCCGTCGTGCTCGGGCCTGCACTCGGCCCCCGTCTCCCCGGTGCCCAAGCCGAAGAGCTTTACACCTGGCGCGAGAAGGGCGATCCCGTTCGCACGGTGATCAGCCCGTATGTCAGCATCGAAAACCGGCTCGCTACGCAACAGTCGACTCTTCTCTTCACCGTTCGGGCTGACCGGGCCAGCTACTGGAGATTGGCCGGACTCGACACCTACGAGAACGGATTCTGGAGCACCCGAGGAACGTTCGAGGAAGAAGACGGCGATCTCCCCGGCCTGAAACCCACCGCCGGAAGCACCATGACGGTCCGTCAGGAGTTCACGATCGAGAATTTGGCGGCGATCTGGCTGCCGGCAGCCTTCGCCCCGTCACGAGTGATCGAGTCAGAATCGCCGGTCACATGGAATGCCGACACTGGCTCGCTCACGGTCGACAACAGCCGACCGACCAGTGACGGCAGCACCTACACAGTCGAGTCGGTGCTGCCTCTTTACACCGCCGACGAGCTTCGAGCGGCTCCAACGGAAATACCGGAGTCCATCCAAGAGCGCTACCTGCTCCTTCCCGACGATCTCACCCCCCGGGTCGCATCCGAGGCGCTCACCATCACGGCCGGCGCTGAGACTACGTATGACAAGGCGCTGGCCCTCCAGGAGTACTTCCGGGCATTCGAATACAACATTCGTCTCGGACCGCGCCAAGACGACCCCATCGAACAGTTCCTCGACGAGCGAGTCGGCTTTTGTCAGCAGTTCTCAGGCACCATGGCGGTGATGGCCCGGTCGCTCGGCATTCCGGCCCGCGTCGCCGTCGGCTTTACCTGGGGTGACCCGGTCGACGGCGAGCCCGGTCTCTACCGAGTCACCGGACGCCAAACTCACGCCTGGCCAGAACTCTGGTTCAGTGGACTTGGCTGGGTCGCTTTCGAACCAACACCCGGGCGCGGTTCGCCTGATGCCCTCTACAACCCGGTCGAGGCGCAGCAGGATTCCTTAGTCCAGCCCGATCAGCCAGGCCAGGAGACCACGACCACAACGCGATTGGGTAGCGCCCTGGTCGACGGTGAAGAACTGCCCTTCGACCCCGGTCTCGGTCTCGGAGATGAGACGGGCAGCTCGGCCATCGATACCACCTCGGGCGGCAGCGGCGTGCCTACTCGTTTGCTCATCGTGCTTGCGATAGTCGGTGCCTACTCCCTTGGCGCTCCTGCGTTCCACCGCCTACGCCGCGCCCGTCGTGTCCAACAGGCAACGACTCCAGCCGACCGCATCGAGGTTGCATGGGCCGAGGCGGCAGAGGCCCTCGAGACAGGTTTCGGCCTGACCCGACCAGCCTCGGCGACACGAGGTGAGTGGGCGTCTCGGCTGTCCTCAGAGATGCGAGTCCCATCCGAGCCAATCGAACGGCTCGGAGCGGCCATCACCCGGGCCCGCTTTGCCGGCAGTCAGCTTCCTCAAACCGAGGCAGACGAAGCGGTGAGCGCTTCGGCCGAAATCCAGAACGTCGCCCGAGGCCGTCAGTCTTGGTGGAAGCGTTGGCTGGCTGATCTCGATCCGCGACGCCTGCTGAAACCAACCCAGCGGCAACTGACCTCGGCCTAGCGGGGCCACCAGCCGCTCAGTCTTCGACTCTCCAGCTCAGTCTTCGACTCTCCAGCTCAGTCTTCGACTCTCCAGCTCAGCCTTCGACTCTCCAGCTCAGCCTTCGACTCTCCAGCTCAGCCTTCGACTCTCCAGCTCAGCCTTCGACTCTC
>JBLINY010000146.1:0-9834 GCA_047638695.1 Acidimicrobiales bacterium | reverse complement strand
TCCATCGTCGGGATCGCTCACACCCGCGTCGTTCACCATGGCGAGGGTACGGAGCCCCAGCGCGTTTCACAAGTGCACGAGCCACGAACAACGGCCGCTGAACTGCCTGGGCGGACCGATCGCGAAGGATCAGTGCAGCTCGCGACGGCGCAGCTTCCCGGCCACTCCGGTCGGTAGCGAATCGACGACAACGAAGCGGCGCGGAACCTTGTAGCGAGCCAGTAGCGACGCCGCATGGCGGCCAAGCTCATCAAGGTCCAGTTCGCGGCCATCGACGGCGACGACGTGAGCGACCACCTGTTCGCCGTGCTCCTCGGTCACTTCCCCCACAACGCCCACAGCAGCTACATCCGGATGACCGGCCAGCGCCTCCTCGACCTCGCCAGGATGAACATTGAAGCCGGACACGATGATCAGGTCTTTCAGCCGATCCACGATCGATAGATGACCAAGATCATCGACAACCCCGAGGTCGCCCGTCTTCAGCCAACCATCGTCGGTTCGGGAGTAAGTGAGCACTTCGCCACCTATCCAGTAGCCAGGCGAAACCATCGGACCCTTCACCCAGATCTCACCGGGATCACCCACCAAGACATCGCGGCCCTCCGGATCAACAAGCCGAAGATCGACGCCGGGCATCGGAACGCCGACAGAACCAGCCGGGGATCCAACACCAGCGGCAGAAGCCACGATCCCACCCGTCTCGGTCAGGCCATATCCCTCTCGCACGTCAACACCGAATCGGTCGCGCAAAGCCTGCCAGGTGACCGGCGACAACTTCGCCGCACCCGAAACAGCGATCTCGACCTGCTCGAAGTCGCCGGGCAGCAGATCAGTCGAGCCAAGAAACGCGCTCCACATGTTTGGCGGTCCCAACACCATCGACACGTTGTGACGACGCAACAACTCGGCTGTGTGAGCGGGCGCAACATGCTCTTCGAGCACCAGGGTGGCGCCAATCGACAACCCAAGGTTGACGATGACGTTGAGTCCAAAGACGTGGAACAACGGGATGACGGCCAGCACCTGATGGTGACGGTCGAGATCGACGTCGGGTAGCTGGCCGAGTGAGACCAAACTCGACGACAGATTGCCGTGGGTGAGTACTGCCGGTTTCGAGCGGCCGGCGGTTCCTGAGGTGTACAGCAAGACGGCGTGGTGCTCGTCAGGCACCGGAACCAACGGCGTCGGCTCGGCACGGTCAAGCTCGGGGAACGCATCTCCGTCGGCGATGAACGAACATCCGCCGCCAGTCGGCGCAAGCGAGGGCGACCCATCCTCGGCCTTCATCTGTGCCCAACTGACCTGACCAACGCGGTCGACGATGACCGCTGACGCCTCGACCTCAGCAAGCTCCTGACCAAGAACAGCCGCAGGCGAAGTTGGGTTCAGCGGGACAGCCACGAACCCGCCGGTGAGAGCGGCGAGATAACCAACAACGAAGATCTCGCTGTTCCCAGCCACAATCGCCACCCGATCACCCGGCTCAAGTCCGGCCGCGGTCAGACCACCTCTCCACGCATTGACCCTGGCCGCCAATGCCTCATAAGAGACCGTTCGGTCGCCAACAACCAACGCCACTCGACCCGCTGGCTGGGCCTGGAACCGTTCGGCAAGATTCACGATGCTGATTTGAGCACATCTCAACCCACGGTGGCAGCCCGAGACCCGATCTTGAGCACTTGTCGACACTCAAGTTCAGGCAGAGCCTTGCCGAGAATCTGTGCACAGCTCACGACCACAGGTCTCTTCAACCCGCGATCACCCCGTGAACAACGCCGACCCCAAGGATCACTGCGTTGCCCAAGCGCCATCTCCTCTTCTCGCTCCTCGCTTTCCTTGCGTTCCTCAGCGCGGCAGTCGGTGTCTCGCCGGTACCCGCTGAAGCCGCCGAAGGCAATGACGAAGCAAGCTTCGTTGTTCTCATCAACGAGCTGCGATCTTCACTCGGACTTCAGCCACTCGTGGTTGCGCCGGAGCTGATCGAGCCGTCACGCCAGTGGACCCAGCAAATGGCGAATTCCGGAGAGCTCACCCACGCCCCCGACTTGTCGGTCGGCGTTACTTCTGATTGGACGACCCTCGGCGAGAACGTCGGCGTTGCCAGCCAGGGCCAGGTGCAGGAGTTGTTCGACGCGTTTGTTGCCAGTCCCGGCCACTACGAAAACCTGGTCAATCCGGGCTTCAGCCACCTCGGCGTAGGTGTCGTGTACGACTCCGAAGGCCGGATCTGGACCACCCACCGATTCATGGCGCTCGCCGCACCAGTAGCGGCTACGACGCCGACCACAGCGGCGCCGGTCACCGCACCCGCTACCACCGCTCCGACGACGGCCCCATCACAGTCGGCCAGCACCACAGCAACCCCGACAACGTCAGTAGCCGATGAGACCGGAGCCGGCGAGCCACCACCTCGCGTCGCATTCACCGAGCCTCAGTTGCTGGCCCAGGACATCGTGAGCAGGGTCGCGAGAGAGTTCGAACGATCTGGCGTGTGAGCGTTTCGCTCAGCGAGCCAGCACGTAAAGCTGCAACGCCGCAGCGAGAAGCAGCGCAAGTAGGAGTATCGCAAGGGTGGCCACGGTTGCCGGTCTCACTGGCCGTCCTCGGGATTCACGGTTGTCGGCTTGGCCGTTAGCGTTACCGGGCTGCTGGCAACGGCCGGGCCATCGGTCGCGTTGAGTCGCACTTCCTGACCCGCCTCGAGCTGAAGCTCGAAAGCGGCCGACCCTTGGTCGATGGCAATGGAAAGCAGACCGTAGGAGTCGATGACCAAGCCAACGGCGCCGGTCGCTATCTGGGCGTATGACTCGACTCGCAGCGCGGTCCGCTCGGTACGACCGCCCGCAATCAGCACATGCGCTGGCCACGTCGCCAGGTCGCCAGGATCGACGTTGAGTTGGGCATTGCCGAAGCGGTCGACCCATAACACTTCAGCCACGATCGAACCGTCGTCTTCGAGCTGACTAACCGGAAGGACCCCCGGCTTGAGTTTGATGGGATCAATGCTGGTCCCCAGCTCATCGAGCGGCACTCCGTTGCACAAATGAGCGGCCATTGGAGCGAAGACATCACGGCCGGCAAATGTTGGACCGGGGGCCGGTAGGTGGTAGTCGGGGTTATCTAGCACGAAGGCGCCAGTTGCACCGCCGACCATCGACACCGCCGGTGCAAGCAAACCGTTGTCTGGTCCAACCAAGTAGGCGGCACCGTCGGCGACTTCAACCGCCACGGCGAGGCGGTCGGTGGCCACGCCGGGGTCAACAACGGCCAAGACGACACCCGGCGCCAGGTACTGCACCGATCGGGCTAGGGCCAGGCCTCCGGCTCGGATGTCGTGCGGCTCGATTTCATGCGTGATGTCGATGACCGCCACATCGGGCGCAATCGACCGAACCACCGACTTGGCAACACCGACGAACTCGTCGGTGTTGCCGTAGTCAGACAGAAAGGAGATGGTGTCGAACCGGCTCATGAACCTAGCTGTCTCGACCGCTCAGTCGCCGCCTCTACCGCATCGATGAGCGCGGCACGAACACCTTGTTGCTCGAGAACTCGGACGCCGGCGGCAGTCGTACCGGCCGGTGTGGTGACGCCAGCCCGCAACACAGCTGCGCCGTCGTCGGTGTCCAGCAACATTCTGGCCGCCCCCAGCATGGTTTGGTTCACCAGCATCTCAGCCGTTCCTCGTGCCAGCCCGGCAGTGACGCCTGCGTCGGCAAGGGCCTCGGCGATGAGGAAGAAGTAGGCCGGGCCGGACCCGGAAAGTCCCGTGACGGCATCGAGCTGGGCTTCGGTAACTACATCGACAGCTCCAACCGCCGCGAGAATCGACGTGGCCCAGGCGACGTCATCGTCAGCGGCCGAGGCGCCTGGAGCAAGGGCAGAGGCTCCCTCTCCGACCAGGGCCGGCGTGTTCGGCATGACTCGAATGACCGGCGTTCCGGCGGGGACGACGGCCTCGATGGAAGCAATTGTGATGCCCGCCGCGATCGACATCACACGACCTGGGGTGTCGAGGCCACTGGCGACTTCAACGATGGCCCAAGGCTTCACGGCCAGAATGGCGTCAACCCCGCGTAGAGGGGTATCGGTGATCGTGACGCCGGGGAATTGAGATTGCAGTTGCTCAGCCAGCGGACCGTCGACCTCGACGATCGCGAGCTCGTCGGCATTCGCCCACCCAGCGTTCAAAAGTCCGCCCGCCAGGGCTTGGCCCATCTTCCCACCGCCAACCAGCTGCAGCTTCATGATCGCAACGTATCTCGCCAGCGGCGAAGTATCTCGCAAACGTCGGATGGGGCGAGGCCACGGTCTTCCCCAATCCCGAGATTGCTCCACCCCATCCGACGTTCAAGATGATAGAGAGTTATAAACGTATTTAACAACAGTTACGAGAATTTAGATGCAAACCCGATCCTCAACGCAGGCCGGAAGAACTGTTCGACCCAGATGTAAAGCGAGCCAAGCACTCGGTCGAGCTCCTCTTCCAGTCGGATCTGGCGGTTATCGAGTTGTCCCTGCAAAAAGATGGCCCCTTCGACACCAACCGTGAAGGCCGCGCCATACAACTTGGCATTGCGGATCAGAAGATGCTCATAGAACTGCGCCTCGTTCTCCTCAGGAGCAGGCATCACGTACGTCTCGTACGCCAACGTGCGCTGTCGGAGATGGAACCGAATGGTGAAGACATCCTTTTCTTCGCCCTTCAACCGGACGAACCACGAGCGGGGCCCATCGACATCTCGATCGATGTTGATGACGACCGGGTTGGCGTCGAGTTGATCCTTCAGCCAACCGTCGATATAGGCAGTGAGCTCATCGAGATCAGTCTCCATCGCGAATCCAATCGCCAGCCGAACACCGACGCTGGATCGTGCCTGCCCCGAACCCGTTGGTCACTTCAGGACGAGTTGTGACTCGGCACAAGGCCCGGGTTGGCGCGCCGCCAAGTCTTCGTACAAACGCCGGAGGCGAGCGGCCGATGTGCTCCAGGTATACGAGCGGGCACGGGCAGCCGCGGAGATCGACAACCGCCGAGCCAGCACTGGGTCACCGAGGATGGTGTCGATCCATGCTGCGTACTCGTCAGGATCGCGGCTCTCGACCAGGTAGCCCGAGTGCCCATGCTCGACCAACGTGAGAAGTCCACCAACCGCAGAGGCCACCACGGGGACGCCACAGGCCGCAGCCTCGAGGGCGACCAAACCAAACGACTCCGACCGGCTGGGAACCAAACAAACGTCGGCTGCCCGATAGTAGGTGGAGAGCAGGTGGTGCGGCTGCGGCGGCTGAAAGACAACACGATCGGTCAGGTCAAGATCGGCGATGAGCTGGCGAACCCGCTCGACTTCATCGCCGCCGCCGGCACCGCTGGCGCCACCGACGATCCATAGGCGAGCGTCGTCGCGTTCGACCTTCGAGAGTGCCTTCACCGCGACATCGACGCCTTTGAGTGGCTGGATGCGACCAACGAATAACAACAGCGGTCGGTTGTCGGTCTTCAATGCCCAGCGAGCGCCGGCCTGACTCCCCGGCGAGAAGAAGGCGTGGTCGACTCCCGGCGGGACAATCTCGATGCGGTCAGCATTCGCGTCATAGAGCTCGACAAGCTGTTCGGCCTCGGCGGTGCAATTTGCCAGAACATTGTCGGCACACGCCATCACCTCGGACTCGGCTAGCGCCCGACGTTCGGGTTCGAAATCACCGAGCACCGCCTTTACCCGCGCCAGCGTGTGAAAGGTTGTGACAAGCGGCAGATCGAGCGTGCGCTTCAGAATCTGGCCGGCAACCCCCGACAACCAGTAGTTGGCATGAATGACGTCGGGCCGCCAAGGGCGCAGATCGGCGGCAACCCACTCTGCAAAGGCGGGCACCGCTGCGGCGAGTTCTTCCTTTGAGAGGTCAACGGGACCGGCCGGAACGTGCACCACCTCGAAGCCAGGCTCGACCTCGACTCGAGCGGGCAACGAATCGTCCCAGCGACGCACGTAGACCCGGCAAGCAACGCCCGCCTGGGCCAGCGATGACACCAGCTCGCGCACATAGACGTTCATGCCCCCGCCATCGCCCGTGCCCGGCTGGGCCAAGGGCGACGTGTGCAACGACAGAACGGCAACACGGCGCATGCCGCTGCTCAACGCCACGCGGTCTCCTGTGATTCCCTTGCGGGGTCTTCCTCCGGGGCACCGTTGTGCGGGGCTTGGGGAGATCGGTGCTCGGTCACGTCAGCCATGATGTCGCAGCCCTCACCTCGGACACCAGCCGTGAGGGCAAAGCTCCGGTACACGCTGAGCATCGCCCGCCGCTGATCAGCTGTCAGCTCAGGCGCCTGACGTATGGCTGTCTCGACGTCGGTCATGAGTGGCAGGCGGTCGTCGTCAAGGATTCCGGCCCGAACGTACAGAGACTCCGCCGAGATCTGAAGTGCCTTCGCGATCTGTTGAAGAATGTCGGCCGATGGTCGCCGCAAACCGCGTTCGATCTGACTGAGATAGGGATTGGAGACGCCCGCCATCTCGGCCAAACGGCGGACCGAGAGCTCCGCCATACGACGTTGCTCGCGGATGAAGGGCCCGACGTCAGCGTTGGACGCGCGACGGGATGACCGGCTCACGACAACAGATTGTCGACCGACGCTTCGCCATCGCGATAGCGGCGACCGATCTCAGATTGAAGGGCATCGATGCGCTCGTGCAGCTGACGCCGCACCGCCGACATCTCGACTTCGAAACTCCGGATCCGTTCGAACAGTTCGCGCAAGGCCCCTTCGTCGAGCGAGTCGACGCCAGCGAGGTCGCCGGGCGAAGCAGCTACATCAAGACGCTCAACGAGGAGCAACGCGACTTCACCAGGGTCATTGATTGTGACCGGACGGCCGCTCGGCATTCCTCCACTCGGCCCTGCGGCCAGAACGTCAGGGAGATCGAACAAGACCTCATCGGTGGGTCCGACGCCCTTACCACCAGCCCGCTTGTGCACCTCATGCCCGACGATGTCAAGCCGACCTTGAGCAACCCGCCGGGCCATCGAAATGTCGTTCTCGACGTTCGAACACTGCACTCGGAGATCTCGGAGCTCGGCGAGTGGTCGAGTGGTGAGCCCATCAAGGGCGTCGGTGGCGAGGACACGCTGCAGTGGTTCGATCACGGCCTTCCAGGGTAATGGCCCAACCCCGAAATCGGTGATAGCGCCGCGTTGTCAGCCGTTCGGGTCGGCGTCGATCGCTTGCCAGCAGTACCACGCCAGCACCGACCGATAGGGCCGGAACGCATCACCGAGCAACTCGAGCTCTTCCGCGGTCGGGGTCGACGGCAGACCCATCATCCGGGCAAACCCGTTGCGAACACCAGCGTCGCCCGTTGGCCAAACATCGAGGCGGTGAAGCGACCCCAGAAGAAACATCTGTGCCGTCCAACGTCCGATTCCGCGAACAGCGGTGAGCGCCGCGATCACCTCTTCCTCCGGCCGACGGCCCAGGGACTCGAGAACGAGGGCACCAGACTCGGTCCGGCTAGCGAGATCAACAAGAGCTGCCACCTTGGCCCCGGATAACCCACAGGCTCGAAGCTCGTCAGGGTTCGTCCCCAGAATCGCCTCGGGAGTGACCGGGCCTAGCAAGTTTTCGAGTCGACCAAAGATTGTGCCCGCGGCCCGAACCGAGAGCTGCTGGCCGGTGATGCTGCGGGCCAGGCGGGGAAATCGCTGATCGACCTTCGGCTTACTTCCGAATCGGGCAGGGCCGAACCGCTGAACGGCGGCGGCCATCGCCGGATGCGTCGTCGCCAGCACGTTCGAGGCCTGAGCTGGCGTCATCCGACGAAGAGCACCCAGAGGGGCGCAGCGATTAGGTGGGAATCAAAACGACGAAGCGCCGGCGCCCAGGCATCCCCTCGGGGCAAGATCGCTGATCCCGCCACTTGGCCTAAAGGGCAACAAACAGCGACAACGGCCGCCCAGAGTGGCAGCGTCACCGAGGTGAAGGGGTCCGGCAGGACGACGAAGAGGCCGACGGCCACTAAGGCCAGTGCCACGAGCCCTGCCGCCGGGCCCTCAACGGCGTTAGCTGAGCCCGAACCAACCAGAAAGTCGCCCGTCTCGTAGGCGCTGACCAGAAGTACGACCGAAACAAAGGCCGGAGTCCGATCGACCGCAAGTATCAGGAGCGAACCGGCAGCGATGCCGACGGGCAGCGCGGCTCTCACCAGGATCTCGGCCAATCGAACCCGGGCATCGGTGGTTGGGGACGCCGAAAGCCAGGCATAGACGAACAAGCCAAACACAGCCGCAACGGTCGCGGCACCGAGAGCTAGTGCCCCGAACCATGCAGCGCTAGCAACACAGAACGCGACCAGACCAGCAGCGCGACCATCAGACAGCTCTTGCCGCGACCAGGCCCGGCCTACCTGAACTGCGGCCAACACGGCCACCGGGATCAGTACCAGCGCGGCCGCTGCCCCCACGTAGTAGGCCGCCAGCAAGAGGGCTGCCAGCCAGGCCACACCCAAGCTGACCTTGGGACCGTCAACGGGGTACGGCACCGCGAACCGTCGTCGACGCCACCGCGCCTCGAGTTGTCGACGACGCTGGTCAGGCGACGAGGCAACGCGAGTGGAACTCATCCACCGCTGACGGGAGGCAGCACGGCCACCTCATCACCTTCGGAGACGATGTCAGCCTCAACGGCGGGCGAGCCATTGAGCCAAACTTTCGAGCCCTCGAGAACGGCGGCAAAGTCAGGCCCGAAGGCGGCGACAGCGGCCGCGAGGATCTCGCCCACCGTCGAGCCATCGAAGTGGGCGACCTTTTCGCCCGCCGCCTCACGAGCCTGAGCGAAGAGTCGCAGCGTGATCACGAACCAGATTGTAACGACACCTCACGAAAGGTAAGGACCTGTAGTCGGCGACAGCCGGAACGAGCGGCTACAACAGGATCGTGTCACCTGATCAAGCGTCGTCCACCCCCGTGCCGCCCACGCAGCCGAGCGCGACCCTCCTACTTGTCCGCCACGGTCAGTCAACATGGAACGCCGAAGGCCGCTGGCAGGGTCAAGCCGATCCTCCGCTGAGCCGTCTGGGGCGTGACCAAGCGCACCTGGCCGCTCAACGGATCGGTGCCGTCGATGCCATTATCGCCTCGCCCCAACAACGGGCACTCGAGACAGCAATGATCGTCAGCACAGCTATCGGGGTCGGACCGGTATTGGTCGCCGACGACCTGCGAGAACGCCACGCCGGGCCGTGGTCGGGCCTGTCCCGACCCGACATTGACGAGCAATACCCGGGTTACCTCGACGATGGCCGACGACCTGACGGCTACGAAACCGACGAACCGCTGCTCGCACGTACTCTGGCTGCCCTAGACGAGATCGCGGCCGACAATCCGCGCGCAACCGTGATGGTGGCAACCCATGGCGGAGTCATCCACAACCTCGAACAACACCTCGGCCTCACGCTGGGGCGCGTACCGAATCTCTCCGGTCGAATCGTGCATCGCATCGACGATCAATGGCGCGCTGGCGAGCAGCTCACTCTCCTCGATGCTGACCTCCTTAGCGGTGGAGACCCGAACCGGGTCTGACCGTGACTTCCATCGAGCCGACATCCATCGAGCGCGACGTACCGCCTCTCAGCGTCGAGGTCATCCGCAGTACCCGACGCCGTAAAACAGCCGAGGGGCGACTCGTCGAGGGGGTTCTTCAGGTCCGCATCCCTTCCCGGCTCTCCAAGGCTGAAGAGCAGGAGATGGTCGCTCACTTCCGGGCCAAGTTCGGAAAGGTCCGGCGCACGAGCGATCTCGACCTCAAGGGCCGAGCGGCGCGCCTCATCGCTGCGT
>JBLINY010000145.1:0-9910 GCA_047638695.1 Acidimicrobiales bacterium | reverse complement strand
GTCGAAGACTCGAACACATTCGGTATCGAACTTGAGTTCACCGAAGGGATGCAGTTCGAGAAAGGTTTTATCTCGCCGTACTTTGTGGCCGACACAGAAGCGATGGAGACCGTGATGGAGGACTGCTACGTCCTTCTGCACCCGGGCAAGATTTCGAAGGTTGCTGACCTACTCCCGTTGCTAGAGAAGGTCATGCAAACTGGTAAGCCGCTCGCGATCATCGCCGAGGACGTCGAGGCCGAAGCGCTGGCCACCCTTGTTGTCAACAAGATTCGTGGCACCTTCAACTCTGTCGCTGTCAAGGCCCCTGGCTTCGGAGATCGACGAAAAGAGATGCTCGGCGATCTCGCCGTGCTCACCGGAGGACAGGTAATCAGCGAAGAAATCGGACTGAGCCTCGAGACCATGACTCTCGACCTGTTGGGACAGGCCCGCAAGGTTGTTGTAACGAAGGACAGCACGACAATTGTCGACGGAGCGGGCGCTCCGGTCGACCTCCAAGCCCGAGTCAGCCAACTCAATCATCAGATCGACGACACCGACTCCGACTACGACAAGGAGAAGCTCCAGGAACGTCTGGCCAGACTCTCCGGCGGCGTCGCTGTGATCGCGGTCGGGGCAGCAACTGACGTTGAGCTCACCGAGCTGAAGTTCCGCATCGAGGACGCGATATCGGCAACCCGTGCGGCGATCGAAGAAGGTGTGGTACCCGGTGGAGGCGTCGCGCTATTGCGGGCCCGAGAGGCCGTTGCCGAGCTTGCCGGAGGCCAAGAAGACTCCGACCAGGCAACCGGGGCCCGGATCGTGTGGAGCGCACTTGCCGCCCCGACCCGCCAGATCGCCATCAACGCCGGCCACGACCCAAGCGTCGTCGTCGAACATGTCGAACACGAGATCGGAGCGATCGGATACAACGTCGTAGCCGACGTCTACGAAGATCTAACCAAAGCCGGGATCATCGACCCCGCCATGGTCACACGAGCAGCCCTCGAGAACGCAGCATCGGTGGTTGGCCTGATGCTCACCACCGAATGTCTCATCGCCGATCAGCCCCACGGGAGCTAGCAGTGATCTCCGACAGAATCATGATTGCCGCCGTCCACAAGCTGGGTAGGGCAAATGGGCTTGCCCGTATCGAGAGTTGAGTTCACGCTGCCGCCACTGGCACTGATAGTTCTCGGTGGCTCGTTCGCCGTTACTCCAGTAAAAAACAGTGCCCTCGACGGCATCAGGGGTTGAGGCAACAGGGTCCGAGGCAACAGGGGTTGATGTTGCCCTGCAACAGCATATTGTCTCGGCGGTCCACGCCTTTCTCGGCACGTTTGCGTCAGGAGGTTCATAGCGAGCGAAGTCACTATGGAAGCGGGGCAGTGCGCATCGCCGGCCGGGTCCAGCCCCAGGACCTCATCCGCCGCCTATCAAACGAAGCAGCAGAACATCTAGGACTCCATGAAACTACTTGCCAGCCGTTCGCAATCGGTTCGATTGTGGTGCCTCCAGGCAGTCAACGTGAGACGGAGTTCCCTTTTGCCAAGCATGTGACGGGCTCTCGCTCAGCGGAACGCTTCTCTTTGTTCCCATCGTCAACGTGTCAGGGTTTTCAACCGGCGATCGCTACCTGCCCGACTGTCGTGACTTGAATCGGTCGTTCCCCGGCTCGCCGAGGGGCTCCCTGGCGAGCCGCATCGCTCAGCTTTCGGTTACTGCAGGTACCTATGTTGAGAAGGGAGAGACGATCGGCCGGATAAACGATTCGTTCGGCCGCCTGCTGAGCCGTATCAACGCTCCAGCCAAGGTGTTGTGGTTGGTCTCAACCTCGATCCGCTGGTGAACCAGGGTGGCGCCGTATGCCACGTCGGCGAGATTGACTCATCGGTGTCGACCGGACCACCCAAACGCGACGAAGAGCGACCATAAAACTTGCCGCTTTGTCCAGCGCTCCCGACAGCGAGCACCGGCCAGGTCAGCGCTGGGGTTTCCCGCGAGATCAGGAAGTTTCGATTCTCGCTGGACCACGAGTTCGCGATGGCACCGAGCGGGCAAGCCTCACCTTGGACTGGCGAGCCAACGCCCGAGCGCGGGTTCTCCCGAACATTGACGCCGATCTCGCAGTTCACGCCATTATCCCTCGCTGCCTGATCCAGGGTTTTGAGCGGGTGTTGTTCACCCGTCGAGTCCTCAATCGGCAAACACCAGCTGCGTAACGAACGCGATCTGCTGATCCCCCGCAATCGCTATCGCCCTGCCTTGTTCGTCAGATTTCGACGTGTGTGCCGACATCGAGTGTGCGATCCGACGGAAGCCCAAAATGGGCAGACGGGTCGCCAGCGTTGCGGCTCATGTACGCAAAGAGCCGCTCCCTCCAGCGCGTCATTCCGGGTTGCTCGGTCGCTTCGATCCGCTCTCGGCCCATGAAGAACGTCGTTGAGTCCCCGTCAAAGTTGAGACTGTCGACGAGCAGCGAGCGCAAGTCTGTTCCGATGTCGGGTAGTTCTTGGAAGCCATAGCGCATCTCGAGTTCGAAGAACCCGTCACCGTGTGCGATCACGCGATCGCGCTGCGCCGTGAGGACACGAGGCCGATCTGTAGTGGTGACAGAGAGCATCACAACGGCCTCGTGGAGCGAATCGTTGTGACGGAGATTGGCGAGTAATCCAGGGGGCACTCGGCCCGGTGTGCGGTGGAAGTACACGCCCGTTCCGGGGTGGCGGTGCGGCGGTTTATTTGCCAGTCCGGCAACGAAGTTGGGAATCGTTAGGGACTTTCTCTCTATCCGGCCGGCAACCAGCTGACGGCCGTGATGCCACGTAGTAAAGATCGTGAATCCCGCCAGTCCGACTACGAGCGGGACCCAGCCGCCGGCCGGAATCTTGAAGATGTTGGCGGTGGCAAAGCCAAGGTCGATCACGAGAAGTGGAGCGACTACGAGCCCCGTCCTTGCCCGTGACCACGACCACCGGTTTCGTGCCACCGATGCGACAAGGAGGGTCGTGATGACCATGGTCAGCGTCACCGCGACGCCATAGGCGGCGGCCAGGTTGGTCGATGACCGAAAGGCCAAGACGAGGCAGACACACGCCCCGAGAAGGAACCAGTTGACCGCGGGAACGTAGACCTGTCCTCGATGATGACTCGACGTTTGGACCACTCGCATTCTCGGCAGGTAGTCGAGATTGATTGCCTGGGCCGTGAGTGAGAAGGCTCCCGATATCAGCGCCTGGGAGGCGATGATCGTTGCCATGGTGGCCAATATGGTCAGTGGCCACTGCCCCCATGTCGGAGCCAACAGGAAAAACGGATTCTCGATCGCGGAGGGATCCGAAAGCAGGCGGGCTCCCTGTCCGAAGTAATTCAGAATCAGAGCGGGGAGCACGATGGCGAACCACGCCGACTGAATTGGTCGCCTGCCAAAGTGGCCCATGTCGGCGTACAACGCTTCGCCGCCAGTGACCACCAGGAAAACCGATCCGAGTACAAGGAAGCCTTTGAAGCCGCCATTGGCAAAGAAGACAATGCCGTACGTCGGGCTGAAGGCTCGCAATACGGCGGGTTCTGCGATGAGCTCAACCAGGCCGAGGAGTCCGATGACGCTGAACCAGAGCACCATTACTGGGCCAAAGAGCCGGCCGATCGCCTCGGTGCCTCGGTGTTGAATAGCAAAAAGACCAACGAGGATGACAATGACGATCGGCACGATCCATCGGTGGAGCGAGGGGGCAACAACCTCAAGGCCTTCGGCTGCAGACAGCACCGAGATGGCGGGGGTGATCATGCCATCGCCGTACAGCAGCGCCGTCCCAAACAATCCGAGCAGTAGGAGGGGTCTGGCTGACCGTCGTTCGCCTACCACTGATGGTGTACCAGTGACGAGCGACGCCAGAGCCAGGATGCCGCCTTCACCATGGTTGTCGGCTCGCATCACGATCAGCAGGTATTTGACGGTGACAACAAGAATGAGCGACCACAGCATCGTCGAGAGCACCCCGAGCACGCTCGCTTCGTCGACGGTCAAGTCATGTTCGCCAGCTAGAGACTCACGAAGGGCATAGATGGGGCTGGTGCCGATGTCGCCAAAGACGACGCCGAGAGCGCCGAGCGTGAGCGCCGCGCCGGACCTGCCGTCGGCACCCCGACGACGGGCAGCCTGACTCGTGATCACGAACTTGGGCCAACCTCGCGAGGAGGGTCAAGCGAGGAACGCACTCCGACCGAGCGGTGAATTTCGATGGTCAGGGCTTCGATCGTCTTGATCGTTTCAGCTGCCTCGATATTGGTCGTGTAGTCGTGCAATGCCAGCTCGGCTGAGATCTGGTCAGACCGCCGGGAGGCGATCAGAAGAATCGCACCCTGCAACGCGGCGACGCAGGACAGGATGAGGTTCAAAAGGATGAACGGGTAGGGGTCGAAGCCCACACCGCGATTGCCGACCATCCAACCGAACAGGAAGATGAGGGCTGCAAAGACGAACACCCACGAACCCATCCCGTTCCGGAGTCGATCTGCCGCCTTCTCGCCGGGAGTGAGTTCGTCCTGTGAGCGGACGCCAGGATGCCGTTTCCAGATGTTGCGAGCCAGTTGGATGCGAAGCTTTTCGAATGACATTTGATCTTTCAGCCTTCGGGCTGCGTGATGTCGTCTAGGGCAACAATGGCCAGAAGCTCAGCAGCGAGATCGATCGGTGCTCCCTTCGCGAACACGGCGGCAGCCCCAGCATCCAGCAGCTTCTGACGGGTACGACGATCGGCCTGGGCGGTATAGAATACGACAGCGGTAGCCGGAGAAGCAGCCGCTACTTGCGTAAGACCGTCAATTCCGCCACCGTCCATCATCACATCCAAGATGGCCAGAGTGGGCCGAAGCCGACCACAGATCTCGGCTGCCCGGCACCCGTTGTTGACTGAACCGAGCACGGTGAGCGACGGATGGTGGTCAAGCAGCGCACCGAGCGCCCATCGGATCATCTCGTCGTCGTCGGCGATGACGACGCTGTAGACGGTGTGTGGCACCGACCTTTGTTCCTCGGTTGGCTGGTCCTCGCATGACTTAGCCATCGATGGAGATGATGCGGGCGCGGATGGCCTTGACGACGGCCTCGAGTTTGGTGTGAGCCTCGAGTTTCGACATGGCATGGCGAATGTGGTTCTTAACGGTGTGGGCGCTCAGGAACAGCGCTGCCGCGATCTGCTCCGGGTTTTGTCCATCCGCAGTTGCTTGAAGCACCGCGATCTCCCGTTCGGTCAAGTCGGGACCGTCTACGTTGTCGAAACGACGCACGTGGACTAGGTGCTTGAGTACATCGCGAGTGAAGTACGACTCTCCGTTGGCTCCGGCGTTCACGGCGTCGATGAGGTCGGCTCGGTCAGCGTTCTTGGAAATAAATCCGCAGCATCCGGCTTCTAGCGCTTGACCAAGCACCCGGCGGTCAGCGACGGATGTGGCCATCACCACGCCGGGCGCTTTTTCTAGAGCCATGATGGCCCTTGCTGCTTCGGCACCCGTGCCGTCCGGCAGACGATAGTCCATCAGAACAACATCAGGCTGCAGTCTCACCACGGCGGCAACGGCGTCCTTGACGGTGCCGACCGTGGCGACGACCTCTACTCCATTCTCAGTTTCGAGAAGAGACTTGATCCCAAGTGCCACCATTTCGTGGTCATCGACCAGAAGAACCTTTACCTGTCTTTCGTCTACTGGTAGATCAGTCATGGGTCGCTCAGTTCGTAGACGATCCACATTGGACTGCGAGGTCGAGCTACATGGTTCGTGTCGGTGTCTAGCTCGACTATTGATCACCGACCGATTCGGCCGAATGACACGATCAGGTCATTCGGCGGACGACCAACCGCAGAAGCACGAAGTTGTTCACCACATGACCTGACTACGTCATGAACACGCCACCCTCACCGTGCTTCGCTGAACGGCACCCCCGCCGACTTGCAAGCGGCACAGCAGAACAGGACAGCAATATGAGACTCCGCATCGGACAACCAGTGAATACAACCGACGGGCCATTCGGCGTACTGGCCGACATCGTGGTCGATCCAGAGGCTCAAACCGTCACCAATGTCGTCGTCCAACCAACGCACAAGCACTACCAAGCCCGGCTCGTTCCCATCTGGCTCGTCGACGAAGACAACGGCGCCCTCACGGTCCATCTGGACGCCAACCACCTTCGAGCGCTTGAACACGTGGCAGCCGCCGATTTCGTCAAACTTGATGAGCCCATCGACTTGGGTGACAAGTGGGACGTCGGCATAGAGGATGCCGTCGCCACTCCGTACCTGACGAGCCAATACATCGGGTACGAGTTCGACATGGGCTGGTGGGATGATCGCGTCGGTATCGGCTACAACCGCATCCCGAAAGGCGAATGTGAGATTCGTCGCCCCAGCGAAGTCGCCACGTCCGACACCAGGATTGTTGGCCACGTCGAAGGAATCGTTGCAGACAATGAGCACATCACCGCCGTTGTCGTACGCGTCGGGGTGCCTGGATTCCACCACGACGTCCTCGTACCTCTTGGCGCCGTTGCGCAAGTTCGCGACGACAGGATTGAACTCTCGATCGATGAGGAGCAGTTCGACCTTCTCCCCAGCACCGTCATCCTTGGCAACCGTGACAATCTCGCCTCGCATGTCGCCGACTTTCAACACCGAGCTGAGGTCATCGCGGCCAAACTCGCAAAGCGGGGCCGCTCGATAATCAACGACACGAAGTCACGCGTGCCTGCCAAGTCACGTGTCCCCGCCAAGTCCCCGAGCTAACGAGCGGCGGAAGCAGATCTTGTGGCGGCGGCCGTCGCATCCCTCCCCCCTCCTCGACCGTCGCCGCAAGTTTCACCACCTCCATGCCCTGGGTGCTGGGGAGGCACTCCCCCCGGTACCGATCGACGAGCGGTACCCCTTGTCGAAACTCGTTGTCGAGATGTTCGCTGTACTTCCTGTCCTCCGTATGGTTACCTATCGGGTTGCGTCGGCACTGGGGGCGATGGATATGGCGAGCCAGGGCCCAGTCCAAGCACCGTCTGCTCCAATCGAGCACAGCTACGCACCTCTAGAGATCCACGTCCGCGGCGAGGAGTGGTTGGTGGATCGTGCCTTGTCCACCTCCGAGAAGACAAACAACACCAAACCGGCGCAGATCTTCTGTTTGACCGGAACCGGACATGTGACGACCTCTGAGGGTCAACCGGTCCGAAACGGTTCAGATTTATCGAGGGTTGCGCCGAGACTCTAGGAATGCACCCGTTCGCTGTCATCCCACCGCAAATCCGGGCGACCTTAGGCCGGATCGATCTCGATCTCGCCTCATCGCTTATCGGCTCTGGCCGCCACACAGCAGTGCCAGCGCTTCGCAGGGTAACGGTGGCGGTACCGACGACGATCGTTCGTCAAACGCTTTCATTGGCTACTGGCTCTTTGCTGATCGGCATCGCCGTCGCGCTCATGGTCCAGGCCCAACTTGGACTGTCTCCGTATGACGTGCTCTCGCTCGGACTCGGCGATCGTTTCGGTCTGACACTTGGCCAATCCGGGTTGTTGCTGGCGGCGATCCTGTTCGGGGTGGCAGCCCTTTTGGGTCGGAGGCCGAGCTTGTGGGGTTTGGTGTACATCTTTGCCAACGGTCTCTCGATCGATGCAGCCAGCCACCTGCTGAGCCAGCCAACGACGATGCCGGTTCGGCTGTCCTTTGTGGCAGCCGCCATCTTCACAATGGCTGCTGGCATCGGTTTGGTCGTTCACTCCGGCACAACGGGAGGACCGTTCGAGTTGCTCATGTTGGCTGGTGAGGACCGTCAGATATCGCGCCGAGCGACCCGTTCGATGCTTGACTGCGGTGTGCTCTTCCTTGGGGTCCTGATGGGCGGCGAGTTCGGGCCGGCCACCCTCGTGTATGCGGCGTGTATGGGTCTGGTTCTCCAGACCACTTACCAGGCTCTGACCGACCATCGAGTCGGAAGGCAGTTTCGCAAGATGGATATCGACCCGAGAACTGCCGTGGCTGTAGGAACCTGACAGCAATGATGTCACACGTCGCAATGGTTGACAGACGGCGGCAAGCGAACGTGACAGACAGACGCCCACTTACGCTGCCCCTCGCTTGCGGTCCTTCTGACACGAACGACTCACCAGAGGGAACGCAGAGGCGTGCTGCGTCCCACGGGTCAGACCGCTCGTGCTCGCGAGATGGTTCCCCTGGGACCCAGAATGAAGGTGACTGCCATGTCGAAACGATCGAACCCACTTGCCGAGTTCGGCTCGGAGTTACATCCGTCGCCTTAGCCACCCTCCTGCCAGGCTCGGCCGCCTCCGTCGCCGAACTGCTGGTGTTGCTGAATGATGGCGTCGTACTTGTTGCCGGCGGTATGACGGCTCGCCGGTTTGCTCTCGCCCACTAGCCAAGACACACATGAAGATCGCTGCTGCCGCTACGTAGCGGCGCCAGGGTTTCTTGGTGTCGCCGGCACTACCTTCGTTGAGGTGCAAGAACACTTGCCAGGATCGCCGCACTTCGAACGTGAGCTGTTCGATAGGTTTAACCGACAAGGCGCGGGAGCGCTCTCTCTGATTGCTCAGCATCGATCTCTTGAGGAAACGCTGCACGCGGTATGCAAGTTGATCGAGGTCGGTCACCCCGACAAGAAGTGCATCGTTGTCGAACGGCTCGATGATGACCGCCTCGATTTCTACGGCTCAGTTGCGTCAGTAGCAGCCCTCGGTTCGGTGGTTTCTGCATTGTTGATCGCCGAGTTTGGTCGTCTCGACGCGGTCGATGACCAAGCGACCGCACTTCGGGTCCACCATTCGGCCCGCTCCAGTTCTCATCGTGTCTGGTGCTTGCCTTTCGTTGGCTTAGGTACCCGGCCCCTTGGTGCGCTCTGCGTTTCCTATGACACGGAGAGGGTGAACGACTATCGAGATGGTGAGTTGCGACACTCGGCGGACTTGGCCCAGCTAGCAATCGAGCAAGCTACGGCGGCCCGGAACTTCGCTGGGACGATCGCAGCCGAGCGCGAACGAATTGCAAATCAAATCCACGATGACCCGATTCAAGCGATCACCATGCTCAGCTTGACGTTGCAGCGGATAGGTCTTGACCTTCCGCCCGAGACCCGGCCGCTGCTTGATGATGTTCAGGTGAGAGTTGGTGACACGATCGAGCGATTGCGTCATCTGTTGTTTGAGCTTCACCCGAGCACGCTCGAGGACGAAGGTCTGGCCGTCGCCATAGAGGTCTATCTAGAGGAAACGTTCTCGCCGCACGGGACCCTCTGGAGCATCGAAAACCACATCGACGTCACCTTGGATGACGCGGTTTCGACGCTTGCCTTTCGACTCGTTCACGAGGCGCTAGTCAACGTCGCTAAACACGCCGACGCGAAGACCGTTTCGGTGACATTGACGAACACCGAAAACCAGCTCCGGATTCGGATCGATGACGATGGGCAGGGTTTCGACCTCGACACGGTTCCACGATTCCGTCCGGGCCATCTAGGACTGCCAAACGTTCGATACCTGGCCCGACGAGCAGCGGGAGTATTCGAGGTCACGACTGCGCCTGGACAAGGTTGCATCGTGGAGATTGAGCTTCCGTTCCGCAAACGGGTGTTGTCAGCGCCTATCGAAGGGGCGGTCGTTGTTGGTGAGCCAGCACCCAGACCGGGAGAATGACAGGTTCGAATCCACGGTTCGCCACATTTGACGGCACTGTTGCGTTACTGGAATCCCGGAGCGTTGGTGGCAGACGAGAGTCGCCGGCTCGGATCAGATTGTTTTGGTTAGTTCGTCAAATGCATCAACAAGTCGCAGGTGTTGGTGTCGGGCGTCGGTGCCGAGTTCGTAGTGTCCTCGGCGTAGGTTTTGGATGAGGGCGTGACCTCGGATTACCACCGATGCGGTCCGGTCGGTTT
>JBLINY010000144.1:0-9973 GCA_047638695.1 Acidimicrobiales bacterium | reverse complement strand
ACCCGACGATGTCGCAGCGCTCCGCGCGTACGGTGTCGACATGGCCCAGGCAACAGAAGACGACCGCCGTCAAGCGGTGCAGCGACTGCTCGTTGGCATCGCCAACGGAACAGACGCGAACGATCTCGCCTCCCAGGTCGCCGACCTTCACAGCAAGCACAACACATTCCCCGGAGAGGTCTTCATCGAACTCGGCGCCGAAGCTCTCGCGTTGGCAGGCGTCAGCCGGAGTGCTCGCGTCGAACACGAAGACTTGTTGTCGAAGCATCTGTCGGAAGTGGTGTTCAAGGGCAAGCAGAACCGGAGAATCCAATACACGCTGTTCGCAACGTTCGCCGTGAACGGTGGGCTCAAGCCCGACCTGATCGAAGAAGCGACCTTCTGGATCGACGACTTCTGGCTCTACGCACTCTTCGCCGCCGTCGCAACGATTCGGGCCAGCGCGAAAAACGCCGACATCGATCAAGCAACGCTCGCTCGACAACTCGCCACCACCCACGGCATCGACATCACCTGAACCCGAGGGAACGTGCGTGGCCCGAGCCCGCTGTTCCCGCATCCGGATCACCGACATATTGCCGGAAACCCGATCGGCTCAGTGCTCCTTCCAGCAGTGTCGTTATCGCGCTGGTCACGGTTCTGGCGGGCCGCCCGGTATCTACACATACAGCTTGGGTGGTCTCGAGGGGGGCTGCTGTGCGTTACCGAGCATGGCTTCAACGTGAACCGCCCGCTCGAGACGATCGGTTCGGGATCCGTCGCCCGCGCTAGAGATGGGCGTGACTATGCGGCGGGTCACCGTGAAGTTGAGCTGCTCTCGGTGGCTGCAATACGGGCATCGGTCTTTGCACGTGCTCGTTCGATCAGGTCAGCGGGGACCTTTTGAGGGTCGGTCACGAAACCGGAACGGATGACAGCGTCGCGTTCGTTGGGCGACAGGGCTTCGAGCTCTTCCGCCGTCCAGATCCGGTCAGTGTCCAGGGTCAAACTCTAATCGGAGCCTCTGACAGCACACCTCCGCGTGGAGGACTAAGGACTATTTCAGCCACTGAGGCTGCCAGCCATGAGACTCGGCAAGGCAGGTCGTTCGAGCGCACCAGTACGGCCCAAGCGCGGCGCCCGATAACGACGCCCAGACCACGTCAACGTCGGGGATCGAAACCGTCCCAATCTGCCGGAGATGTCTCGGCTTCGTCGATTGACGGGTGTCTGACTTAATGTCGCTTCTGCCGGAGGTTTCAGCCCGCATGATCGGGTCCTCAGGGTGGTCGGTTGGGATTGTAGGTGATGCGTTGCTGACGGGCACGGTTGAGACCGTCACGGCGGGCGGCACGAACAGCGGCTCCTTCGCCCCGGTGTTCCTGGTCGGGCGTGACGTCACACTACGCGTAGCCGATCCCAGCGTGGAGCCGGACCGTGTTGTAGTGCACGCGTTGGCTTTCGAGTCCGACAGGGAACACCTCGATGTCTTCGATCAGCTCGAGGTGGGGCTGCTCGATTTTGAGGTGCCCGAACAGTGACTCGATCCATGCTTGGTCGGTCGGGGTGCCGGGCCGGCCGTAGTGGGTAGCGGGCCAGGCGAGCGCCATGAACTCCCGTGTTGTTCCCGAACTCATCTGGGGGCCGTTGTCGGACATAACCAACAACACTGGGACCTCATCACTGTCTGGGTCCCAGGCGATCCCGTCAGGATTGCGTTCATCGATCACCTCGTCGAGGCCCTCGATGCGGAGCGCCCGGTTGAACACTGCTTGGACCTCGGTCGAGGTTGCATCAGCCGAGGTGATCTCCGCAATCCATTTCCGGCCGATCACATCCGAGATCACCGTCGTCGCCGCGTCAGCGGTGGTCCAGTGTGTTGTGTCTCCTCATAGTGGATGTCTCCACACTTCGAAGGGGACGCCCAGATCCGGTTGCCTCGGGTCAGCGCCTTGCTCCCCCTTGTTTACGGGTGCATTGTTGCCTGTGTGTTGCCTGGAATCGACCGACCGATGAGACGCATTCGCCTAACGACCGAGAGCCTCAAGCGACCTGGACGGCGTCGGTCAGCGTGTCGGGCACCTCAGTCGGGAAGGACAGTACGAGATGCCGATCGAGCGCAGTCGCGACCCGAGCGAGGGTGTCGATCCGGTTCTTGGCGCCGCCGCCTTCTTCGAGCCGAGAGATCACCGACTGGGTGGTCTCCATCCGCTCCGCCAACTCGCGTTGGCTCAACCCGGCTTCGGTGCGCATGTCATAGATGAGCTGACCAAGATCGAGGTCCTGGTTGATCGTCGCTCGCGTTTCGGTCGAGGGTTCGCCCTTGTTCTTCTTGATGTCGTCCCATCGGGAGTAGTTGGCCATCGTTGTCTCCTTCTATGGGTAGCGCTTGGCGCAGTCCTGAGCGATCTTGCGAGCACGAGTGACCTCGGCTCGTTCGTTGTTGCGTTGCTTGCGGAACGTTGTCAGCAGAATGATCCGGTCGCCGTTAGTAAACCGGTAGGTGATCCGCCGAGCGGTGGAACCGAGAGTGAACCGAACCTCGAACAGTCCATCACCGAGACTTCGGGAGAACGGCATCCTCGCCTTCGACCCGAGCGAAGCCAACCGGTCGACTACCACCGATACGCGTTCCCACTCGTTCTGGCTGAGCTCGTCGAACCATTCGACCACTTCATCATGCGCCTCGATTGCAGCCACGAAACCAATGATCGCACAAATGCGATCATAGCACAAGAGCGATAATACGATGGCAGCGGCGGACAATATGGGCGCTACCGCCTGACCACGAGCAGACCGATCTCATGTGCCGTTCTGCTCGCTGCGGTAGCTGACGCAGATCGATAAGGGCACTCCCCAACTGGTTGGGTGATCGGGCCGATCCTGCAGGTCAACGTGTATGGCCCCAACCGAAACTCACTGGGTGGATGCTGCGGTCCTCTGCGAACGAGGGGTTGGCTTCGAGAATCGGGCGGCGACGCAAGTGGCCATGTCGACCACAAACCCGTGTCCGCCAAAAGGGTCAAACCACTGAGCTAGTTTGCCCCGGACGAGGGGGTCGGATGCAGGTGCGGGGTCGGGTTGTGGTTTTGGGTTTGGTGCTGGTACTTGTCGCCGCTGGGTTGTGGCAGTTCCGGAGCTCCAGCAGTTGCAGCTCGACCTTCAGTTCCAGCTCCGGCGACTCGGCGCCATCGATTCGGTTGCGAACCATCGATCCGGTCCGATCGGTCCAAACCCAAGATGAGAAGCTCGTGGTGTACGAACTCTCGATCCTGAACTCGGGAGAAACACCAGTCAACGTCCAACAGGTCGACACGACCAGCGGGGAGAACCTCCTCGCCTCGCATGCCGGCTCGGACCTTTGCGAGCGGGTGTCCCAGCCGTCCAGCCAGATCGACCCAGAGTCCGATCCGACCACGCTGATCGAGCCAGGAGCCGAGCTGTTGGTGTTCATTTGGCTGCCGTTGCCTACCGACTTGCCGAACCAATCCCTTACGCACCTCGTGACCCTGCAGTCCGCCGGCAAGGAGACCGAATTCGAGGAACTGTTGGTCGTCCCGATAGAGGATGAGGATCCAGTCGTACTGGGGCCACCATTGCGAGGAGATAATTGGCTGGCTGCAAATAACACCGACGAATCGCCGCATAGCCGGAACATCGAGGTTTTCGACGATACGGTCCGGATCCCGATGCGATACGCAATGGACTTCCTCCGAAAGGGACCAAACGGAGACTTCTTCGTCGGCGACGAGTCAGACAACGCAGCCCACCATGCCTACGGCGAAGAGATCCTCGCGGTTGCCGACGGAACAATTGCAATGGCTATCGACGGCGTCCCCGAAAACGTGCCCGGCTCGCGCCCACCGAGCCCGGTCCCGCTCGACATGAGGTGCGGGAATTGCGTCATTCTCGATATCGGCGATGACCGATTCGTGACCTACGCCCACCTGATACCGGCGAGCCTCACCGTCCGCGTGGGTGATCAGGTAAAGAAGGGCGATGTCTTGGGCAGGGTCGGCAACTCGGGCGCCTCCTCGGGGCCCCACCTCCACTTCCACGTGAGCCAGATATTCGACACGCAGAACGCATCCGGTCTCAACGGCAGCGCACTGCCGTTCGTGTTCGAGTCATTCGAACTCCTCGATGACAAGGGCTCCTCCACTGACGTCCGGACACTTGCTATCCCGATGAATGACGCTCTTATTGCGTTTCCCTGACCAAACGCTCAACCCCCTTCACATCCGAGCTTGGTCGGCTCTCTGTATCGGTTCGCTGACTGAACCCACCTGGTTGCTGATCGACACCTGTGGCGTTCGGGTCCGCAGCCTGCTGCGGCCGATCAGAACAACGGGAGCCGCGCCACTCAAGACCCGATCGGCAACCGGCAATCTCGCGATGTGTACGCCGGAACGGGCGGGACGACAGGTCGCCCGATAGTCCCGTGTGCACCGACTTCGACAGATCGCGGTGCCGATCCAGCGTGGGTCACGGCTTCTACCGATTGTTCTACCGGGACCCGACGCTCGGGCCCCGGAAGGAGCATCGCTATGAAGGGTTACGTCGCAAAGAAGGGGAACCGGTACTACGCGGTCGTCTACGAAGGCCTCGACCCGATCACCGGGAAAGAGGTCCGCAAGTGGCATCCCGCCGGCACCTGCAGGGGCGATGCCGAAACGCTCGCAAGCAGACTCGCTGCGGAGATCGATGACGCTACCGACTCGACCCGATCGCTGACCTTCGGTGCATACCTGACCACGCAGTGGCTCCCGGGGAAGGCGAACACGTTGGCCGAGTCGACTTGGCACAGCTACCGACGCAAGATCGAACGCCACATCCTGCCGACACGAAGGCACTGGCACCCAAGACGGTGCTCGAAATTCATCTCATCATCCGCGGCTCCCTCGACTATGCCGAGAAACGTGGGATCGTGAACCGAAACGTCGCGCTTGTCGCTCACGCGCCTCGACTCCGGTCGATTCCCAAGCACGAAGCCCAAGCATGGACAGCCCAACAACTGACAGTCTTCCTGCGAGCTGCAGTCGGACATCGCCTGTTCCCGGCGTTCTGGCTCGCCGCCAACACCGGGATGCGTCGCAGCGAACTCCTCGGCCTCCGCTGGGGCGACATCGACCTCGACAAGCACACGGTGTCGATCAACCGCGGGCTCGTCGCCGTTGGCTACGAACTCCACGAATCACGGGGCAAGACCGCCAACAGCCGCCGCTGCGTCGACCTCGATCAAGCAACCGTCGACGTCCTCGCCGCGTGGCACCAATGGGCCCAGCTCGAACACGCGGTGACCGGCGAAGCCAGCGTCCACGTATTTGCCACCGGCAACAGCCAGCCCGTGCACCCGCACTCGATCTCCCAAACCTTCGAACGGATCAGCCGTAACGCCGGGCTACCTGCGAGCCGGTTCCACGACCTGCGACACACCCACGCCACCCTCCTCATCAAAGAAGGCGTCCCGGTCAAGGTCGTGTCCGTACGGCTCGGCCACGCCACGACCGCGTTCACCATCGAGACCTACCAACACGTCCTGTCCGGCATGCAAGCCGACGCCGCCAGCCTTTTCGGTCAACTCATCGGCGCTTATACCGGCGGCACCGAGAGAAGAGACGGTAGAACCCTCAATACAACGGTAGAAGCCCTGGGCAGAATCGTTCTATCCAGGGCTTCAAATGGTGGCGGGGGTAGGATTTGAACCTACGACCTTCGGGTTATGAGCCCGTCAAAGCCCATATCGGCGTGTGTCGATTCGTGCCGGAAAGTGCTGTTGACCAGGGGTTTCGTGACTTCTCTGTGTCGACGAGTGCCTGTGGATAACAGCCTCTGACGGCCTGTCCGTTAGAAGGTACGTTACAAGTCTTGCCTGTGGACAGCACTTGTTTGCGTCAAACAAGTCGGTGATCGAAACAAGTCGCTGGCTGAGTTCTACGCGAATCCGCCAGCGTTGATCGCAGCCTCAATCTCGTGGCGGTGGCGTGGGTCGCAGGCGGCCCAGCGGCGTTCGTCTTCGTCGAGGGCGGCCAGGAACTCGAAGCGCTCTCGGACGACTCTCTCCCAGCGTTTGAGGTCCACCGGTTGGGTCAGCTTTCCGATCGAGTCGGAGGCGAAGTCGCCCTCGGATCTGGGCTTGAGAATGTCCGCTGGGTCAGCTGGCTTGTCGCCGCGGCCATCGTCGACAACGTCGCCCCACACTTTGAGTACCCACAGCCGTCGTACGAGAGCTTCGTCCATCGCTCCGGAAGCGAACTCTGCGAGGTCATATACGTCGCGACCGAGCGCGATGCGTCGGTAGCGAGCGAGCTTCTCCGCGCACGCCTCCGCCTCCGCGATCACGGGAAGCTCCGGCAGAGCGATCTCATACACCCGGTGCACAGACAGATCAACGAAGCTGAGACGTTCAGGCGGGAGAATCAGGGGCCGCCGAGCGAACTCCACCGATGCCGCGACATCAGGCTGGCCGAGCTGGGGATGTCTTACCTGCATGGTCCAGTGCCGCCCGTCGCCGCGAGTGGACTGGAGCGAGAACTGGAACCCCGCGATGCTCGCCCCATCAATGGCCTCGCACACCTCCAGAACGGTGTCGTCATCGGGGGCGACGAAGTCGACATCGGTGGAGAATCGTCCGCCGCCTCCGAGTCGGCACTTCCGCAGGGCAGTGCCGCCCTTGAACACCAGGGTGCCGTCATCGAAGTGACCGAGCTCGGCCAGCAGCCACAGCAGATGATCTTGCGCGACGTCGAGTAGCGCTGCCCCGTAGGTCTCGGCGCGTCCGGCTCCGTGTAGTCGAACCAGCGCTTCGGTTAGCGTGCCGGCGGCCATCACGCCTTCCCGAGTTGATCCTGCAGCGGCGCGACAAGGTGATCATTAACGCTGAACTGTGATGACCACACTGCGGCCGGGCCGTCGCCAAAGGACGCCACCGGCATCGACCTGCTGGGGCGTCGGTCGAGTAGATCAGCAGCGTCGTCGGTTCGGCCCCCGCGGTGCAGAAGGTATGCAGCGCGTTGCCACGCGGAGGCTGACTGACCGCCGAGCAGGCGCTCGATCTTGTCGGTGTCACAGTCCGACGCCAAGACATCGAGTTGAGGAATCAGGTCAGCCCACACTCGAAACGACGCGGGCCGGGCGGCCAGCTGCACAACCAGCGCTTCAGGACCGAAGGCCGGGAGCCCAGACGCCCAGTTGGTCAGGTCCAGCCCCTTGCGACGAAGTAGGCGAGAGTTAGGGGCGAACTCGCTCGCTTGTTCGCCCGACCAGCTGAGCCGCACGAGCGAGACGTAGCTCCGCAGTCCGTGCGGTACGCGCTCGTTCGACGGCAGCCAGACCGCGATCGTCCCGCCGAAGTTTCGGGGGAGGTAGCCAAGGTGCCACGCCGCGGCCTCCCCGGCGAGAGCGAACGAGGCATCAAGTTGGCGTGCCTTCCAGGCCCGTACATCGATGTACGGGTCGGTGACGTCGGCCTCCCCCGCCGGCACGAACGCCCACACTCCTTTGAGATGCAAGCTCGCGAACCAGCCGAGCTGCTGAAGGTCGCGTGCGGTCCTTTCTGGGTCGCGACCGACTCCTAGTTCCTCGAGGCGGCCGGCGAGATCTTGTCGCGTCACGACTGCCGGCCGGTCGCGAGAGAGAACCGCTATCAGATCCGCGGCCCACCCCGGGATCGAACGTGATGCATCACCTGTTTCGCTCATCCGACGGCCATTCTCTTAGATCTGTGCCCGAATTTACCCTCTCAGGGGGCACATCCGGGCACATAGTTAAGTTATCAGCTCGCCGTTGGCGGCGAATTCCAGAAGGTGAGCTGTTTCACCGCCGGTGAGACAGCTGCGATTCTGAAACGAGGACTGCTTCACTCCGGCTCGTCATCATCGGGGTAGAGCACCGGCTCACCGGTTCGGACCGCGGTGATGGCATCGCCGATCATCTTGGTCCAGTCGCCCCACCAGAACTTCCGACCGTCATCGAGTTCGGCTCCCCAGCCCCGAAGCGTCTGAGCGAGGGCATCTTCGATCTGTTCCTGAGGCGGCGCTTGCTGCTCGGTAGCCATCCGCCAATGCTACGAACCGGATCCGACCCTGTCGCATGAGTTTCGGTGGACACGTTCGACTCCGAGTCGTCGGGATCTCGGCCATGATCTAGCCCTCGATCAGTTTGTCGAGCATCGCAGTGAGCGTGGGCCTCCGACGGTGTGCCTCTCTCAAGCCGACCAGATATGCCTGGTGCTCCGTAGCCAGCCCGGCCGCTTCGGAAGCGCGCCTGGCGTTCTTGAGCTGCTTCACCGCGGCCCGATACGCCCTTCGATCGGTCGTCTCCAAGATCGACTCGACAACCCGCACATACACGTCGACAGAAGCCGCAGGGTCGACACTTTCATACGCCTCCGCCAGTCGAAGGAGACGGTCGTTCCCGAGGTCATCGCCGTCTTGTGATGCGAGCTCCCAAGCCGCCTCGACCTCACCGTCGGCCAACAACACATCGACCAGCGAGTCACGATCCCGGCGCCCGAGTACGTCACGAGCTGAAGCCACATGTGCGCCCCAGGACCCGACAGCGATAGCCGCATCGCGCAGGAGACCGTATGTCGACGTACTGGGCATGTTCTGGTGATGATCCAGTCTCACGTCGAGAACAGCGGTCTGATCCCCGTTGGCCTCGTGTATACCGGCAGCTATGTCATAGAGATGTTTGACCTGCCATCCGCTTGTTGCCGCGATGCCTCGCTCCGCCCACTGCAGCGCATCGTCGGGCCGCTCGAGCTCGAGCATCGCCTCGGCTACCCGCGTGTACTGATGAGGAGAAGTCAGCTCTTGGCCGAGCAGCGCGACGATCGCTTCGATATCGCCATCGAGCACGGCAAGGCGTTCCGTTGCATGCTGCACAGCGAACGGGACACGACCCTGAGAAGACCGCTCAGCCACTGCCTTGCGGTAGACGTCCATGCCCTTGTCGCCCAGGGCCGGGGCGTACCGCACCGGGTCGATCGTAAAGAAGTCCTGATCGTCGACCCCGAACTTGATCATCCACCTTGCCAAGGCCTTCGGCTCGGCAACCCCGGCAAGGGACACTTGCTCGTGGACCGTCAACAACCGGTGCGCTACGTCGCCCATCATCCCCGACGAATCATCAGACTTCAGGATCACTTTCACGACCCGACCGACCGAAAGTTCGATCAGCTTCAGCAAGTCCCTCGATGGGTTGCTCGCCGCTTCCGCCTCCATCGCGTCGACCACGACTCCAGCTTCTAGCGCCCATTCATTTGCCTCGCGGTAGTCCAGGTGGCGCCGCGTCCGCAGCACCGAATCAGCCTCGGCCCGCAAGATTCGAACACGGTCTGCAGGCACAGCTACAGCAAGCCGTACTGCCGCGGCGATTGCTGCCGACTCAGCAGCCGCACGTTCGAGGAGCATCTTCGCCGTCGGTTCATCCAACCGTTCGATGAGTTCACTCAACGACCCATCAGCATCCTGCCTCGCTGCACCTGCCACGTCAGAACGATAGGCGACGCCACAAGCTCGGGCCCGAGTCTGAGAGACCGCGCCAACGCGGCAGGCACCCCGCTCTGTGATCGGTGCACGGATCGGGACCCCACGAGCAAGACGCAGCAGCCAGAGCATTACGCAGCGTGCGGCTTGGGTAGATATGCCTGCGCCGCTCTCACGTCGCTGGCGCTAGTGATTCCATGGCGCGATTATCGAGCACGTCGGCGATGGCCCCTTCCTTGCGTAGCCCGCGGCTCATTGAAGCCGGTTATCGAGCGGGTCGAGAGCCACGTCGCGCCGACATTGTGAGTACTGCACTGGGGCCGATGCCGAGCGGTCGTGCGCGGGACAGTGATTTCGTGCCGGCGTTGTCGAGTGAGCACTCGAATGGCCTGCTGATTCGATGCTTCGGGCCTCAGTCGACCGGGTCATCGACCGCTGATTGCTGTCGGTCGTCGGCTTCGGTCCGTAGCGAGCCCTCGACTGAGGTTCGGCGAACTTACGTC
>JBLINY010000143.1:0-10157 GCA_047638695.1 Acidimicrobiales bacterium | reverse complement strand
TTGCTAGGGCGCCTTCGGCACCTTGCCCGGGCCGTTGAGAAAGTCTTGCTGGTTACGCAGCATGTAGGCCGGGCCGTGGGGGCCGTTGATCGCAGCGTTCTCGCCGTAGAGGTGTTCTTTGGTCCAGCTCGTAATCTCACGACTGCCTGCGACTCGTAGCAAGCCTTCGGCTTGGGTCATCGCCACATCGGCCACCGATTCGAGCGGTGCCAGTTCTTGGACGATGCCGGCATGCAGCGCGTCGGGCCCGCTCCACCTCTTCGCCAATACGGTTGTTTGGTGGAAAGCGGGGCGTGACATCTTGTGGCGGAAGAGCGCCAGCTCCGGTTCGGGAATTGCGAAGCCGAGTTCTAGCTCGTTGGCACACAGGAAGCCTCGATCCTCTCGCATCACCCGGATGTCGTGGCACATCGCGATCATGAGGCCGGCACCGAAACAGTGACCATTTACCGCGCACACCGAAGGCAGCCCCAGGGTGATGAGGCGGGCGAACAGGGCCATGACCTCGCTGTTGAACAGCTTCCGATCGCCGCCGGGATGTTCTCCTTTACTGGTGATCCACTCGAGGTCGAGCCCATTAGAGAAGAACTTCTCGTTGCTCGAGGTGGTCACCAGCACCGCTCGGCCCTCGGTGGCTTCTACTTCGTCGAGAGCGGCATCAAAGGCCCGGCTGAACGTGGTGTTCCAGCGGTTCTCGCCGTCGTCCATCGTCAGGACCACGATGGTGCCGTGTTTGCGCTCGTGTCGTTCGACGTTGATGGGGCCGTCGGCCATTTGTCACTCGTTTCGTTATGGCCGTCGGCTCAGCTGGCCGACGGTGGGGTGATGAACTCGATCAGCTCGATGATCGATCCGTCGGGGTCTTTCATGCAAACAAACAGGGTGTGGGCACCCATCGTGGTTGGGGGAGACAGGAACTCGACCCCATCAGCCGACAGCCGCTCGTAATCACCAGTGAGGTCGGTCGAGCGCAGGGCAATGCGGGCGATGCCGAGGCGACCCAGATGCTCATACGGGGGTTGCGGGTCGCGTGGCTCGACCCATTCGAGAAGATCGAGCCGGGTCTGACGGGGCTGCTCCGGGTCGAGCATCATGATGGTGGCGCGGCCGTTGCAGTTCGGCAGATCGAGGCCTGCCGCCAGATTGGCGTCGCCGCCCGTGGGTAGATCGAGCACGCTCTGAAACCCCAGACTCTCGTAGAACGCCTTCGAGACATCGAGGTCAGAACAGTTCACGTTCACGTGGAAGATGTGCGTAATGGCCATGGAGGCCGAAGCTACTCGTCGGTGAAATGCGAAGCGAGAGGCCGGACCCCTATCGGCCACTACATCCAGAGCCAGATCGAGAGATACTGGCGTCCATGACAGGTTTGGACGAGCAACCGGCGAACGGCGCGGCGATTCGTGAACGCCTGCTCACCCAGCTCTACGGTGCGGACGCACCCGCAGTCGCTCGCCAGCTCGAGCAGCGACTCGAGCGCCACCGCACCGCGACCGCTCGACACCAAGCGGCCGCCTGGTCGGCCGCCGATGTCTGGCTCATCACCTACGCCGACCAGTTCACACAAACAAGCGAGATGCCACTGGCCACACTGGCGTCAGTGCTGGGCAGCGACCTCGGCCAAATGTTCACCGGCGTTCATGTGTTGCCCTTCTACCCATCGAGTTCCGACGAAGGATTCTCGGTAATCGACTACCGCAAGGTCGACCACGCGTTCGGTACCTGGGACGACATAGCGGGCCTGGCTAGCGACCGCCGGTTAATGGTTGATGCAGTTGTCAACCATGTGTCAGCCCGGAGCCCGTGGTTCAGAGACTTCCTCGCCGGCGAGGAGCCCTTCGCTCGTTTCTTTCGAACGGCCGACCCAGACGAAGACACATCAGCGGTGATTCGGCCCCGCACCCACCCGCTACTCACCGAGTTCGACTCGGCCACTGGCCCAGTGTCGGTTTGGACGACGTTCTCGGCCGACCAGGTCGATCTCGACTACCGAACTCCGGAGGTGCTCCTCGAGATCATTGACGTCTTGCTGGGGTACATCGACCGGGGAGCCTCAGCGATCAGACTCGATGCGGTCGGATTCCTCTGGAAGGATCCGGCGAGATCGTCGATCCACCTGCCCGAGACGCATGTCATCGTCCAGTTTCTTCGCAGCTGTGTCGACCATGCGGCACCGGGCACGCTCTTGATCACCGAGACCAATGTTCCCCAGATCGAGAACATCTCCTATCTAAACCAACGCCAGCCGGAGGCCAACGCGGTCTACCAGTTCGCCCTGGCGCCGCTGGTCGCCGACGCCATTTTCAGCGGCGACGTCGAGACACTGGCCGGCTGGGCCGACGGCCTCGACGCCGTGGTGGCCACAGATTGTTCGTTCCTGAACTTCTTGGCCTGTCACGACGGGATCGGCCTCAGGCCAGCGGAGGGATTGCTGTCGCCGACACAGACCGAACGTCTCGTGGCCGCCTGCCAACGAGTCGGAGGTCAAGTGTCCTACCGCAGCCTTCCCGACGGTTCGCAGACACCGTATGAGCTGAACACGACATGGTTCGACTTTTTGGGCGATGGAGTCGACGAGGCAACAGCAATTGCCCGGCACCTGGCAACCCATGCCGTCATGCTGGCACTCCCCGGCATCCCCGCGATCTACGTCCACTCTCTGTTCGGCTCGTCCAACGATCAGCAGCGCCGCGCTGAGACCGGCGAGAATCGCTCGCTGAACCGAACCCGCTTCGTCGACACCGAGGCCCTTTTGGGCGGCGCTATGCCGGAGGCAGGAACAAGAGCCTCGCTCGTGGCCGACGGGCTTCGCAAACTGGTGATGCGTCGCCGAACCAACCCTGCCTTCCATCCGGAAGCACCGTGTCAGGTAGGGGTGGCTGCCAGCGGTGTGCTTTCCATCGAGCGTCAGTGGAGCGACGCACGTGCCCACTGGCTGGTGAACCTCTCGGCCGAGCCTCGCCTCGTCTCCACGCCCAGCGGTGCAGGGATGACTACCGATGAAGTCGAACTGACGCCCTATGGCATCGCTATCTTGAGCTGACCGACCCCGTGGGCGAGCCGGTCTAGAGGTAGCCGTTGTAGCCAGCGAAGCCGGGCTTTGGCTGCAATGGAAGCTCGTTCTGGCCCAGGTCAGCGTGGATCTTGCCTCCGAACATTTGCTGGAACTGCTTATCCCACTGGCTAGTGGTCTGAGCGACGAGATTAAGGGTGAAGGCCAGGCTCTCTTTGGAGACATCGCCAACAAGATTCTCGTCGAACCAGATGGCGGCATTCTCGGCGTCAAGAGCAAACCGCCCGAACATCATGCCAAAATTGAGTCGAGCCAGAAACAGTCCCAGCTCGGGCGCAACCGCTACCTCGGTGTTGGTGATGGCGAAAACCCTCAACATGCGCGGGGCACCGGGCACGATCCGGGGCGCCACGGTTATCTGCGTGTGCTCGAACGGCAAGATGAAGTCACCCTCGCTGTCCTGCGCCGGCGTGGTGCTGAAGATTTCACCGAGCAGCCCTTCAACCTCGGACCGGCAGGTGTCGAGCCGCTGGGACACTTCGTACTCGGCCCGACGATTGCCGTGGATGAGATTGATCTCACCATCGACCTCGATTCCGAAGATGTTGGTGAGGGTCGACACAATGGCCGCAATCGCGGCTTGCGGGTCGGCGACCGAACGAATCCACGGGTCTTGAGGCCGAGAGACATCGTTGATTACATAGCCCGCTTCAGCCAGTGCCGTCTTGCTCGGCTCGGGCAACGGCATTGCCGGCGCCCGCGGTGGCACACGCACCTCGAGCCCGTCGGCTTCGTTCCGATACACCTCCAGCGCATGGAACGGGCCGCTGGCCGAACCGATCGTGATGAAGTCGAACGTGGTCAACCGGCCGATCTGGTCGAGGAGAAAATCGTTGACGGAGGGCGGAAGAACCGCTGGTGTGTCTGGCATGAGGTCTTGAGTCTCGTCGTGTCAGCTGCAGGAGACAAGGCATGCTGGCAGCGCGCACCTCGACTACTTTCTTCGATGTTCCTTGCTTGTTCAGCATTTGATCGGAATCTTCGCGGTGGTTCCTGCACTTCCCTTGCTCATTCGACCGAAAGTAAGGATCTATGGCAGTGATTGTGGAACCCGAGTCGGCGCCGTTGACACAGACGGTCGCTACTCGTAAGCACCGAAGAGCAACCCGCTGGATGCACTGGATCAACTTCCCGCTGCTCTCGATCATGATCTGGAGCGGGCTGCGCATTTACTGGGCTGACACCCGTGACCCGTTTGGCTTCGGAGTTGGCCTGGTCGGGTGGCACTGGTTCGACTTCCTTCCAGATCCGGTGAACGAGACCTTTGGCCTCGAGCGGAAGCTGGCGAAAGGGATGGCCTACCACTTCACCTTCGGCTGGTTCTTTGTGCTGAACGGGCTGGCCTACGTGCTGTTCACTGCTCGCAGTGGCGAGTGGCGGAAACTATTGCCCGAGAGACGATCAGCAAGCGATGCGCTGCTGGTCGTCAGGCACGACCTCTTCATTCGGAACAAGCCGCTGCCTCCGCAGGGCAAGTACAACGGCGCCCAACGCTGGAGCTACTCGCTCATCGTCTTCCTTGGTGCGATCGCGGTCATCACCGGCTTTGCCATCTACAAGCCAACACAGCTGAATCTTCTCACCAGCCTGTTCGGCGGCTACGAAAACGCTCGCGCCATTCACTTCGGCGTCACAATGGCGTTCATCGGATTCTTCGTCGTGCACCTTCTTCAAGTGGCGAGGGCAGGTTGGCGCAACTTCACCAGCATGGTGACCGGCTACGAGCTGAAAGAGGTGTCGGTCGATGACTGAAGAGCGACGTACACAAAAGGAAACCGACGAGCAGCGGGCCTTGCGCTACGCAGCGCTCGAAGCCGAGGCCCCGACGGTCGATCTTGACGAGTACCGCAGAATTTCCCGACGGTCGATGCTCACGGGCGGTCTGGCCGTCGTCGTCGCTGGCGGCGGTTGGCGTTGGCTTCAGGGGCGCCCCGAGGATCTACGGGCCAACGACTTGCTCCGAAAGGGTCATGAGTTCAACGAAACGATCTGGCGGAAGCTGACACGTGAGGGCGCAACCGCCCCCACGTTCGATCGAAGTCGGTCGTCGATGATGCGGGTGAATGGCCGTCATGGACTCGACGGCGATGTCAATCCAGACCAATGGGCGCTCACGGTTATTGGCCCCGATGATGCGGTGCTGGGAACCCATTCGATTGACGAGATCACGGGCCTTCCGAAGGTCGAGATGACGATCGAACACAAGTGCGTCGAGGGCTGGAGCCACATCGTCACCTGGGGTGGAGTCCGCTTCAGCGATTTCGCTGCACCATATGTGCAAGCGTTGGGCCGACTACCGGAGTTTGTGAGCCTCGAGACACCTGACGGCGAGTATTACGTCGGGCTCGATCTTGCTTCGATGCTGCATTCGCAGACCCTCTTAACCTACGAGTTGGAGGGAGAGCCACTGTCGCCCGAACACGGGGCTCCGCTACGGCTCACTACGCCGAACAACTACGGCACCAAGCAGCTCAAACGCATCGGCACAATCCGCTTCACCGATCTGCAGCCGGCCGACTACTGGGGCGAGCGAGGCTACGACTGGTACGCCCAACTCTGAGCCAGTCCCGACTGAGCTAGCAGCACCGGCTGAGTTGCGAGTCCTTCGTGAGGTGACCGTCAGCTACGACCGAAGCGGTCGTGGGGAGTGTCGAGGTCGACTCCGGCTTTGCGGGCACCGGCCATGATGGCTTCGGTTGGCAGGGCCACGGGTGGCGATGAGAGACGGGCGGCCAGATCGAGGCGGTCATCGATATGGCCGATCGTCCATTGTGCCGGTGCTGCCGTTTCGAGCTCGTCCCAAGTGAGGGGCACCGCAACAGGTGCACCACTTCTTGGTCGAAGCGAAAACGGAACCACGGTGGTTGCCGTTGGCGTGTTGCGCAGCCAGTCAACGAACACACGCCCTTCACGCTTCTTCTTGAGGAATTCCATCGTCATGAAGTTCGGATGGCGGCACGTTGCCAGCCCGGCGAGCGCCCGCGAGGTGGCGCTGACGTCGCCGGTGGTGGTGCTGCCGTCGAGGCGGACCCAAACGTGGAAGCCCGTCGAGCCAGTTGCGAGCGGAAACCCTTCGAGATCGAACTCGGCCAGAAGCTCACCTACGGCCTTGGTGGCATCGCGGGCACCGAGTACGTCGCCCTCATCTGGGTCGAGGTCCATCACCAGCCAATCGGGGTGCGTTGGGCGGGCCGCGCTGGTGGTCCACATGTGAAAGGTGACGGTGCCTTGGTTGGCCAGGTAGGCAATGTCGTCGGCTTGATTGACCACGGGATAGATGGTCTGGCCACCGCCGCGCTTCGGCACGGCCATTCGGCCGATTGATGTCGGGAAGTGCTTGGACGCGTTCTTCTGCATGAAGCCTTTGGCCTCGATGCCCTTGGGGAAACGCTGCAGGGTAAGCGGTCGGCCCGTGGCAAAGGCGAGCAGATGGTCGGCTACGACCGCATAGTGAGCGACCACATCGGCTTTGGTTACACCGTCATCGGGAAAAATGAGCCGATCGCCGTTGCTGACGGTGACGGTCATGCCGGTTCTTCGTTTGGTCGCCGACGAACCCCGCGTGTGGTTGCCGGACCCTCGGGAATATCCCGACCGATCCACACGTCGTGTTTGCATGTTTGGCAGAACGCCGATGCGTGGGTGTCACCCAACTCAAGAGTCAGCGTGATCTTGCGGCAATCACACTTCTGCTCGGGGACATCGTGATCGAAGCCGGCCGCGAACGTTGGCCCTCGACGGTTGTCCACGGGGTCAGCCTAGAACAGCCGCCGATTCAAGGCAGGCGAGATCTCGTCCGACGAACTGGGTCACGATTGGAACGCGACGATGAGTACTGAACTCGATGTAGACGGGCTGGTTGCTGCCGTCCGATCCGACCGCAATCGGGCGGTGGACTTCTACAAGGCAGTGGCCATGGTCGCCGTGGCGTTCGGCCGCTGGATGGCCATCGCCGTATTCAAGGACGAACAGGGAAGCCTGGTCGCCAAGAACGCACTGGAGTTCGACTACTCGTTGGCATGGATTACCTGGGCGTTGCAGGTGATGCCGTTGTTCTTCTTGGCCGGCGGCTTCTCTTCGGCGGTCTCACTCGACTCGCACAATCGTAAGAACGGCACGCCGCAGGACTGGGTCGCTAGTCGGCTGCGTCGCATGATGCTGCCCACCATGGTGCTGGCCTACTTCTGGATCGCGGCACTCACCGTTGGTTCGGCCGTTGGGGTTGGCGACATGGCCTTCCTCGGGGCGGCTGCCGCCGCCATCCCGCTGTGGTTCTTGGCCAACTACACGATCGACACCGCGATCGCTCCGGTCACGCTGCCAATGTTCCGGCGCAATCCGCTGCTGTTCTTCATCGGGATCGGCGCCGTCTTCACCGCCTTTGAGATTCTCGGTTGGCTGGGTGTTCCGTTAATCCACGGGATCAATTGGGTCATCGGCTGGTTGATCTTTCAGGTGCTGGGTTTCGCCTGGAAGGACGGCCTGCTCCCATCGCGACGTCAGTTGGCCTGGATCGCTCCCGGCATGTGGGCGCTTACCTACGCCGTCGTGAAGCTCGGCCCGTGGCGGGCATCGATGGTCAACGACGGTGAGGCGACGTTCAACCCAACCCACCCGCCGTCGATTGCCCTGATGCTCTTCGGCATGGCCTACTGCGCAACTGCGGTGCTGCTTGCCCAGTCGATCAACTCTTGGTTGGCCAAGTCAGTGGCATCCTTCAAGGCCGTGGCCATCCTCGGTGGCGTCGGTATGAGCGTGTACCTCTGGCATTTCAGTGCTGCTGTGGTGGCCGGTGTCGTGCTGTTGTTCGCCGATGGTCTTCCCACCGCCGAGGTTGGCACGTTCGACTGGTGGATCCAGAAGACGCCACTGATCGGCCTGAGCTTCGTGACCTTGCTGCTGCTGTTGAAGTTTGTGAAGCGATTCGAGGTCGCGGGCCTGCTGGCCGACAAGGCCCCGTATCAGGGATCGATGTCGCAGATGCTGCTGTCCGCCGCGTTGCTCTCGGGCGGTGTGAAGCTCTGGACTGGCGGTTCACCGACCAAGATCGCACTCGGGCTCGCCCTCACCACGCTGGTCTGGCACCTCGATCTGAAAGCCAACCCGCTCCTGCGGCGGCACTCAGCCGGCAAACAGCCAGTAGTCAACACCGAGGCCTGAGCTGTGGCATGGTCGACCCTATGGGTGTGTCGATTGGGCTGAACCGCTGGGACTGGAGAACGCCGCAGACGTTCGCTGAGAGTGTTCGGCACGGCGAATCGGTGGGTATATCCCACGCATTCACCCCGGTGAACCCACTCAGCATCTGGGATCCGTATGTGTTGATGGCTGCGGGTGTCATGAACACCACCACCATGCGCTTCGGTCCGTTGCTCGAAACGCCGGTGCTTCGCTCACCGGCCGTTGCCGCTGGCTCGATTGCCTCAATTGCCGAGCTCTCGGACGGACGGGCGATGCTCACCTACGGCATCGGGGACACAGCGGTTCGTTGGCTGGGTAAGCGTCCGGCTCGAATTGCTGAACTCGAGTTGGCGACGATTGAAACTCGGGCGCTGTTAGCCGGTGAGCGGCTCGATGTCGGGGCCGACGAGCTCGCGTTTCTGCGGCATGCGCGGCCGGTGCCGGTGTGGCTGGCCTGCGGTGGGCCTAAGTCGTTGCGGATGGCAGGACGAGTTGCCGATGGGGTCTTCTTGCGTGTCGGTACCAACCCGGCCAACCTCCGAGCGGCCGTGAACGCGGTGCGTTCGGGAGCGGTCGAGGCCGGCCGAGAACCGTCGGAGGTCTCCATCGGGGTGATAGTTCACACCGTCACGAGCCAGGATCCAGCCGAGATCAAGAGCATTACCCGGGCCATGGCGGCGGGCTTCTACGAATACTCACCGGCCCTGTTCGAGCAGGCCGGTTTCGCCTGGAACGGAACGCCGATCGAAGAGCTGAAAGAGCAGCTTTGGCCCGACTTCCATCACGCCAAGGATCTGGTCGCTGCCGGGTCGCTCGTCGACTTCCTTGATGACGAGGTCGCTGCCAGCTTTTCGTTCTTCGGGTCGTCGCAGGACGTGATCGATCAGATCACCGACCTCCTGGCCGAGGTTCCGGGGGTCGACATCCTCGTGCCCCACCCCGTGCCCATGCCGGTGCGCGATCAGATGGCCGATTACGTCAATTGGTTGGGCCACGACATCCTGCCCGCCATCTAACTCAGGCTTCGTCGCGGATCACCTGGATTCCTTCGGGGTCGACAAAGCTGCCGTCATACTTCAGACGGTTGTGGCTGTGGCCAACGTGGTGCAAGCCGAATGCCGACTGAATGGCGGTGTACATGCCCATGGCGTCCTGGGCATTGTTGACCGACTGTTTGGCCGTGGTGAGACCAAACATTGGTCGCTTTGCGATATGGCTGGCGAGGGCCAGTGTCTCGCTTTCGAGATCGTCACGAGGCACGACTCGGCTGACCATGCCAGCGATCTTTGCTTCTTCGGCGCCGATGGCTCGGCCGGTGAACAACATGTCCTTGGCCAGACGGGCACCGGCTTCGAAGGGATGCACGAAGTACTCCACTGCGTTGACACCGAAGGCAACAACAGGGTCGGAAAACGTGGCGTCCTCGGAACAAACAATCATGTCCATTGGCCACACCAGCATCAGGCCACCGGCGATCACCTTGCCCTGGACTTGTGCGATCGTGGGCTTCGAAATGTTGCGCCAGCGCCAGCACAAATTCACGTACATTTCGGCTTCGCGAGCCATATAGCCCTCGGCCCCGGGGGCATCGAAGTGGCATTGCGTGCCAATGGTCGGAAGGTCGTTGATATCGGCGGAGCTTCTCAGATCGTGGCCTGATGAGAAGTGCTTGCCGTCGGCCGCAAGAACAATTACTCGGATGTCCTCATCGTTGACGGCTACGTCGAAGGCTTGATTGAGTTCGGTCAACATGAGGTAATCCTGGGCGTTTGCCGCCTCAGGGCGGGCCAGGGTTATGCGGGCTACGCGATCGGCCGGCACCTCGTAACGGACGCGCTCCCAGCTGGTGGTATCAGTGCTCATGTTGGAACTCTGCCATTTCTGTGGCCGATGTGCTCGACTG
>JBLINY010000142.1:0-10261 GCA_047638695.1 Acidimicrobiales bacterium | reverse complement strand
TCAACGCCGAAGCTGGATGCTCGGCATAGCCGTGAACCACGAAGAGGAGTCGTTCGCCATCTCGCTGACGCCAGCGAAGCTCGAGGGTCATTCGTCAGAGATCAGAGATCAGAGATCAGAGATCAGAGATCAGAGATCAGCGTACTTCTCGACGATCTCGGACCAGCGAGCCACATCATCTACGCCGCTGATGGCTGTTTTTGGTCCGGCCACGGAGGTGACGGGAACGAGGAGGCGGGACACACCGCGCGCAGCCAAAGCTGGGATCTCATCGAGGTCGTCGGGGATGCTGGTGGTTATCTCAATCGCATCGGGGTCGCGCCCATGTTCCTCGGCTGTCGTTCGCGCCAGGTCGAGCATCTCCTGCGGCGCACCACGGGCCGGGAAGTAACCATCACCGAGGCGGCCGGCTCGGCGGGCCGCTGGCTTGGTGTCGCCGCCGACGATGATCGGAACCGACCCTTGAGCTGGCTGCGGCTTGCAGTGGGTGTTATCGAAGTTCACGAACTCACCGTGAAACGTTGGGCTTTCGGAGGTCCACAGCTCGCGCATTACCGCCACGTATTCATCGGTTCGGGCGCCGCGATCGGCGAAGGGCACACCGATTGCATCGAACTCTTCTTCTAGCCAGCCAACACCGATGCCCAGCAGGATCCGACCATTCGAAAGATGATCGAGGGTGGCGATTTGTTTGGCTGCCAAGACAGGATTGTGCTGCGGCACGATGAGGATGCCGGTGGCGAACTTGATGCTGCTCGTGACACCTGCCATGTAGGACATCCAGATCAGCGGATCGGGAAGGTCGAAGTCGTCCTTGCCCCCCGCCATCTTCCCGCTGGCGTCATAGGGATAGGTCGACTCGTAGTTCGATGGCACAACCGTGTGCTCGACCGTCCATGCCGACTCAAAGCCGGCAGCTTCGCCGGCTTGAACCAGCTCGGCCCCTCGGACCGGGTCGACATAGGGACCGGTGTTGCAATAGCGAAGTCCAAAGTTCATAGCGGAAGTCCCTCTTTCGTCGCTCTGAGTCTCGACTTCGTTCGACGATCTTGCAAGACCTGGCCCAGGGGAGGGGAGGGGAGGAAGGGAGGGGAGCGAGATGCACACACAGGGGTTCTCTCTGCTGCAACCCGTCCGCCAACTGCGACACTGCGGCCCGTGACGTTCAACCTGTTCACCATCGTGGCGGCCGTCGTTGCTGGAGCCCTCGCCGGGGCGGCTGGTGCTCGAGGGGCGAAAGAGCGTCCCGTGGCTGCACTGGTGGAAGCGGCCGCCGTCGGACTCGTCAGCTCGATCGCCTCCGTCCTCACCGGTATTGGTCTGGTAGGTCTGGACCGCTTCGCCACGATGCATGTGATCTACCTCAACCTCACCGTCGGGATTCCTCTGGCCGCGGTGATTATTTGGTCAACGGTCCCCGACAACCGCCGCTTGAGAATGCTCCTGCTGCTTCCGGCCCTCGCCGCACCGGTCGGTTTGTACGCCTCATATATCGAGCCGTTCTGGCTCCGCACCGACCGCGTGACCGTCGCAACAGACGCCTTCGGTCCCGAATGGTCGGCGCTCGGACGGCCGGTCAGAATTGGTGTGCTTGCCGATCTACAGACGACGGCAATCGGCGACTACGAGAATGATGCCATTGACCAGCTCTTGGCCGCCGCGCCTGACATCGTCCTCATCCCGGGCGACTTTTCCCAACTTCATGCAGACGAAGTCGACGCTCGAGTCCCCGAATTCGCCGCTGTCTTCCAGCGGCTCGACACCGAGGTCGAACACGTCGTCGCTGTCAACGGCAACACCGATGGCGTCGACCTGTTGCGACGAATGGCCGAGGGCACCAACATCATCGTGCTCGACAACGAGATCGTTGAGCTGGTGGTCGCCGGTCAGCCGATGAGATTGGCCGGCATAACGCTTTTCGGCGATGAGAGCCGGGCGCAGACAGCGGTCGCCGACCTGGCATCAAGCGAACCTGGCAGCTTCCGACTGATGTTGGCTCATCAGCCGGATGAGATCGGACGGCTCGAGGCCAACGCCAGTGTCGACCTCATTGTGGCCGGGCACACCCACGGGGGACAGATCGCCCTGCCGTTCCTTCCACCGCCCGTCACCTTCTCGAGCGTCCCACGATCAGTAGCGGCCGGCGGGCTGAGTGAAATGGATGGCCAGGCAATCTATGTGTCGACCGGCGTCGGCAGAGAACGCCAGCGCGCGCCACAGATTCGTTTCGGCGTGCGTCCCTCGATCGGCGTCATCGAGCTCGTATCTCCGTGAATCTCCGGGTTTGGCCGGTCCCACCGAACGACGAGACTCAAAGGGACGGACCTTAAGCCATGAGACCGCGGACGTAGAGGTCGGCGAGCTGCCCGCCGACGGCCTTTGGCTTTTCCTGCCTGACCGGCGGTAGCCAGCGCGCCGCTGCCATCGTGCTGTCGAAGATGGCTCGGACAACCACGTCGGCATTGGCGTCCTTGCGGAACGTCCCCGCCTTCTTGCCGTTCTTGATAACCCGGATCCAGCCGTGGCGGTTCTTGACATAGAGCGCGTTGACGTCGGCTAGTAGCACATTCTCCTGGAGGTACCGGCACTCGTTGCTCAGAATGGTGGCGACACTCGGGTGTTCGGCGACCCAATGAATGCTCCCAACAATCAATGCCCGCAGCGTGGCGGCAGCGTCGCCATCGTTGCTGGCGATCGTTGTGGCCTGGTAGGCAGTCCACTCGTCCATCCCCGCCCGAACTACCTCGGCGACGATCTGATCCTTCGACTCGAAGTGGTGATAGAGACTGCCGGACCAGATTTCGGCCCGCTCCGCTATGTCTCGGACCGTGCTACTGGCGATGCCCCTCTCGGCGAACACCGTGGCCGCCACTTCCATCAGTTCTTTGCGTCGCTCTTGCCTTCGCCTTGCCACCGCCGGGGATTTCACGTTGGCATAGTAGAAGCCAACCAGCCGGTGCAGAACGCGACAGGGCCGATTGTTCAGGTACCGGCCGCCCAAGGGGCGGCGAGTAACTCGTTCTACGTCTCCGGTGTCGAGGCCAGGTAGCTGCTCTCGATCTCATCGATGCGGCCGGCCAGATCAGCGGCCGTTCCTTCGATGTCCAAGCGACCTCGTCGCATCACATAGGCCCGGTCGGCGTAGCGGAGCGCCTGACGAACATGCTGCTCGACCAGGAGCACGGCCGTGCCCTGCTCCTTCGCCGCTCTCTGAACGGCCGCCAACAGACGCTGGACGATGAGAGGAGCCAGCCCCATCGAGAGCTCGTCGGCCAGGAGAACCCGAGGCTTGCGACTGAGAGCACGGGCCAGAGTCAGCATTTGTTGTTCGCCACCGGACAACATGCCGCCCCGCACATTGATGCGAGCCCCGAGCTCGGGAAACAGCTCGAGGGCGGCATCGACATCGACGCCCCCAACCCGCAGGTTGTCTCGGGTCGACATCCCCATGAATACCGACTTTTCTTCGGTAACGAACGTCAGACCGTTTCTGGCCCTGACATGCAGCGGCGCTTTGGTCGCCACACCGTCGATGAGCACTTCGCCACCGAGCCCGGGCAGCTCGCCCGCCAGCGTCAACAACGTGGTCGTCTTCCCTGCGCCGTTGGCCCCGAGGAGCGCGACGACCTCACCGGGGTGCACGACAAGATTGACGTCGTGGATAACAGGCTGAGGACCGTAGCCGGCAGAGATTCCCCTGGCCTCTATGGCCGGAGTGCCGGAGGCCGAGACCTCGGCGTTGTCGGTCACGTTGTTCGTGGCATCGCTCATGATCCCGCTCCGTTGGCAGCGGTCAGCTCTTCGGGCTCGCCCAGGTAGGCGGCGACGACCAGCGGATCGTTTCAAACCTCTTCAGGAGAACCTTCGCTGATCTTTCGGCCGAAGTCGAGCACCACGATGTGGTCGCACGTGCTCATCACAAAGTTCATGTCGTGTTCGACCGACAGCACCGCGATACCCCAATCGTCGGCCAGTCGTCGCACCAACGTTGCCAGCTCGGCCGTCTCGTGATCGCCAAGGCCCGCGGCTGGTTCGTCGAGTAGCAGCACACCTGGTTGGGTGGCGACGGCCCGTGCGATGGCGAGCAGACGGCGTTGGCCATAGGGAAGGTCTTGAACGTTGCGAAGAAGGTCATCCTCCAGCCTGAACTCAGGAATTGCGTCAACCACGGGTGCGGGCAGCGGCGGCGCTTTCGGATCGACCAGATCGGTGAGATACGACCATCGGTCTCTGGGGTCAGAGGCCGCTCGAAGGTTGTCGAGCACCGTGGCGTCCTCGAACAGTTCGAGCGTCTGGAACGAGCGGCTCAAGCCGGCTCGTGACCTCTTGATCACCGAGCTACTCGAGAGGTCTACGCCATCGAGGTGCACCGTCCCTTTCGCCATTCTGGTAAATCCGGTGATGGCATCAATCGCCGAGGTCTTGCCGGCTCCATTCGGCCCGATCAGTCCAACGATCCGCCCTGGTTCCAACGTGAGGAAAAGTTCATTCACCGCGGTGACGCCGCCGTACCGCAGGGTCAGGTCCCGAATTTCGAGCGTCCTCGGGTTCGTCTTCTCTCGCCCGGCGGGAGGTGTCTCGGGAGGAAGGGAAAAGGTTTCGGCCTTCGCCTTTGGCAGCTTGGGAATGAACTTGCGGAGCTTGTCGCCAACGAACTTCAGCTGAGCGATCTGCTCCTTGGCAAGTCCGTCCTGATTCAGCAGAACGAAGAGAACGAGGAGGACACCGCCAATGAGCTGAATCCATTTGGAGATGCCGGAGAAGATGGCGTTGGAGATCTGTGTCCCGAGTGCGCCCGACGCCAGCGTGGCGCCCGTGATCGGACCGAACAGATAGCCGATACCACCGATGAATGACCAGCGGCTACGACGATCGAGTTGAAGCTGAGGAACTCCGATTTGTAGATGATGACGTCCTTCCTGAAAGCCAGGAGGGTGCCGCCAATGGCGGCGATGCCGGCGGAAAGGGCAAAGGCGTACACTTTGGCCTCAATCACACTGATGCCCAGAGCAGCAGCAGCCCGCTCGTTGGTTCGAACCGCCAACAGACGTCGACCTGACCGCCCCCGGCGGACACTCGCCACCATCAGCCCGATGACGGTGAAGAAACTCAGGCAGACAATGGCGTATCGCCCGGGATGAACAATTGCGTTGAAATTCCAGCCGTCCAGCGACCAGGGCTCCGAAACCGGCAAGCGCAAACTGCGCTAACGACAGCTGACCGGCGTAGCCGGTCACAACCACCACCGACAGCAGCACGATGGCCATGGCGAAGGTCACAACGAAGCCGTCCTTGCCACTTGGCAGGCAGGGCCAGAATCAGCACCGCAGTGAGCGGAAGAACCACCGCGAGTACCCGGGGATTCACCGAGACGAGGGCGAGGCCTACGCGGCCAAGCTCTCCAAAGCCGGGGTTGCAGTCAATCAGACTAGATTCGACGGCCAGATCCACGCCTTCTTCACCATGTTGTTGGTATTCGAGGCCGCAGGAAAGGCCGTCGATCTGGCGGCCATCGATCTGAAGGCAGCGTTCGGGACTTCCTGAGCACAACCCTTCCAACAAGCCAGACAAGAACTGAACAGAAACCGATAAAGGGGACCACCAGTGGCAAGCAGCACAAACAGCACAAAGAGCACAAGCAGTAACGGCGAAGTAACGGACAGCATTGATGTCGTCATCGTCGGCGCAGGATTCGCCGGCATGTACATGCTGCACAAGATGCGGGGCCTGGGCATCACGGCTCGGGTTTACGACGCGGCTAAGGGCGTGGGCGGTACCTGGTACTGGAACCGCTATCCCGGCGCACGTTGCGACGTCATGAGCCACGACTACTCCTTTTCTTTCGATCAGGAGTTGGAGCAGGAGTGGACCTGGAGTGAGAAGTACGCCACCCAGCCCGAAATCCTGAAGTACGCCAACCACGTCGCCGACCGGTACGAGCTGTGGCCCGACATGCAGTTCGAAAGTCGCATCGAGGGGGCAGCCTTCGACGAGGATGCCAAGCGTTGGATCGTCCGGACCAGCAAGGGCGATGTCGTTTCGGCCCAGCACGTCGTGATGGCCACCGGAACCCTCTCAGCGGCAAAGCAGCCCGACTTGCCAGGTCATGAGACCTTCAAGGGCGAGACCTACATGACCAGCAGCTGGCCCCACGAAGGCGTCGACTTCACCGGCAAGCGAGTCGGAATCATTGGCACCGGATCATCGGCTATTCAGTCGATCCCCCTCATTGCCAACGAGGCCGCCAGCCTCACGGTCTTCCAACGAACACCGAACTTCAGCCTTCCGGCCGGAAACAAGCCGACCGATACCGAGTTCATCACCGAGCTGAAGAGCGACTATCGCCCCTATCGCCAGGCCGCGAAAGAGTCCTTCTTCGGCGTTCCGATGGAGGTCACCGAAGTCAGTGCTCTCGATGTCGACAAGGCCGAGCGCGACGCCGTCTACCAGGAGGGCTGGGACTCAGGCTCACTCGTCGGTGTGCTCGGTGCCTACGCCGACCTGCTCGTCAACAAGGAAGCCAACGACACTGCAGCTGAGTTCGTTCGGGACAAGGTCCGCGCCATCGTCAAGGATCCGGCGATGGCCGAGCTACTCGTGCCCGGCGATTTCCCGTTCGGGACGAAGCGGCCATGTCTCGACACCGGCTACTACGAGACCTTCAACAAAGACCATGTGCGGCTGATCGATCTGAACAAGACCGGTTTGGTTTCAATGGACGAGACCGGCGTCAGCACCACGGATGAACATTTCGAGTTCGATGCCCTGGTCTACGCCACCGGGTTCGATGCCATGACCGGCGCCGTGACTCGAGTAGACGTCAAGGGAGTCGGAGGCAAAGAACTGGCCGCCGAATGGAAAAACGGCCCTGCCAACTATCTCGGCGTCGGTGTATCCGGCTTCCCGAACTTCTACGTCATCACCGGACCTGGCAGCCCGTCGGTTCTGTCGAACATGATGGTGTCGATCGAACAGCACGTCGAGTGGGTTGCCGATCTGATCGGTCATATGCGCGACAACGACAAGGCAACTATCGACCCATCACCAGAAGCTCAGGACGAGTGGGTGAAGCATGTTGCCGAAACGGGCGACGGCACCCTCTATCCAATGGCCGACTCGTGGTACATGGGAGCGAACGTTCCCGGGAAGACCCGGGTATTCCTCCCGTACGTCGGCGGCTGCGGTCCCTATCGCGAGAGGTGCGATGAGATCGCGGCAAAGGGCTACGAAGGATTCGTGCTGGCCTAGGGCAATCGAATCTGTTCTGGCACCGTTGACCTCGTTCTGTGCGCGGTCGAACGGTGCCATTTCTGCTTTTGCCAACTAGCTGGACCGTTAGGCGAAGTGAATAATCAGGTGAACAATCCGGTGCCGATGCCCTCAGCCACCGCTTCGGCCTCGATGCCAGCGACCTCGGTCCAGACCTCGAAATTCGCTTCGCCCAGAAAGGCCGGAGCCAATAGGTAGGGCTCGAGAACGCTGTCGCTGAAGAGGGCTGGAAACCGATCATGGGGCCGCTCTCCATAGATGTCGTGGCTGCCTGTTTCCCAGAAGGCGCGGGCCTGGTGCTGCGGATCGCGGTGGAAGAGCTCAGCTGCATTTTGGACCTGCCCAGCGGCAACGCCGGCACCCTGGAGCATGGTCATCGCGTCGACCGATGACCGAGCGGCGACCCAACTGGCTACCGCATCGTTGATCGCGTCGCGTTGGTCCCGGCGGCTTACAGCAGTGAGCGAAGGATCGGCTTCAACGAGCGGGGCCAACCGGGCCCACATCTCGTCGTTGTTGGCCGTCACGGCAACGAAACCATCGAGCGAGGCATACACCTCGTTCGGAACCCGGTCCGCCAGGCCATCAACGTTGCCGTTGGGCTGTGCCTCTCGGCCGTTGGTGAAGAAGTCGAGCATGGCTGGACCCAAGATGTAGGTGCCGATCTCGAGTTGGGCCATGTCGATCAGCTGCCCCTCACCGGTGCGCTCGACGGCCTCGAGCGCGGCCAACGTCGACAGGGCCGACGCGAAACCAGCGGCGTGATCGTTCAGGGAAAAACCGCAGCCGACGTCACCGCGTCCGACCGGGTTGGTGAGATGCGTGAGGCCGCACAACGCGTGAATGGTGGGGGCGTAGCTGATCACGTCTTTCCACGGTCCGGTGTGTCCCGGACCAGACATCGAGACATAAACCAACTTCGGGTTCCACTGGCGAACCGTCTCGAATCCGAGGCCGAGTCGGTCGAGGACCCCCGAGCTGTAGTTCTCAACCAGAACGTCGGCCTGCTCGACCAGCTTCCGAACAACTTCAAGTGCCTCGGGATGCTTCAGATCAATGGCCGCCGACCGCTTCGAGCGGTTCCACACCGCGTAGTAGGGATAGTCAGGCTGGTTGACAAGGGTCGAGCGCGCCTCGTGCTGAACCTTGATCACATCGGCACCGAGGTCACCCAGGATCCGAGTTGCGAACGGCCCAGCGAGAACCCAACTGAGATCCAGGACTCGCACGCCCTCGAGTGGCTTCGAGCCAACCGTGCTCGTTGGGGCCGGGGGATCCCGCACCGGCCAGTCGGCCAAGATTTCGGCGACCGATTCGGCCGTCGGCTTCGGCGGTGCTGGTGGCCCAACCGGCGTGCCGCCGAACCGCACCAGCCGCGACGGGAGCTTCACATCTGTGCCCCCCGCGATGGCAACTTCGTCGTAGAGCCCGCGATGCAGATACTGCGGATTCTCGGCTGCCTGGGCCACGGTCTGTACCTCGCCAAAGGCGATGTGCCGGTGCTGAGCTTCGGTGAACATAGGGCCAGCGTCACCGGTCAATAGCAGCTCCTTGACCGACGCCATCAGCCGGGGCATATCACCGAGCAGCTGTTCCACCGGCATCCCGACGAACGGCGCTGCCGACTCGATGCCGACCTCGACCATCCAGTCGATCAACTGCTCGGCCTGAGGCGTCGGCGTGATCATCACGTAGCCCGATGCAGCAGGCACAACTTCATATGCACCGAGCCAATGGAGCGACCCCTGTCGTTTGGCTTCCTTCGGCAACGGAAGATGATCGTCGTAGAAATATTGGAAGAAGAGGTTCTCGATGCTGCCGGTGACGACTTCGTGCAGCGACAGATCGATCAGCTGGCCCTGTCCCGTGCGCCGGGCCGACCGCACGCCGGCCAGAGCCGTGATGGCGGCGGCAAAGCCACCGAAGTTGTGGTTCTGGCCGCCATAGGAGTTGAGAGGCTGGTCGGGCAGCCCGGTAACCGCCATCACCCCGCCGAGTGCAGCCGCAACAAGATCGGAGCTTTCCCACTGGGCCCATGGACCGGTGCGGCCATAGGGCGTCAGCGAGACCTGCGTGAGGCTGGGGTTGACCGAAACCAGATCGGCGTGATCGAGACCCAGCGCGGTCAGGCGACCGGGCCGTTCGCTCTCGATCACCACGTCAGCTCGCTGCGCTAGCTGGCGATAGTTTTGCCGGCCCGCCTCCGAGTCGAGATCAAGGTCGGCGCTGTGTTTCCCGCCGTCGAACCACCAGTCGAGGACACCGCCCTGAGCGTCGGCTGCTGCGTCGAGCATGTCGGCGCCGTGTTCGGAGCCGCCGACAGAGCGAACCACGGCGGCCCCGAACTCGGTGAGAAGTTTCGATCCGAACCGACCGATGTCGCCCGTGAGATCAACAACACGCAAGCCGGCTAGTGGACCTGAACCAACGGAGCCCGCGAGGTCGGTCATCGTTTGTGAGCTGGCCGAGGGTCAGCCAACCGACCCAGCGGCGACCGCGAACGGAGCCCGCCGTCGACCACCAAGTGCTCGCCAGTGACAAACGACGATTCGTCAGAGGCCAACCAAAGCGCAGCATTAGCGATCTCCTCGGGCTGGCCTAGGCGTCCGATGCTGTGGGCATCGATGTTGACCTTCAGGACGGCGGGGTCCGACATCATCCGTTTCACCGGTGGGGTCTCGATTGTTCCGGGACAAATGGCGTTGACCCGGATGCCGTCGGCCGAGTGGTCGGTAGCCATGGCCCTTGTCAGGTTGATCACCGCCGCCTTCGACGCGGCATAAACAACGGCACCACCATCGCCGTGCAGGCCCGAGATCGATGCCGTATTGATGATCGAACCACCGCCGCGCTCGAGCATCGCCGGCACGGCGTACTTGCCACCCAGAAATACCGAGCGCACATTCACGCCCATCACGTGGTCCCAGTCTTCTACCGACAGCTCCACCACCGAACCGGGGCGCAGCGTGCCCGCATTGCTGAACAGCACATC
>JBLINY010000141.1:0-10270 GCA_047638695.1 Acidimicrobiales bacterium | reverse complement strand
GCGGGGCACTGGCTGGCTCGTGCTCGGCGCCTAAGGCGCAGTAACCACACACCCCACACCCACACCCACACCCACGCAATTTTCATTGGCCATACCAAGGCAGTGGCCGAAGGACGAACTCAGGGAATCCAGACCGTGGTGACAACCGAGACGATGCGAGCGCCGTCGACTGTTGGCAGCACGACCAGTGTTGTCGTTCGCCACGGGGTATCGGGCTGGGCATTGAAGATGGTGATGGTTCGGGCACCCGGGAAGCGCTTGGCGATGTAGTCGCCCTGATTGCCGTAGGGCGAGATATCAGCGTCGAGCTCGTAGCCCACATCGGCGACGGCGGGATCGGGCAGCTCCTGAAGCGAGAGCAGCGACAGATTCACGAGCGGGTCGCCGGCCTCGCCGGGCATCACCCAGTCGAAACTGGCGTTCCAGAACTCGTTCGACCGCAGATCTACCGCGGCGAACGGCTGCGGGGCTCCGACCCATCCCAGTTCGATCTGTCCCGTTGTGGCCCAAGGAAGATTCTTGAGGCCTTCAATATCTCGAACGATGCCCAGCTCGGTAAACCGTCTGGCCATCTCGCTGAGTTCGTCGTCGTTGACATCGATCGGCACGACCTCGTTCGGGTCGCGCAAGTAGCTGCTATTGACCCACCCGGTGTAGAGCTCCTCGTCGATGGTGACCAACACGTTCCACCACACCTGATGATCGATCAGCGCTGGCACCCGTCCTTGACGTCGGATCCTCACGGTTTCGGGCGGGATAGTGACCAGCACCTCACCGACTTCGGTTCCCGGCAGATCGCGAAGTTGCAGTCCGCCGTCGGGATCGTCGGCTGAAATGTTGTGCACTGCGTACTCGATCTGGTGCTGACCAACGATGTACGAAATGGGAACCGCTGCAAACGACGCCATGACGTTGTCGGCGTCGCCGCCGCTGGAAACAACGATCCAGCCCCGTTCGGCACCGGCAACCTCGAGCGTTGCCGTGTACGGCTCTTTCTCGCTCGTGCCGGCCGAGGCGAAGCTGGAAGCCAGCAGCGAGCCGTTGCTAGCCGAGACCAGTGCCACCGCCACATCGCCGTCGACCCCTGATGCTTCCCCGGCCACAACCAAAGGCGAGATCATGTGGTCCGAGCCAACCGCTGGACTCGTGATGGTGACGGAGTCGGTAAAGGCCTGCGTCACCATGAAGCCTGGCTTGCCCTTGCTGATCTCCGTCTCGACCAAGGCCAGCCAGACCGCAACGTCACCGACTTCTCGGCTCTCGGTGTACCTACGAACATCAACGCGAAGCTCGCCGTCAACCGAATCAACAAGCTCGATGCCAGCATGATCGACTTGGAGCATCTCGAGAAAGGCCAGCGCCGCCGCCTCAACCGTCGGCTCACGTGGGCCGGCTGCAGCAGCAGGAACATACTCGCGGGCTTGCTCGGTGGTGGTCGTAACTGGCGGAGCATCGTCAGTAAATGCGTCTGATGCAGGCGGCACGGTTGTGATACTCGACGGCTGCGAGGTCGCCGGTGGACCGATGGCCTCGATGCTCGACTTCTCGCCCTGTCGCATCAACACGGTGGCCGATCCAATGGCCACCACCAGAACAGCAGCTGCAGCCAGATAGCGAGGGTTGACAGGAAAGCGAGCTGGCTGTGGGTGAGCCTTAGCTTCGACTCGTTGCTTCAAGCGGCAGAACGAGTCATCGGCAGGTTCTACGTCATTGCTGCGAGCATGCAGCGCGCCGGTAAGCCGGCTCTCGAGGTCGGTTGGTTCAGGCATGGTCATCGCTCCGACCCTGTGGTCTTGGTGCTTTGGTTCTGGGCGAGGGTGTCCTCGAACGTTTCTGGGGGTTCTTCACCAAGCAGATCAGCCAATTTGGCCAAGCCTCGGTGGTTGTGCGACTTGACCGATCCTTTGGCGACTCCGAGCGTGTCGGCGATCTGGGCCTCACTGAGGTCGAGGTAGTAGCGCAGTACCAACACCGCGGCCTGCCGTTCGGGAAGCTGGCGAAGGGCCTCAACGATGCGGGCCTGCTCTGCCGACTGCACACCACCGACTTCGGCAGCAGCGACCACTCCTGGCCTGTCGGGGATATGAGCTCGACGCACCCGCCGCTTGCGTAACGACGAGCGGGCTCCGTTCAGAACTGCCGAGCGCAAATAAGCTGCTTCCCGGCCCGGCTCGATCCGGTACGACCCACCGAGCAGTTTGACGAACGCATCTTGCGTGACCTCCTCAGCCGATTCGCGGTCGTCGACGTAGAAAGAGGCCAGCTTCACCAGCGACCGGTAGTGGTCGGCATAGAGGGTTGCCAGATCAGCGGTGCTCTCACTCACACCGGAACCGCTCGAAACGCGGCGTCCCCCTAGACGCGTTCGTCTTCGGGCGCCGCCCACGCTCATGTCATTTCCCCCAAGGGTTGCCACGTTCACACCCTCTCAGACGCCCCACCCACTGGTTCGGTTTACCGCTGGGCAAAAGACTCCGAGGGTCGTGAAGTCAGGCCACGCGCTGACACGACGAAGATCCGCACCGCTGTGCGGTCAGGCGCCCTTCTTCTTAGCCAGGAGCTGGGCGATGACTTTGCCATCGGCCTTGCCCTGCGTAGCTTTCATGATCTGGCCGGTGAACATGCCCTGAAGCTTGTTTTCGCCTTCACAGAACCTCTGCCACTCGTCCGGATGTTCGGCGATGATGCCGTCGAGGAGACCTTCGAGTTCGGAGCTATCCATCGCCTCGAAGCCGTGCTCGGCTGCAAGCTCGGAAGGTTGTTTTCCGGAGGCGACCATCTCGCCAAGAACCTGCTTGGCCTGAGTCGACGTGAGATCTCCGGCCGACTCCATCTTCACCAACGCAGCGAAATGACCGGCGTCGAGCAATTCGGCACCATCGACGGCCAGGTTGTTCACGATATGAATCAGCGCCTTGTCGATATCGGCGCCATCGACATTGGCGGCAAGAGCCAGGTGGTCGAGATTGCGTTCGACTGCCAGGCCTACGTTCTCGGGATCGCCACCGGCGCTGATGAGCGCTTCGCGGCGTTGGCGAGGCAGAGGCGGCAACGATGCGCGCAGCTCGTCAATCCATTCCGGGGATGGATCGACCGGGACCAGATCGGGGTCGGCGAAGTAGCGATAGTCCTCGGCTTGCTCCTTCGACCGACCAGCCCGAGTGCGGCCACCCTCTTCGTCCCAGTGCCGAGTCTCTTGGATGGGACGATCGCCGGCCAGGTAGAGATCGACGTGCCGTTGGGCTTCGTACTGGATGGCGCGGCCAACCGAGCGCAGGGAGTTCACGTTTTTGATCTCGCAGCGAGTTCGAAGCTCGTCCGAGCCAGCCGGCCGCACCGACACATTGGCATCGACGCGCATCGATCCTTCTTCGAACTTCCCGTCGCTGGCGCCGACAGCGATCACAATCGCTTGGAGTTCGGCCGCGTATGCCTTTGCCTCCTCAGGACCTCGAATATCGGGATGGGACACGATCTCGAGCAGCGGTACCCCGGCCCGGTTGTAGTCGACCAGCGAGTAACCAGCGTCGTGGATGCGCCCGGAATCACCGACGTGGGTTGACTTGCCGGTGTCTTCCTCCATATGAGCCCGTTCGATACCAACTCGATGCCCTGATGGCAGCTCGACCCACCCGTTGATGTTGAGGGGACGGTCGTACTGGGAGATCTGATAGTCCTTGGGCATGTCGGGATAGAAATAGTTCTTACGAGCAAAAATGCACCGCTGAACCGTGCAGTTCAGGGCCAATCCGACCTTGATCGATAGCTCAACCGCCTTGGCGTTCACCACTGGCAACGTGCCGGGCAACCCGAGACAGACTGGGTGCACGTTGGTATTCGGGTCGCCGCCAAACTGGTTGCGGGCGGGTGAGAACATCTTGGTTTCCGTGGCCAGCTCGGCGTGGACTTCCAACCCGATCACCATCTCCCAGCCATCAGGCAGGTTCTGTGGCTCTCGATCTACCGAGCTCTCGGTGGTCCAGGCGGACAACATGGTCGATGACACCGGCGTCTCGTTCATCTGATCGGTCATACCGCACCTCCGGCCTTTAAAGCTGCTCGTTCTATCTCGGCTGCTACTCGGTACATCACAGGTTCGCCCATCATCGGAGCCAGAATCTGCACGCCAACTGGCATGGCATTGGCTCCGGTGCCGAATGGCACCGACATGGCGGGGTGGCCGGCCAGGTTCGAGGGGATAGTCGCAACGTCGTTCAGGTACATCGTGAGCGGGTCGGCCTTTGCCCCAAACGGGAAGGCCACACACGGCGAGGTCGGCGACAGCAGGACATCGAAGTCGGCATAGGCCCGTTCGAAGTCGCGGATGATGAGGGTGCGCACTCGCTGCGCTTTGCCGTAGAACGCATCGTGATAGCCAGCGGACAGGCCGTAGGTGCCGAGCATGATGCGTCGCTTCACCTCGGGCCCGAAGCCGGCGGTGCGAGACGCCGTCATCATGCTGGCGGTGTTGGGCCGTCCGGGCTCGCGGTGTCCGTAACGGACGCCGTCATAGCGGGCGAGGTTCGACGACGCTTCGGCTGGGGCAATGACGTAATACGCCGACAGGCCGTAGATGGTCGAGGGAACCGATACCTCGTCGACTGTGGCCCCTGCCGCTGCGAGGGCATCAGCGGCGGCTCTGGTTTGAGCCAGCACTTCGGGCTCGAACCCGTCCAGCGCACCCATCAACTCGGAAATGAGGCCAACGCGCAGCCCTTCGACGCCGTCGGAAAGAACCGAGGACATCGAGGGCAGCGTCTCGGGAATGGACGTGGAGTCGCGATCGTCGTGACCAGCGATGACATCGAACAAGGCCGCCGAGTCTGCGACATCGTGCGAGAACGGTCCGATCTGGTCGAGTGAGCTGGCGAAGGCAATGAGGCCATACCGGCTCACCGCCCCATAGGTCGGCTTCATGCCGACCACACCGCACAGCGAGGCGGGCTGGCGGATAGAGCCGCCAGTGTCGGATCCGAGTGAAAGCGGAGCAAAATCGGCAGCAACGGCAGCGGCCGAGCCGCCCGATGAACCGCCGGGAACCCGGCTGGTGTCGAGCGGATTGCGAGTAGGGCCAAAGGCCGAGTTCTCTGTGGACGAGCCCATCGCGAACTCGTCGAGGTTTGTCTTGCCCACCACGACAGCGCCGGCGGCTGTAAGCCGCTGCACCACAGTGGCGTCATACGGGGGGATCCACCCTTCGAGGATCTTCGACGAACACGTGGTGGCGATACCGCGCGTGCACAGGTTGTCCTTGAGGGCGACGGGCACACCGGCAAGCGGGCCGACATCTTCGCCTGCCGCTATTCGTTGATCGATGCTCGCCGCCGTCTGCCGGGCTGCGTCAGCCAACACCAGATTGAAGGCGTGGACCTCGGCTTCTCGCTCGTCGATCCGGGCGAGGTAGGGCTCAAGTACGGCGCTGGCCGACTCATCGCCGGAGGAGACAGCGGCGACAATCGAGCGGGCAGTCCGGGAAGGTTGTGGTGCGGACATCACATCTCCTCCCCAAGGGCCGGCGGCACCCGGAACTGGTCGTCTTCGGCTTCGGGCGCAGCGGCCAAGACCTCACGAGTGATGTCATCGGTTGGCTCAACAACATCGGAGCGGAAGATGTTGACGAGCGGGTACGGATGATTTGTGGGCGGAACATCATCGACGTCGAGGGCCTCGATGTCGGCAACGTGCTCGAGCACAGCCGCCAACTGTCCGGTAAACGTCGATAGTTCTTCGTCGGTGAGTTCGAGCATGGCCAACTTCGCCACCTCAGCGACACCGTCACGAGTCAGGGGTTCAGACACCCATCCAACCTATCGACCCGGCGACTTGTCGTTCCCGGATTCCGCACAAGCTGCCTTCGAATCGCGGCATCGGCGCCCATTAACCACAAGGAGTGTGGACCGACCACACCGCATCGAGGAATACTGGGTTCGATTTACCAAGCAATTGATCAACGAAGCACTACCGCAGAACACACAAGATCCAAAAACACTGCTGTCGTTCCCGGGGGAAACACAGATGCATCATTCGGAAGACGCCGCCACCGAATTCGCCCACGCGATCTTCGGCCGCGACCTGCCCATACGTATTCGAACCATCGCTGGGGAGACGATTGGATCGGAGAATGCCAAGGCCACCATTGTCCTGAGAAGTGACGATGCATTACGGCACATGGTGCGAGCACCAGGCGAACTGGGGTTCGCTCGTGCCTACGTCTCTGGGGCGCTGGACATCGAAGGCGACATTTGGTCACTCGTCGATCTTCAGACCGACTTGCCGCACGCGCGACTGCGGACCAAAGAGATGCTGCGTTTCATTCGGGTTGTCGGTGTCGATCCTTGGCGGCACCGACCGGACCTCCCGCCCGAGGAAATTGAGGACCATTCGCTGGTCCGACGACGCCACACCCGCCACCGAGATGCGGCATCGATCCAACACCACTACGACGTGTCGAACGACTTCTACCGATTGATACTGGGCCCTTCCTGGACCTACTCCTGCGCGGTGTTCGAGAACGCAGCAGACACCCTCGAGCAGGCGCAGTTCAACAAATACGAACTGATCGCCAGAAAGCTTGATCTCTCGCCCGGCATGCGGCTTCTCGATGTCGGCTGTGGCTGGGGTGGAATGGTTCTGCATGCGGCGCGCCATCACGGCGTCAAAGCCGTCGGAGTCACCATCTCGGTCGAACAAGCAGAGATAGCCAAACAACGGGTGGCGGCGGCCCGGCTCGCCGACCGGGTAACGATCCGAGTCCAGGACTACCGAGATCTTCCTGCCGATCGCTTCGACGCCATCAGCTCGATCGGCATGTTCGAACACGTCGGCGCCGCTCAGCAGCGGGAGTACTTCGAGATCCTGTACACGCTGCTGACCGACGAGGGAAGGCTCCTGAACCACCAGATTGGCCGCACACCACGCGCATCTTCTCGACCGGCGCGGCGACTCGAACGAACCCACGTTCATCGGCGAGGCTTCGTCCATCGCTACGTCTTTCCGGACGGCGAGCTTCATGAGATCGGCGACCTCGTTGGGACAATCCAGCGCACTGGCTTCGAGGTTCGAAACGTCGAGAGCCTGCGTGAGCACTACGCCCTCACCCTTCGGCACTGGGTGAACAACCTTGACAACAACTGGGACGAGGCGGTCGACCTCGTCGGCGAGGGGCGGGCCCGGGTTTGGAAGCTTTACATGGCAGCATCCAGTTCACTGTTCGCCAGCAACAACATCCAGATCCACCAGGTCCTGGCAGCGCGGACTGCCAACGGCCGATCCGGTTTCGGTTTTCGACCATCCTGGACCGGCCGGCTGACCTCAAACGATGGTTGGGCGCTGGCCACTCGGCAAGAGACACCACACCAGCAAGGAGCACACCTGACCCTCGATGACCCTCAGACCAGCGACAGAGCCTGAGCCAGCAGCTGCATCGGGTGAACGGTGGCGACACCAGCCCCGGCCAGGTGCATCGAACAACCCGGGTTGGCTGATGCAACGACGTCAGGCGTCGCCCGATTGATGGACGCAACCTTTCGATCGCGAATTTGCCCCGCCAGCTCTGGCTCGAGCACCGAATAGGCGCCGCCCGCGCCGCAGCACAAACCATCGTCGTCGAGTTCAACGAGCGAGCGCACGTACGGACGAAGAACGACTCGGGTTGCTTCGTGCACTCGTTGCACGTGGCGAAGATGGCATGGATCCTGCACTGCGACCGTCAGATCAAGCGGTTCGGCCGCTGGGAGTTCGGCCATGTTGTCGGCGAGCCATTCCTGAATGTCGAAGACTCGAGACGAGAACTCCCGGGCTTCGTCGGTTCCAAGAAGGTGGCCGTAGTCCTTCATGGCAGCGCCACAGCCGGCGGAATCGACCAGAACCGGCCGCCCTGGCTTGAGCGAAGCCATCATTCGCTGCGCCAGCGTTCGTGTATCGCCGGCCAATCCGGCGTGGGCCTGCAAGGCGCCACAACACGGAGCCAGATCACCCGTGGGTGTGACGCCAAAGCCAGCGGCCTCGAGCACGCGTTGGCTGGCGAGGTGAACGTCTCGCTGCCAAACATCCATCACACAGCCCGTGAAGAGGTAGACGTCGTCGCCGGATGCCACGAGCGGCTCTTGTTTGAATGGGAGACCATCGGGAACGCCCAGCCGTTTAGGGATCAGCCCGGTCTTCTGAACAACCGACAGGGCGGCCGTCCCGGCCTGCAGCATCTTGGGATGCTGCAACGGTTTAAAGGCAAGTCGCTGCCATACCGGCGTCATCTCCTTGTGATCGGCCAAGGTCTCGCGTGCCTGTTCCATTAGGTGGCCGTAGGGCACGCTCGAAGGGCAAGCTGGCTCGCAGCCACGACACTGGACACAGCTCTCGAACGACCGCATCACATCCTCGGTGAGGGGCACATCGTTGTTCTGCACCTCGCGCATGAGGGCGATACGACCACGAGGCGACATCGACTCATCGCCCGTCACTCGATACGTGGGGCATGCGGGCAAGCAGAGCCCACACTGCACACAGGTGTTGAGATCGTCGGCGTCCAGACGAAGATCCATCAGTTGCTCCTCGTGAGATTCATGCCAGCTCCGGGCTACGGCCGGGGTTGAGCCGGCCGGTTGGATCGAATTGTGCCTTCACCCGGTCATGCACGGTCTGGAGGGCAATAGGCAGGGTGCGCTTCGGCTGCGGCTTCTCAGCAAACACCGTTCCGACCCCGACCAGGGCGTTGAATTGACCGGTGTCGTGGTGGTCGATGGTGCCGATATCACTCGGGGTAAGCGACCACCGATAGCTAGCCGGCTCGGCCAGCGGCTCGCACTCTTCGAACGATCCGGTCGATGCCAGTTCGCTGGCCTGGCTCTTTACGTCGGGCGCATGCCCCTCAAGCAGAACCGCCGTGACACTGCCGTCCCACAGAACGGCGCTCGGTGCCAGAACCGCTCGATAGGCAGCCTGCGGGTCGGCATCATTTGCCCAGTACCACTGGCTCACAGCGGGAATCGGATTGGTACGAATGATGAGCTCAGCCAGACAACTGAGGGTCCCAAGCGACCCAACCGTCAAACGAGGGAGGTCGAAGCCGGTGACATTCTTGACGGTCGGCCCTCCCCCGTTGACAATCCGGCCCTCGGCCGACACGTACCGCACCTGCAACACCGATGAACGAACGGTGCCCCGACCGAGAACCTCGAGATGGTTCTGGCCGACGGCGACAGCACCACCGACGGTGCCACCCCGCTCAGGGAGGCCAGTTCGTTGCCCCTTGGCTGCCAGCGCCTCGCCGAGCTCCTGGGTGGTAGTGCCGCAGCGAACGGTGACCGTCATTTCTTCGGGCACGTAGTCGACGATGCCAACCGGAGCGGAGAGGACTCGAGCCGTGGCAGCGACGTCGCCGCCGAACTCCCAACGGGTGCGTCGCCCGGCAATGGTCACAGGCCCGGCATCACCGATCTCATCGGCGAACGACTGCAACACCGGATCGGTGCTGGCGAGGGTGACTGATGCGGTGTCGGCCATCAGCCCCACACTTCCCGGGGCACGTCTCGCAAAGCCTGGATGTCTGCACAACTGTGACCCATCGGCATGACCTTGCCCGGGTTCGATCGGCAAACCGGATCGAAGGCTTGGCGTATCCGGTTCTGATGGTCAAGATCGTCGGCAGTGAACATCCGTTCCATGAACTTCTGCTTCTCGACCCCGATGCCGTGCTCGCCCGACAGCACGCCGCCCGCATCGAGCGAAGCGGTAATGATCTCGTCGCCAGCGGCGTGAACACGGTCGAGCACGCCTGGCTCGCGACCATCGAAAATGAGGAGCGGGTGCAAGTTGCCGTCGCCGGCGTGAAACACGTTCATCACGAGCAAACCGTGACGGTCGGCGATGGCGTAGACCTCCTCGAGCACGTTGGCCAACTGTGAGCGAGGCACAACCGTGTCGTGCAGGTAGTAGTCGGGCGCTATTTGGGCGATTGCGCCAAAGGCGGTCTTGCGGCCCTTCCACAGCAGTGCTCGCTGGGTGTCATCCTCGGCCAGACGCACATCGGTGGCGTTGTTGTCGAGCCCGATCTGGCGGATGCGATCTGCGTCAATATCGACGCCGCTGTCGAGTCCGTCGACCTCGGCCAACAGCACAGCGGCGGCATCGAGTGGGTAGCCGGCGTGTACGTAATTCTCGACCGCCTCGGTGATGCGCTGGTCCATGACCTCCATGGCCGCGGGCACGATGCCGGCCGCAATCACCCCGCTGACCGTGTTCGCGGCGTCGCGAACCGAACTGAACGAGAGCA
>JBLINY010000140.1:0-10541 GCA_047638695.1 Acidimicrobiales bacterium | reverse complement strand
AACTCTGGCCCCGACTCTTTGCCGTGTTGGTCGAACGACGGAAACCATGTGGCCGTCGACTGTGTGACAGAGGAGCTCGTGCACGCCGACGGCAAACGCTGGGTGCCGGCTGGCGAACCACGCGAGATCGAGATCGACCGAAGCTCGGTGGTCTCCGCCCCCGGACCGGTAACTCCTGTTGGGGCCCCGGAGTGCGCCGAGCTTGGGCGACTCTTCACCGACGGTCCACCGCCGAACGGCACGGTTCCCGACCTTGGTCAGCTCGACGCCGCCGCGGCAACACTCGACGCCGAAACCCGGACCCTTGTCACGAGTTTCATCGAAGCCAACACCGCCCCGCCCGATCTCGAGGCCTTCGAGACCTTGGTGGCCGAGCTCGACGCCACGACCGCCGAGACGTGCGGTCTCCCGATCGTGAGCGCCTGGGTGACGTTGAGAATCGAAGTCGAAACACTCCCCTGCTGGATCGAGACCGGCCTGGTCTACCCTGCGTACGAGCTCACCGACTGCGTCTAGGCGACGAGGTGGGAATCTTCAAGAAACACACCTTCGAGTGCAGCGCACACGAGCGGGCTCTGGTGGTACAGACCGTCCAGTAGCATTTCAGGCTGTGAAGCCTCAGTACGAAAGTCCCCTCACGAGGGACCCCCCTCACCCGGTCGAGCAATATCGCGGCGACATCGACGGGCTTCGAGCGATCTCGATCATCGCGGTGGTGCTGTATCACGCTGGTGTCGACGCCACCGCCGGCGGATACGTCGGTGTCGACGTGTTCTTCGTCATCTCCGGCTTCCTGATTACTGGTCTACTCGCTCGCGAAGTCGCGAAGACGGGCAGAGTTTCGCTGCGAGATTTCTACGCTCGCCGGATCCGGCGGCTGCTGCCACTCTCCGCAACAACACTGCTGGTGACGTTGTTGTCCGGTCTTTGGCTGCTTCCACCGACGGCACGGCAGGCACTCGTTGATGACGTCAGAGCAGCCAGCCTCTATGTAGCGAACTGGCGGTATGCGACCCAAGCAACTGCCTATTCGGACACCGAGGTCACCGACAGCCTGCTCGTGCACTATTGGTCGCTCGCGATCGAGGAGCAGTTCTACGTCATCTGGCCGCTGGTCATCGCCCTAGGCGCCGCAATCGCTCGGCTGACTCGCCGCCCGAACGGTCAGACTTCTGGGGTGCTGTTGGGGATCGTCGGTGTTGCTTCGTTCGCCGCCTCTGTGATCATCACTGACCGAGAGGGAATCGGCGCGTACTACCTCACCCATACTCGGCTCTGGGAACTCGCGGCGGGCGCCGGGCTGGCTCTCACCATTCATCGGGTTCCTCAGCTGAGCCGAGGAACCAGAGATCTCATCGCCGCAATCGGGCTCGGCGCGATAGCGGTTGCCATCTTCACTTACGACGAAGCCACTTCGTTCCCCGGGACGGCGGCACTGTTGCCCGTGTTCGGCAGCCTGACCGTGCTCTTGGCCGGGGCACAAGGGCTCACCCATGTTGGACGCGCAATCGGGGCGCCACCGCTCCGCCTTCTGGGCCGGCTTTCCTACGCCTGGTATCTCTTACATTGGCCGGCAATTGGAGTCGGGCTGCTGCTCCGGGACCGCTACGAGTGGACCGTCGGGCCTGGCGTCGTCACCGCTGGGTCAATCGTGGTGTCACTGGTTCTTGCCTGGTTCGCTCATCACGCGATTGAGAATCCCGTGCGTTTCGCGGGGCGGTTGAAGCGGGGCTACCTGCCAACTTTGTCGCTCGGTCTCGGGCTCACGCTCCTCCCGCTCGTCGTCGGAGCTGTGATGCTGTCGGTCGTTGATAATGGCAACCGCGAGGTTGTTTTTGAAGGGCCGGACGGAGAGTTCGCGCTTACCCAGACGCCGGCCGCTGCGGCGACCGACGAGGTGCAACTCGATTCCGTCTGCCATGCGCACACCAACGATGTCGAGCCAGCACCGAATTGCGTCTTTGGTGATCCAACCGGCGACCGAACGATCGTGCTCCTTGGCGACAGCCACGCCCGCCAATGGCTCGATGTCCTGGATCTAGTCGGGCGAGAAGAGGGTTGGAAAATCTACGCATGGACGAAATCCGCCTGCTCAATCATCGATAACACAGTAGAATTGACGGTACAGGCACGCGCATATTCCGAGTGTGACGACTGGCGAGCTGCAGTCACTCAATCGGTCGTCGACCTTGGCGGCGTCGACCACGTGCTCCTGGCGCGAGCCAACTACACCGAGAAGCTCATGATCAATGATGGCCTCGTCAGTTCCGCCGACGCGCCCGCGGTGTGGGACGACGCGATCAACCGCACGGTGGCGTCTTTCGCCAACACGAGCGATGACATCATTCTCCTCTCGGACACACCATGGCCCGGCTTCGCCGCACCAAACTGCCTCTCGGCAGTCGGGGCAACGCTCGATGGGTGTTCGTTCTCGGCTGTCGCGTCCCGCCGCGATGCGACGCTTACTGCAGTCGAACAAGCCGCAGCTGAGACGCTGGCCTTCCGTCCCATTGACCCTTTTCCGCTCGTATGCGATCTGGACGTTTGCAGCACGGTTACCTCGGACGGCCTGATCAAATACCGCGACAGCCATCACCTCACGCGAACCTTCTCGCTCACTCTCGCCGATGAAGTGAAGAGCTGGTTCAACTCCGTCTAGCTGACAAGGTCGGTCGGTCGAGGTCGGTCCGCCAGCGGCTCCGAGAGCAGCACGTCGATGATCCGCTCGGCCGCCGACCCATCCCACAGATCGGGACGAGCGTACGTGCCGTCAAAGGCCAGCGCTTCCGCGGCGGCAGCGACGATGACTTCCGGCTTTGTGCCAACGACTCGGTTCGAGCCCTCTGTAACCGTGATCGGCCGCTCGGTGTTTTCACGCAACGTGAGGCACGGGACGCCGAGCATTGTCGTTTCCTCCTGAATCCCGCCAGAGTCAGTGAGCACCAGCTTCGCGCCGGCCTGCAGCGCGATGAAATCCAGATAGCCGGCGGGTTCGATCAGACGAATCTGATCGCTCAACGCGAAGCGCTCCAGCATGGGCTTGGTCCGCGGGTGCATGGGGAAGACCAGAGGCAGGTCGGCGGCGACAGCGTTAAGGGCATCCGCGATCGGGCCAAAGACTTCGGGGTCGTCAACATTTGAGGGCCGGTGGAGGGTGACAAGGCCGTATTCGCCGGCGATCACCCCGACGACGTCAAGCGTGTCGCGGTCGCGGGCTCGGTCGAGGTTGGCCAGAAGCGTGTCGACCATGACGTTGCCCACGAGGTGGATCTGGTCCTCCCGGTAACCCTCGGCGCGAAGATTGTCGACACCATCGGGCGATGGGACAAACAGAAAGTCGCTGAGCCGGTCGGTAACAACACGGTTGATCTCTTCGGGCATACCCCAGTCGCGGCTCCGGAGCCCGGCCTCGACATGGGCGACATGAATTCCGAACTTCGCGGCAACGAGACCACAAGCGACAGTGCTGTTGACGTCGCCAACAACAGTGAGGATGTCGACGCCACCCTGCGCCACGACCTTCTCAAACTCGACCATCACGCCCGCAGTCTGCTCGGCCTGTGTGCCAGAGCCGACACCCAAGTTCACGTCGGGGGCGCGGATACCGAGATCCTCAAAGAAGACGTCGCTCATGTTGTGGTCGTAGTGCTGACCGCTGTGAACGAGCGTCACCTCGATCCCGCGTTTCTCAGCCGCCCACAGAACGGGCGCCACCTTCATGAAATTCGGACGAGCCCCAGCCACCAAAACCATGTGCATACCGGGGAGAGTAGCGGCACCGCGGCAATGATCAGAGGAAGATGGCATCCCGCCGGAAGCCCGACCCGACGTCGTCACAAGCCTTCAAGAAGTCCTCGTCTTCGATTGCCCAGGTATGCGACGTGACATCGGCATGACGCACCTGACAGAAGTTGAATCGATCGGCGCTAAAGACCGTCAAACCTCGGGCGATAACTGCGCCGAGGAACCGCGAGTCGGTACCACGCTGCACCGCTTCAAAGTTGATCCCGTCGACCTGAGCCCGGTCGGCCACGATCGTGCCACCGACGACGCGTGGAGCGCTCCGGAATTCCTTCCCCGGAAACCGTAGGACCGTGCGGTCCTGTCCGGACATATATGCGTAGTAGCTCTGCTTCCCCGCGACGGCCGCCCCTGAGTAGGGGAAGGTCATCATCAGGTCGGCGAGGTACTCATCGCCGTAGTGGTCATCGTCGTCGAACTTCGCGAAGTACTCGCCCTCAGCAGACTTCAGGGCCGCGTTCAGGCATTCACCGAGGGTCGCCGCATCATCGACTCTCGAGACCTTTGCGCCGGGCACGCGTTGTGCGATCGACTCCAACATTGCGTCGTCGAATTCAGCGGAGTTCGCCACGAAGAGCAGCTCTTTGTCGGCGTACGTCTGCCGCTCGTAGCTCTTGATCGCGTGATCGAGCATCTCAGGGCGATTGCTGACACAGATCACCGAGACGCGGCGGCGAGGGCGAGTGACGGACAAGCCAGCATGACGGATCATGGCGTCCACTCGCTGCTCGTACGAATGTTCCCGATGCACGAGTCGGTACCCGAGGTGAGCGAACTGATCGCGCTCCTCAGGTTCGTTGAGGACCCAATCGACATAGTCAGCAGTCTTCTGGCGAGTGTCTGTTACCAGAACCGTCTCCCCCAGCAGCTCGGTAATTCCTTGGGCAGGCGTCGAAATTACTGGGGTTCCGCAGGCAAGCAGCTCAAAGACTCGACGGCTGAACATCGTCGGCGACTCCTGGACACTGTTGACGTTCAGAAATGCGGCATAGCGGCGATACGCGTTACCCATCTCGGAGTACGGAAGACTACCGACAACTGCCGATTTGAACGGTTCAGGAAATCCGAGCTTCTCGGCGTCGGGGCCGCTCGCATACCGGTCATAAATATCGAGTGCGCCTCGTTCGAGCGGCGGGCCGAGCAGAATATCGAAGTCGCTTCCGCGTTGTGCGTACTTGTCCCCCCGCCAGCTTCCCGCGAAACACACCCGGCCGGCAACGTCTCGGCCACGACCGATTGGATTGTGGAGACGGGGCTGAGCCGCGAACGGCAAGGCGTCTACCTGATCGTGCCCGAGTGCCTTCTTGTAGTCGCTCACAACATCGCTGTCGGTCGTGAGCACGGTGTCGAACGCCGCCGCTGCTGGCAGAAAGACGTCGAAAGAAACCGGGTCTTCCTTATTCCAGAAGATGCTGGGAATTCCCGCCTCCCTTGCGTGGTCGAGAACACCGCGAAGGTCGTCACCGTTCTTCTCGAACTTGTTGAGCGTGTAGTTCCACGAACCACCATTACCGCGCCACGCGGACTCGACGAATACAAGTTCAGCACCCTCGAGTTGAGAGCGCCAGGCCTTGCGGTCGAGCGGCGTCAGATCGAACTCTGGAGCAAAACAATCGTGGGTGAACTCATCAAGAATCGACACCACCTTAAGATTGAGCGAGGGCGCGATCTCGACTGCGCCAAGAGGAACAACTGGCTCGGTTCCGGAGCGACGCTTTCGAAGCCGCCAGACTTCAGCCGGAAACTTCACCACTTTCAGCGGATTGTGCATCGTTTCCAGCACCGCGGCACCGAGTCGATATTGAGTGCTGTCATGCGCCTTCTCGATCCTCGCCGCATGTGTCTTCTTCTCCTGCTCAACTGACTGCTTCAGCTTCTTGACCGAAGACTGGGCATCAGCGAGGCCAGCAACGAGCGATGCTGTTTGCACTGCTGCTTCGGCCATTGCTCGGTCTCGCAGTTGGCCGCCTGGACCCACCACGAGCACGACGGACCGTTGACGTGATTCGATTCGCGCTGACCGGCCGCTATCGGCAAGACACCCGAGAACAAAGAGAACCGAGTCGACCGGGGTGTCTGCACCCACGACGATTTCGCCCACCCCATCCTCCGCGAGTGTCGCGAGGGCGTCGTCGAGTTCTTGCTTCGCGGTCTCCGGATCGGGCAATGTGAGCCGAAACCTCGACAATGCTCCGGGAGAAATCACGGTGCTGTCCAAGCGATCGAGATCCGCGTAACCCACCTCAATATCGAGCGTAACCGGGGTCGGCTCCTGGACGTTTTTGGGACCCGCCTTCTTCGGAGCCGGTACTTGTGCGGGCGCCGGATTGACCTTCCGGCCGACTCTCCGTAGACGGTTGCGCATTCGGCGCGATCGCCACGCAAGTCCATGGGCGACCCGCAGCGGAAGACGAACCGAGCGAACGAGAGCGTGGCCGAGTCGAAAACTCTCCGAGGCACGAACCTCGAGCAATTCCTTTTCCGAGGCCGCTACCCGCTCCCGAAGAACTACCGAGCTCTTATCGCTCTTCGAAACAAGTCCTTCGAGTTCAACAATGCGCCCATTTGCAGTCTCAAGGGACGACAAATGGGTCTTCGTAGCCTTGTCTGCGACGCGCAGCGCCTCTGTGACCGCGCTTTTCTTGTCGTTGAGCTTCTGCAGCTTCTCACGGTCGCTACGTATGAGCGTATGGAGCTCAGCGAGCCGATCTTCGCGCGATTGGAGCCGTTCCGACAGGGCCCTTCGCTCAGCAGTCTCCGAGGCGACACGGCGATCTGCTCGCAGCGCATGAGCGGACAGCAAACCCAATTCGCCACGTAATACGCGAAGGTCGGCAAGATCTATCCGGATCCCCGAAATGTCATCGGTTTGATCCGAAACAGCGTCTCCCCGATCGGTGTTTGTTCGCCAGCCCGGGTAGAGGCCGTCCATGACCGACCCGCACTCAATCTCGAATTCCCCGGCCTGGGCTGTGCTCCAGTCGGCCAGAGAGAAAACTCGCTCCACTGCGTTAATCGTTCCGGGGCCAGTGTCAGGACGTTCGCTCCGGGCGTTCATTCGAGGCACCACCCAGTCGATCGGAACGACCTCAAGGAAGCGAGCCACGTCGGGCATCCGGGCCCCTAACTCCTCGACCCCAATCCGCATGCTGCGGCTTTCGTCGATCGCGCCGAGATCCGTCTCAATAATCTCGTTCGTCCGACGCCACAACCAGGACACTCGACGAAACGGTGACCACGCGTTCCATTCCTCTGGATCGACTTCGCCGAGTTCATCGCCTCTGAGGCGATGCCGCTCCCATGGTGTCTCTTTAGCGACCGACGCGTCGAACCAGCCGCGTTGCATTCCCGAGGACACGACGTCTCGCCCATCACGGGTCAACCACAGGAATTGTGCGTCCGGAAAGGTCGACGCCAGTACCGGAATGGCGAGCGAAAGCCGATTTGCCGATTCGCAATACCGGCGACCGTCGATGCTGGCCGGTCGCGAAGCGAGCGCTTGAGCCAGGTCGTCTGCCGCCAACCGGCCATAGCGGAAGGCGACCGTCTCCTCGATCAGCCGAGGGAGTGGTTCGTGGGTACAGATCAGTTCGGGGTGTTGCGACAGGACGTTGGCGAGAGTGCGCGAACCAGCGCGCCCGGTATTGAGGACGAACAGCACCCGACTACAGTACCAGTCGCCGTCGGCATCCCTTCACTGGTCGACCAATCGACAAGCAGTCCAATGACCGAGTCACACGACAACGACCTCCACGGCCTTGTGCCGGCAAATCAGGTCGACCCGTTGGGCGGATACATGCGCGGTCTCTGGCACCGCCGGGACTACATCGTCCAGGTGCCGCTGAACGAACTACGTGTGGAACAAGCGAACACTTTACTCGGAAATGCCTGGTTGATCATCAATCCAGTGCTCTCTGTCAGCGTTTACTACCTCGTGTTCGGGATCATCCTTGATGTCAGCCGCGGCGTCGACGACTACATCGCGTTCTTGACGATCGGCGTGTTCACTTTCCTCTACAGCAATCGGATGATCACCAACGGAGCGAAGTCCGTCTCGGCGAGTATTGGCTTGGTCCGCGCAATTCGATTTCCGCGAGCCGTCCTGCCACTCTCCACCGCTGTGGCAAGCGCGATCCGCTTCGCTCCCAACTTCCTCGTCATGCTGGCCACGGTGCTTGCATTCGGCAACTTCCCTGATCTTCGATGGCTCGCGCTCGCCCCGATCTTCCTTCTCCAATCGCTATTCAGTTTGGGCGGGAGCTTTTTCGTTGCTCGCCTCAACCATCTCTACGCGGACATGGAGAACACACTCCCGTTCCTCTTCCGACTGCTCTTTTACATGTCGGGCGTCTTGTACTCGGTCGACCGGTTCGTCGACCATGGCGGCTGGCGCTCAGCGTTTGCGCTGAATCCGTTGTACGACTACTTGACTCTCTGGAGATGGGCGCTCTTAGGCACACCTATCGCAGGGTGGGCGATCATCGGCGCCCTCGTCTGGGCGATCGTCACACCGGTCGCCGGATTCATCTTCTTTCGTTCCGGTGAAGCCGGCTACGGACGAGCAAGCTGATGGCAGGGATCGCGATCGCATGTCGCGACGTTGACGTTGAATACCTGGTGCGGGGCCGCCACCCGACAGCTCGCGATCGACTTCGCGGGTCTGTTTCCTCAGGACGCACGATCTCTGCGGTCAGAAACGTGACTCTCGACATCATGAAAGGTGAGAGTGTTGGCATCGTTGGATCCAACGGATCTGGAAAGAGCACCCTTCTTCGAACGATTGCCGGGCTACTCCCCCCGACCCGCGGCGACGTTCTCGTCGACACGATGCCGACACTCCTCGGCGTGAGTGCGGTATTGCGACCGCGAATGTCGGGCCGACGGAATATCCAAATTGGCCTACTGGCACAAGGAATTCGACGCGCCGAGCTGGACTCGCTTGAAGAAGGTGTCATTGCCTTCAGCGAACTCGAAGAGTTCATCGACTACCCAATGGATACATATTCAAGCGGCATGCGCGCGAGGCTGCACTTCGCCATAGCCACCGCTGTGACACCTGACATATTACTGATCGACGAAGCGCTCGCCGTCGGCGACCGCCAGTTCCGCGAAAAGAGCGCGGCACGCTTCGATCTTCACAAGAAGGAAGCGGGCACCATAGTGATCGTGAGCCACGTGCTCGGTGAACTACGGCGCTCTTGTGAACGAGTCATATGGCTTGAGAAGGGCAAGATCGTCGATGACGGGCCCGCACATGATGTGCTCGTAAGGTACGAGTCGGCCTGAGGCTCAATGCCATCGGGTCGATCGGTGCGCTACGACCGCAACTTGTTCAACATTGAGCGAACTCGGCCGCTAGCGGGCGCAGCAGCCTCGATCGGCGCAGCGGCAGGGCGAGGCAGCATTTGCCTGAGTTGGCTTGGCGCAGGCCCGGCGGCGAGTACGGCCTCGACTGCTCCCAACCGCAGGGCAGACATTGGCGCCTGGCCGGGGCCACACCATTCCTCCATCAATGCCCACGGTGTCCGCGGCCTTTTGAGAAGCACCCGCTCGGACTCCGGGAAAACACGCCAGATATCCTCCGCCTCGAACCGGCGACGGTGACTCGAATAAATCGGCTCCGGCTCCTCGTACGGCACACTCATTAAAAGCTGCCCGCGGCAAACCCGTCGAAGCTCACTGAAGCTCGCCTCGAAGATCTCGTCCGGCACATGCTCAAGGACTTCCATGCAAGTAACAACGTCGAAGTGGTCATCCGGGTATGGCAATTCGGCAACACTGGCATCGATCCGCTGAATATTCGGGACGAACTCCTGGTACTTGTTGAACCTCGTTGGGTCGGATCCATGCACCTCACTGAACCAACCGGTTGCGGCCACTGCATTGATGAATTGGCCCGCACCCAGGCCGACATCCAGGAATCGCCCACCGCGGCGAATTGCGTTCAGCGCGAACGTCAGGCGATACCAGTCGTCTTGGTGAAGCCAGCCGCCACGATCCTCTGGATCCTCGCCGTATTCTTGCTCAAATCGTTCGCGAGTCAGGTCAACTGCCGGTTCAATTGGCAGCCGGCGAATCGGCACGATCGATCGAAACGGAGATGCAGGTACGAAAGCAGACGGCATGTGCGCCGACTGTAGTCGGGACCTCTAGCATTGAGGCTCGACACAATGAGGAGTGTGCATGAGTCGAAGGCTTGTCATCATCGGCCTGGGGTATGTCGGCCTACCACTCGCGAAAGAGGCGGTTGCTTCCGGACTTAAGGTCGTCGGATTCGACGTCTCTGACCGCGCCGTCGATGGGCTGAACGCTGGACGCTCGCACATCGACGATATCAGCAACGACGATATCGCATCGATGCTCGCCAGCGGGTTCAGCGCCACAACCGACCCCGCGTGTATCGCCACAGCCGACACCGTCGTGATCTGTGTGCCCACTCCGCTTCGAGACGACACCACCCCAGATCTTCGGGCGGTCGAGTCGTCGGCCGCATCGATCGCAGCCAACATGACCGCCGACACGCTTGTGGTGCTCGAGTCGACGACCTACCCCGGCACCACTGACGACGTCGTTCGCCCCATCCTCGAAGAAGGCAGCGGACTCACCGCCGGCATCGATTTCTCGCTCGCGTACTCTCCCGAACGCATCGACCCCGGCAATCCACAGTACGGCCTGCGCAACACACCAAAGGTCGTCGGCGGTTTCACCGCCGCATGCACCAAGCGAGCGGTCGCGTTCTA
>JBLINY010000139.1:0-10761 GCA_047638695.1 Acidimicrobiales bacterium | reverse complement strand
CGAACTCTGCACGTTGCCCGTAATCTGCGACATCTGGGCCTGTGCCTTCTCGGCCATTGTGGGCTTGTCTTGAATCGACTTTGCCATTGGGGTTCCTGGGAGGTGCTTTCGGTCGATTTAGCTCAGGCGAGGCGCATGCCGTAGCCATAGCCGTGCGAGTCAGTTCGTTGGTGGTGGTCGCCGTTGATATTGGCGGTGTCGATCTTGCCCAGGATGATCACGCCGGTCGGACAACGATCGACGCACAGGGCGCAACGAGTGCAGACGTCATCATCAATGGTGAAGATGAAGGCATCGGAGGGATCGTCGCCCGGCTTGGCAATGCCAAAGCTCTCGGAGATGGCCTCCGTGGGCTGCATGTGGATGCATTTCCACGGGCAGATGTCGACGCAGCCTTCACAGGCAATGCATTCGGACTGGTCGATATGGATGAACTGCTTGGGCTTGACGGCCCTCCCCAGATAGTCGCTATCGACCTCAACGAGGACATAGTCGTCGCGAAACTCCGGAAGCGGCGGATTGGCGTCGGTGGTGACCATGACCGATCAGCCTTTTCTCACGAGAGGACGACCGTACGCACTCTTGGGGATGGCGGCGGCCTGGGTGTTTGCCCGATCGCCCCGTTTCTGCCAACGGCCCCACATCGTCTGCAGACCACCGAGAAAGACGATGTAGATGATGGCCGCGATTGAGTCAGAGACGACCCGGAGGGTGACTTCGAATGGGAACCAGCCACCTTGGCTCTTGGCCTTGATGAGACCGCCCGCATCGAAGAGGCGATCGGCCCGGAAGCTCCACTCGTTCTCGGCCAGGGTGAGCCACTGGTGCGGGACTACGCCGAACACGAGGAACATGACGAAGAAGACGTAGACCGAGCCGACCATCGCTTCGGCCCAGGTCACGGGTGCACCGGCGGGACGGCGTTTGGCGTACCACTCGATACCACCGGCCATAATCACGGCAATGAGTGTCGATGCCACGAGGGCGACCACGCTGGGCTCCTGGTTGTCTCGAGGGGTGGGGCGTTAACGAAATTGCTTGCCTTGGCGAGCACTTTGTGAACTAGTGCACAATCTACTCGACCAAAGGTCGCGCAGCGCAAACCGTACCCCGGTCTGCTGTCACATCGGCTGGTTGTAGCACGGGATTTTCCGAATGTGAAAGACAAGGGCGGTTGGGATGGCCGATGTGGGTTGGAAAGAGCCTCGGAAAGAATGGTTGTTCGCCCACCGAAGCGCCTACAGTTACCGCTGGTATGACCGAGATCCCGGAACATCTCCTCAAACGAAGCAAGGCCGCCAAGTCGGGCAAGACCGGCGGCGACGCTGGTGATGCTCCCAGCGGTAGCGAGGTCGTCGCTGCCACAGAGTCTGCAGCCCCCGTGGCAACCGGCCCGAAGGCACTGGCGGACGCAGCGGCGGTAGTGCCCGCCGACAAGCCGACCCCTGTGGCCGCTCCCGACCCTCCATACATCGCCGCCGCCAAGTCTCGCAAAAAGATGCCGCTGTGGGCCATGGGTCTGGTCGCTGCGTTACCGGTCTGGGCTCTCGCCTATGCCGGCACAATGCAGGAGCCCGAGGTCGAAGATCTCCTGTTCATTGATGCAGCCGAGGTCTACACTTCCGGTGGTTGCGCCGGATGCCACGGTGCCGGCGGCGACGGTGCCACCGGCTACGCATTCACTAACGGCGAAGTCATCGCCACCTTCCCGGAAGCTATTGACCATATGGCGCATGTGGCCCGCGGCTCTACTCCGATCCTCGACGAGGCCTACGGCGACCCAGCTCGTGATGGTGGCCAGCGTGTCTCGGGTGCCCGCGGCAACGGTGCCATGCCTGCTCAAATCGGTGGGTTGAGCCTCACCGAGCTCGAGCTCGTGGTCTTCCATGAGAGGGCCGTCCTCTCGGGCGAAGACACTTCGAGCGAGTCCTACCAACTGTGGATCGAGCACCTGCGCGAAGCCATCGAAAGCGGCGTCGAGAAACCTATCGACCTCGACCTCCTCTTGGCCTGTGCAAGCCCGGAATACACCCCCGGGGCCACCGGTGCCATCGAAGACAAAAGCGAGTGCCCGGGTCCGCATGCGGCCGAAGAAGAGGTTGCAGCCAGCGAGTAACGGCCTACCCGGCAGCGAGTCCCACGGCTTTCGCGAGAACCTCTCGCTGAGAAAGATTGCCTTCGCAGGGGCAGGCAGAACTCCTCTAGCTTGATGTGATTCTGTTGGATCGCCAGTCCTGGGCGAGTCCGGCGCACAAAGGGGATCCATGCGTTTCAAGAATCTGGTGCTGGCCAGCGCTGCCGCGGCGTTGAGTCTCACTGCGGTCGTAACGCCGAGCTCGGCGGACACGCGCGGTCGCCGACAAATCGCTGAGTCATTTGCCACCGATTCATTTGCTACAGAGTTCGTTCGCGAGCCCGGGCCGATCATTATCGAAACTTCCGATGAGCGAATCAACGTCGAGAGCGCGGCCGTCCAAGCCAAGGTCGCCGCCGTCCGGAAGCGAACTGCCGCTCTCGAAAATGCCTTCGCTGATGGCAGTCGCCAGCCCATCGACATCCCGGCTGGCCGGGCCGGGCTCTCCGGTGGCATCGTGCCAAGCTTTGAAGCAGGCGTGCCGGCCGATGTGCGCACCGTGATCGCCGCTGCGATCAGCGATTGGGATGCGGCCCTCGAAACCAGCGTGCCGATCACCGTGCGCGTCTTCTGGGAGTGCTTCAACAGCCCCGGACTGCTGGGCTTCGCTGGCCCCACGGACATCTACCTCGGTCAAAGTTCATCGTTCATCTTCCCGGCTGCCCTCGCCCACACGCTTAGCAACTCCGATCAAAACGGCACTCGATCTGAGGTCGAGATCACATTGAACGCCGAACTCACGGCCAACGAAGGCTGTGCCTTTGAGTTCGACGATTGGTACGTGTCACTCGACTCATCTCCGAGTTCTTCTCAGATCGATCTGTACTCGGTTGTCCTCCACGAAGTCGGTCACGGCCTGGGATTCCTCGGCTCAGCCCAAGACCCCGATGGCAGCGGATTTGCTCAACCCCAGCTTGGTTTCCCGCGATTCATCTACGACTCGTTCATCTACAACGGCACCGTCCCGTTATTGGATGGGCCCAACCCCAACGGAGCCCTCACCGCCGGCAACCTGGCCTTCGACGTTGGCGGCGGCCGTCTACACAAGGTCTACGCCCCATCGACGTTCCAGAACGGAAGCAGCTTCTCGCACTTCGACACCTCCTACAGCGGCAGCGACCCGGGTGTCCTGATGACCCCAGCCCTCGGTTCGGGTCAGGTTCGGCGCGCTCTCGATGGTGCGGTGCTCGGGGTTCTGGCCCAACAGGGGTGGGGGGTTGTCCCTCGGGCCATCACCCCGAGTATCACCGCCGTAACACCGGCTCCGGGGCGAGTCGAAGTTACGTGGAACCACAACATCGGCGCCTACGGCACTCCGCCTGTCACCTACCTTCTTCGAGCCTCCTCAGGCGGCCAAGTCGTATCGCAGACAACGGTTGCCGGTGCCAACGATGCTGCGACGATCAGCCAACTGACCAACGGCAGCAGTTACCTCGTCGAACTTGTTCCTTTTGACGACGAGGGAGCCGCCGTCGGCGTCTCCCAGACCGTGCAGTTGGCGGCCCCCCCGAACATGCCGAAGTATGTCCAATCGAACGGTGTCGGCCTCAGCCGCACGGTCTCGTGGCAGGCACCAGCCCCCTCAGGTGGAGGCACCGAAACCTACATCGCCGGGTACCGGCCAGTCGGTGGGGCCTGGACCAGCCTCGGCACCACGGCCAACACGAGCATCAGCACCCCAACGCTCGCCAAGGCGCCCTACCAGTTCCGGGTGAAGGCGGAAAACGCGCAGGGCCAGGGCGACTACAGCTACTCGACCATCATTGGGGTCAGCGACAGCCTTGTTCGCCCCTTCGCCCTCGACGGGCAGGTCAGTCGGTTGTACGAGGCCTACTTCCTTCGAGCTCCAGACCAGACGGGCTTCGACTATTGGCTAGGCCAGCGGGCCTCGGGCGTTTCACTCGGGGCCATCTCGGCTGCGTTCGAGCGCAGCCCCGAATTTGTCGATCTCTACGGGTCACTATCCAACACTGACTTCGTAAATCGGGTGTACCAGAACGTGCAGGGCCGGGCGCCCGACCCCGAAGGCGGGTCGTTCTGGGTTGGCTACCTAAACGCAGGCAACAGCCGCGGGGCCATGATGATCGGATTTTCAGAGTCGGGTGAGTACGTCACCAAGACGGACACCGTTGCTGCGATGACGTCGGCCGAGAGCAAGGTCTACCGCCTCTACGTTGCATTCTTCCAACGTGAACCAGACAGTGCGGGACTGGCGTTCTGGGCCGACCGGTATGAGACCGGCAGCTCACTGGGTTCAATCGCCAACGGGTTCGTTGCGTCGGCCGAGTTCCAGGCCCAGTACGGCAACCTGCCGAACGACCGCTTCGTCGAACTGGTCTATGCCAATGTCTTGATTCGGCCACCAGATACCGCCGGACTGGCCTTCTGGACCGGTCGTCTCAACGCGGGCACTAACACTCAGAGCACGATGATGACGGGCTTCAGCGAAAGCCTCGAGTTCGTGCTGCGCACCGGCTCACTGGCATAGGACGAGCAAAACCGGCCCTGGCTAAACCAAAGCGGGCACCCCAAAGGCAGCAAGACGGAGCTACAGGCGAGCGAGCTCCGCGGCCACAGCGTGTGCGGCCTCGATTGTCTGAGCTATGTGAGACTCGGTGTGGGCGAGACTCGGGAAGATTGCTTCGTAGGCCCCGGGGGCAAAGGCGATGCCGCGGTCGAGCATCCCGTGGAAGAAGGCTCGGTAGATCCCGTTGTCGGCTGCTGCCTTGGCATCGTCATAGTCGCGGACGGGCCGGTCGGTGAAGAAAATGCCGACGAGGGGTCCTACCCGTGGGACCTGCACCGCGAGGCCAGCCGAGGAGACGGCATCGGCAAGGCCGGTGGCCAGCTGTTCGGCTCGGCCCGCGAGTTCGTCGTAGGCAGAGTCAGTGAGCTGTTCCAGTGCGGCCAGACCGGCTGCGGTTGCCAACGGGTTCCCCGACAACGTGCCGCCCTGATACACCGGGCCGAGGGGGGCCACGTTGCCCATGATCTCGCGGCTGCCACCGAATGCCCCCACGGGCAAACCTCCGCCGATCACTTTACCGAACGCCCAAATGTCGGGCGTAACGCCAGACCAGACCGTGGAGCCACCCCGCCCGAGTCGAAATCCGGTGATGACCTCGTCGAAGAACAGCAGCGCTCCAACCCGGTCGCACTCGGCGCGAAGAGCAGCGAGAAACCCGGGCTCGGGCTCGACCAGGCCCATGTTCGCTGCGACTGGCTCTACCACCAGTACGGCGACGTCGGTATCGAGAACCGGCACAACGTTGTAGGGCGCCACGATGGTGTCAGCGACGGCCGATGGTGTGACGCCTGCCGATCCGACCAGTCCCTGATTGGCAACGCCCGAACCACCGTCGGCAAGCAACGAGTCGACGTGGCCGTGATAGCAGCCCGCAAACTTCACGACCTTCGATCTCCCCGTCGCTCCCCTGGCCAGGCGTATGGCCGACATGGTCGCTTCGGTACCCGACGAGGTCATGCGGATCATCTCGAGCCCGGGTACGGCGGCGGTGATCTGCTCGGCAAGCTCAACCTCGCTGCGAGTCGGGGCTCCGAAGGTGGTTCCGCGGGTCGCAGCCTCGGCGACGGCGCTCAGCACACCGGGGTTGGCGTGACCGAGGATGGAGGCCCCATAGCTCTGGACGTAGTCGATGTATTGCGTTCCCTCTTCGTCCCAGACGTTGGCGCCTTCGGCTCGGGCGACGAAATAGGGCGTTCCACCGACAGACAAGAAAGCTCGCACGGGCGAGTTGACGCCGCCGGGCAGCACCGCCTGGGCTCGGGCAAATAGTTCGGCGTTGGTGTCCTTGCTCATCGGGCCAGCAGTTCTGCGACCTCTGCCGCCAAGTAGGTGAGAATAAAATCGGCGCCCGCTCGTTTGATGGCAATGAGCGTTTCGAGAGCAGCGGCCTCCCCGTCGATCCAACCGTTCGCTGCCGCCGCTTTGAGCATCGCGTACTCACCGCTGACGTGATATGCGGCCAAGGGGACATCCACCTCGAGCCTGGCTCGCAGCAACACATCGAGGTACGGAACGGCTGGCTTGACCATCACCATGTCAGCACCTTCAGCGATGTCGAGCCGAATCTCTTCGAGGCCTTCCCGGCCGTTGCGGATGTCCTGCTGGTAGCCCTTGCGGTCGCCGCCATCGGCGATAGTTACATCTACCGCATCACGGAACGGACCATAGAAAGAGCTGGCGTACTTCGCCGAGTAGGCAAGGATGGAGGTCTCGATGAACCCAGCGTCGTCAAGACTCCTGCGAATGAAGGCGACCTGACCGTCCATCATCCCCGAAGGAGCCACCACATCAGCCCCGGCCACCGCCTGGGCGACGGCCACTCGACCGTACAGCTCGAGCGTGGCGTCGTTGTCGACGTTGCCACCCGCATCAACGATGCCACAGTGACCATGGTCGGTGTACTCATCAACGCAGAGGTCGGCCATCAACACCAGCCGATCACCGTGAGCAGCCCGAAGATCTTGCAAGGCCAACTGCACGATGCCGTCGGGGTTCCACGCCTCCGAACCTTGAGCGTCCTTGGCTGCGGGTACCCCGAACAGCATGAGGCCCGGAATACCCAACCCGACAAGCCGCTCGGCCTCAGCCACCAGCGAAGCCCGGGTGTGCTGGACAACACCTGGCAGGGATTCAATTGGCTGCGGCTCATCGATGTTCTCACGCACGAAAAGGGGAGCAACAAGGTCGGATGGAGCAAGCGACGTCTCGGCCACAAGTCCACGAAGAGCAGACGTACGACGGAGCCGACGTGGGCGCCTCTCGGGGAAACTCATGCCTCGATGCTATTGATCAACGCCGTAATCAACCCATCCTCGGAGTGAGGATCGGCGACGGCCGCGTTCTGCCAGCCCTGGTCGCACACTCGCTGAGCCGTCCGCGGACCGATACTGACGACGCATGGCGGCGGCGAAATCGAGAGGTCAGCAAAACGATCGACCAGGGAAGGTGCAGTGAAGAGCACGGCATCGGCTCGTTGAACCTCAGCCAAAAGCTCAGCTCCAAGCGCCTTGGCCGGGTGCATCCGATAGGCCTCGACCACTCGAACCTCACACCCTCGGAGCCGAAGGCCATCGGCCAAGTCAGTTCCCGCCAGCTGTCCGAGCGGTGCCAAGATTCTGGTGCCAGCGTTAACGGGGAGCGAGTCAGCGAGGGCAGCAGCAGTAGCGACGGGAGATACGAAGTCGACCGCCCCTTCGGCATCGGCCACAGCGGCAGCCGTCGCCTTTCCAACGGCTGCGACTGAGACAGACTGGCAAAGGTCTGCGAGGTCGCCCAGATGGTGAACAACCGCTCGCACGCCGTTGGCTGAGGTGAAGACCATCCAGTCGACGGCGGCCAGATCTCGAAGCGCTTCGACCAGATCACGACCGTCGTCATCGGGCCTGGCAACCTCGACCAACGGCACGAGCACTACCTGACCGCCATGTGCGGTCAGTCGCTCGACAAGCGAAGCAGCCTGATCAACCGGTCGACAGACGACCACCTTGATCCCGGCCAATCTCGCGCTGTTCACACGCGATACCGTCACACGCTGGCCCTCAGCCTTCGGGACCGTCACACGCTGGCCCTCAGCCTTCGGGCCAGTTCCCTCCCGGGTCGGTCTGATTCGAGACCGCTCACGGCCGAGCGATGCACCGGCGATGATGTGTCGGTTGCCAACATCCCAACGACAGTGATCGACGGGTCATCGCCTCCGGGCTCGGCAGCATTGAAGCGAGCATGGGCACCGGCTGGCAGGTCACAGTCGCCTCCCAACTCCGTCAGAAAGTCTCGCTCGGCCTCAATGAGTTGGCGGGAGGCCCGGTGGTCAATCGCGGCCAGCAAGCCGGCGACATCAGGGTCGTCATAGCGGCATTCGATTGCGAGTCCTCCCTGACCCACCTGGGGAAGCATCACTTCCGCCGCCAGCGGGTCAATCTGATGCGACACGATCTGTAGTCGTTCGAGGGCGACGACTGCCATCACGATGGCGTCAAAGGTGCCGAGCTGACCCAGGCGAGTAGCGATATTCCCTCGAAGTTCTGCAAACCGAAGATCGGGACGGGCCTCGGCCAGCTGAACCCGGCGGCGCTGAGAGCCGGTGGCGACCAACGCCCCCTTTCGAAGTTGAGCAAGCTGCGAGCCAACCAATGCGTCGCGAGCGTCGCCCCGCTCGGGGAACGCTCCGATCATCAGACCTGTAGGCGTGATGGCCTGAAGGTCCTTGGCAGAATGAACCGCAATATCAGCTCGGCCATCGAGCACGAGCTGCTGAACCTGCTTGCAGAAAGCACCTTTGCCGCCGATCTCGGAGATCGAGACACTGAGGTTCTGATCGGCGGTCGTCTCGAGACCGACAATCTCAACCTCAAGGTCTGGGCGAGCAAGGCCAAGAAGATCGACGACGTGATTGGTCTGCCACAGGGCCAGTGGGCTCCGGCGCGTAGCGATTCGAAGACTCACGGGAGGTCGAACAGTTCCCTCGCCGCTTCGGCCAGTCGCTCGCCTCGGGGCGATCCTGCGGCGAGCCGCAGCTCCTTGGATGGATCGTGAAGAAGTTTGGCGACTATCGCCTTCGACATGGCTTCAACCGCTTCGAGTTCACCCGGTTCAAGGGCGGCCAAGCGAACGCGGTAGTGCTCAAGTTCGCCCCGTCGAATCTGGTCAGCCCGGCGGTGGAGGGAACCGAGCAGCGGAGCGACTTCGCGAGCACTGATGGCCCGGCGATAGTTGGCAATGGCATCGGCCACAATGCCCTCGGCGGCAACTGCTTCGCCGCGGCGGCGTTCGATGCCCCGATTGGCGAACTCCTGTAGGTCTTCAAGCACCAGCAGCTGACAGCGGTCGAGCTGGCCGATCGCAGGATCGATATCGGCAGGTAACGCCAGGTCGAGGAAGAGGCGATCATGGTCGGTGGGTAAAACGGCATCCGCATCGACCACAAAGTCTGGCGCCGCCGTGGCGGCAATGATTATGTCGGCGGAAGCGATGGCTTCGCCGAGCCGCTCCATTTCAACAGTCCTGGCCGCCAGCCCACTCGTAGTGAGTTCGGCGACCAAATCATCGGCACGAGAGGCCGTACGATTGGCGACCGCTAGGTCGAGGTCCGCTTCCTTGCCTAAGACTGTGGCAATCGACGCACCAACGTCACCGCTGCCGACCAAGAGCACGCGGCGGCCATCGAGTTCCATGCGCTCACGAATCAAACGAACCGCAGCGTGCGAAAGCGATGCGGTGTGACGGCCAATGGCGGTCTCGGTGCGCACCCGCTTCCCACCGGTGAGGGCATGCTGGAACAACGGATCAAGGACGGTGGCAGACGTGCCCTCGTGCCGAGCGCTGTCCCACGCCGACCGGACTTGTCCCAAGATCTCGTGTTCGCCCAGAACGATCGATTCGAGTCCCGCCGTGATCCGAAACAGCTGCTCGATCGCCTCGTCGTGATAGCGGACGACCAAATGCGACACAAAGTTGTCGACCGGGACACCGGTGACGACGGCAAGCGCATCGCGCACGTCGTGATAGGCATCGTGGAATCGTTCGCCATCGACGAATACCTCGGTGCGGTTGCACGTCGAGAGCACGACGGCTTCGTTCACGCAGGGACTCGAAATCACCTCGGCCAACGCCTTGCCCAGCTGATCAGCGGGAATGGCAAGGGCGCCGACGACGGCGATCGGGGCCGAGCGGTGATTCAAGCCAATAGAGATGACGGTCATGGAGCGACGTTCTGATCGAGGGATAGAGCAAGGCGGGCGAGTACCCAGTGTCGCGGCTTCCGGGCCGAAAGCAGCAACGGAGCCGAGGTGAGATGGGTCACGCGTCTACCTCGAGGCCCGGATCAACACCGAGAGGGACACCTGCACCTGAACGGGCACCGGCCGTGCGCTGCTGGTAGAAGCTGAGTATCTGAAGCTCGGTGGCCAGATCGACTCGGCGCACTTGTACGTGATCCGGCACCACCAGCGAGGTCGACGTGAAGTTCAGTATCGACAACACGCCGGCTTCGATCAGCAGGTCCGCAGCGTGTTGCGCCTCCTCAGCCGGCGTGGCTATCACCCCAACGGCGACATCGCGTTCAGCGACCACGGCACCCAAGTCATCGAGATGATCAACCGCAAGACCGGCGACATCGCTTCCGACCAGTGACGGATCGACGTCGACGATTGCCCGCACTGGAAAGCCCCGGCTACTTAGACCCTGATGATTGGCGAGAGCACGACCGAGGTTACCGGCACCAATGATGGCAACAGCCCAGTCTTGGCTGAGGCCGAGGACCACGCTGACCTCGTGCACCAGATATTTGACGTCGTAGCCCAAGCCTCTCGTCCCGGAGATGTCGAGGGACGCAAGATCGCGCCGAACCGTTGCCGGATTCACGGCGGTGAGCTCCGAGAGACGATCCGACGAAACACTCGCTTCGTTCTCGCTAGCGAGGTCGATGAGAGCACGCAGGTAGTGGGGTAACCGACCAACGGTGGCGGCCGAAACCCATCCATCGTCGGGATCGCTCACACCCGCGTCGTTCACCATGGCGAGGGTACGGAGCCCCAGCGCGTTTCACAAGTGCACGAGCCACGAACAACGGCCGCTGAACTGCCTGGGCGGACCGATCGCGAAG
>JBLINY010000138.1:0-10813 GCA_047638695.1 Acidimicrobiales bacterium | reverse complement strand
TCCCGCTTCGTTTCCGGTCCTTGCAATACACGACCTTGGTCTTGCCGCTGTGCAGCTCCAACCCGAGCGACCCCAGCCGCTCGCCCAGCTCGGCCAACACCTGCCGGGCTTGACCCTCACTGTCGCATCCATCCAAACGCTCTCCTTGTACCTGATTGTTATGTCCACCAGTCTCCTGCCGCATCAATCCCTTACCCAACAGTCGCCTGGATACGCTCCGGGTGTGTCCACGGCTGCGCTACGAGTTATCGATGCCGTAGAGGCGGCGTTTGCGCGAGGGGACGAAGACGCACTCCGGGCGGCGTATGATGCCCACGGCCCCCTCGTCTACTCTTTTTGTCGCCGCTCTCTGGGCGACGACCGGGCCAAGGACGTCACCCAAGAGGTGTTCGTCAGCGCGTGGCGGGCCCGCGAACGATTCGACTCCTCCAAAGGGAGCCTGGCCGGCTGGCTCATGGGCATCACCAAGAACCGACTCATCGATAACATTCGAACCGAACAACGCCACGCCTCTCGACGGGCCGACAGTGAACCCGTTGAGATCGCGGTCGAGTCCAATGTGGAGCGAGTGGGCGACCGGATGCTCGTCGCGGATGCTCTCAAGTCCCTCCCCGAACGATCCCGAACGGTCATCGAACTCGCCTACCTAAGCGACCTGACCCACACCCAAATCTCGGAAAGAACCTCCCTCCCGCTCGGCACCGTCAAGAGCGACATTCGCCGGGGACTGGCCAGCATCCGCCGCCATCTGGAGCCGTCCCATGACTGATCAGCACGAGCCAGAGGGAACCGACAGCGACATCGACCGCGTGGAGGCCCTTCTTCGCGAGATCACCCACGATGATGGCGAACTTCTCGAACTGCCCGACGATCTATGGGCCGGCATCCAAACTGAGGCCGCCATGGCCGACCACCGTGCAAACGTGGTTGTCCTCGATCGGCGACGACGTTTCTCACCCCGGTTGGCCGCTGTCAGCGCCGCGGCCGCAGCCGCTGTGATCATCGTCGGCGGCATCGCCGTCGTGGCCCAACGCGACGAAAGAAAACCAACCGTGGTGGCGAGTGCCGACCTCGCCTTTGACCCGACTAGTTTCGATGACCTCGGCGCCGATGCTGCGGCTCGGGTTTCACTCGTCGACGATGACGGCACGCTTCGCGTCGAGATCGACGAGTCAGATCTATCCAGTCCAATCGGCGAGTCAGCCGACCTCGAGCTCTGGCTGATCGAACCCGACGCAGACGGCAATCCAGCCAAACTCGTATCCCTCGGCCTGATCGACCCCGACAGTCCCGGCGACTTCGAAGTTCCAGCCGCTTATGACCCCGACATCTACTTCGTCGTCGACATAAGCGTCGAGCCTCGCGACGGCAACGCCAACCACTCAGGCCGGTCGATCCTGCGCGGCCCCCTCACCGAGACCTGACGCTCTCGAAGCCAGTCGTTGGGCCCAAAGCCGGTTCGGGGAGCAGCTGTCGTCGACCTCGCGGCATTCGGCTTGGACCGGTCCCGGGTTCGCCTGATAGCGGATTGAGGCGGGCGCTCCAGTTGACTCGTGGTCCAAGATCGGTCGGGTGTCACGGGGAAAATCAACAGCTCAGGGCCCGTCCGATTCAACCTTGGATGAGGAGGGGTTGGCGAAAGAGGCCATAAGGAACTGGACGGTTGCAGCGCACAAGGGCGACTTGCCAAGCGGGAGATGCGCCCAGGGCCCACCTCAGTCCATTGACTGATGCCGTACCAACTTTGGTGGCGTGGGCCGGTGGATCGAGTCCGAGTTGACAACGCAGTGCGACGGGGATTGTGGTGAGGGCGGCATCGAACAGGATTCGATAGCCGAGCTTGACAGGTGGACTGAGCGGCGGATTCCGTAAGAATCTGATGGCGTTCTGTTGCGCCATGGTCGGCTGGGTGTCTGGGTGATTGGTGATCCAGTTGGCAAGCCCTGTGGCGGACTTCGGAAGTGGTCTGGCACCGAGCAGCTCGCCAACCCTGATCTGTTCGACTACAAACTGGTCGGCTTCGTGAGCGGTCAGGGGATCCGGGCCGAATGCTTGATAGGCGGCGAGGAAAGAGTCTGTCAGCACATTGTGGACCCAGGCCGCCATCTCGGGGTGCTGAGCGCTGTACCCAAGACCACGTTCGGATGTCCCTTTCACCGGGCCGTGTGCACGGCGAACAACCTGTACAGCTGCTTCGACTTCGGGGAGCGAGCCGTAGGTTGTTTCGGTGACGTACACCGAGGTGCGTGACAGCCTTCCGAGGGGGTCGGTTCGGTAGGAGGAGTGGTTCTCGACTCCCGCTACAACCTCGGGGTGGGCTGCTTGGATCAAGAGGGCCCGGATCCCTCCCACGAAGACAGCGGCATCTCCAAGAACTCTCCAGGAGACGGAGTCGGGGCCGAGTAGTCCCGGGTCTCCCATGTAGTCGAGGGTGTTCTCGAGCGGGGTCGGTCCGTGCGAGAAGAGTCCCGTCAGTGCTGAGACGACGGAGTCTTGAACCTTGCCGCTCAGACTGCTGAGCGTGGGCATGCCGCCCCTTCGCTTGGGGTTCGGCGATGATCACAAATGGTAGGGCTCACTACTAGACCAGCGTCAGTCGACGGGGGGCGAGGACGACGTGAGCAGGCCGTCCGCCCGAAGAAGCACAAGTGAAAAGCGCTACTCGCTCGGCACACATCGCCAGACCCAGTGAGATGTTCTCAATAAGCGATCCGGTGTAGATGATGCCGGCGGTATCCAGCACCGCGGCCCCAGCATCGGATTTCGTGTAGGGAGCGTACGCATTGTTGCGGGCCGAGATCGCAGCCTTGCGTAGCGCTTCGTCCCCTTGGCCCACCGAGTCAATCATCTTGGCTCCCAGGTTTCTCTGAGCTCTCGCTCTTTGCGGCTCGTACGGCCTCCCCATGAAATCGAGGACGAAACCGATGCGAATGATTGAGAGAACGCCCGGCGGGCTTGGGCCCACGCTATGCCCGATACAGCATTCTGCGACGTGGGGATCGACGCCAGTCTGTGGCATGTGACCGGTTGAGCTGAAGCCGCGGTTCGTGGTGGTGAGCACGGTGCCACATGGCACAGATGCGGAGAGCTCGAAGTGCATCTCACGATGCGAGGTCGAACGTAATAGATGGTGACGCTCTCGTCACTGGAGGAATTCGAATGCCCGCTTTGCCTCAATCGCTTCGGCTCAAGATCCCGTTCGTGATCGCGGGGTTTGCTTCGTTCTTGTTCTCTGTTTGGCTGTTCTTCGTACAGGACGATACGACAGCCGGGATCTTCGTTGGTCTTTGGGTGCCATCGATTCACTCTTTGGGAACGTTGCTCCTCGCGCAGATCGACGCTCCGCAACTCAGCGAGACCCAGGCGGTCCGATCATGAGCACGAGCGTGATCTTCATCGTGGGTGTCATCGTCTTCGCGGTCACGGTCTACGGCGCCGTCATGGCTGGAGGCCTTGCTCTGACTCGAATCGTGATCGAGCAGAACCCAGACCTCAAAAAGAAACTCGATGAGGATGAACTCAAGAAGCGCTTCGCGTTCCGAGGAAAGTACTAGGGCTGGCATGCCGCCAGGCCTCGTGATCGCGGCCGCTCAACCCGCTTGCACACACCAAGTCGCGTAGCTCGTCGAGCTGATGCTGTGAGTCCGCCGACAACACGGCAGCGGTGACATCTACGGGTTGCCCCGCAACTTCGCGCTGCCAGGCGGCCGTGAGCTCGTCATCGATCTAGCGCTCAATACAACTCGATAGAGGAGATATCATGTCGATTGCAGTAGGGACGTCAGAACAGGTCGTGTCCGAAATTAGGTCTCTCGCTAGCTCTGGCGACTACGTCCTGATGCTCGGTAGATCTATCCAGCTGGCTCGCCAGGCGACTCTGTCAGACCATCCTGAGCACCTGGTGAGTGATCTGTTGGCGCTCGTCGATCACGGTCCAATCGCCACGCTGATGGCCGTCGAGTCTCTCGCTGGCATCCAGCACCGTCACGCTGACGATGCACTCGTTGATCTTTTGCACCATCCGGAACAGATCGTTCGCCGTCATGCGAGTTGGCGGTTGGGCGAGAGACGGCCGATGAAACGGGCCTACCCCGCGCTGCTGGACATGTTGACGCTCGGTGGTATCGACACGATGCATGCTCATCAAACGCTGCGCCGTTGGTCGAGCCTCGACACAAACTCGATCCTACGGCTCCTGGTAGCGAAGTTGGTCACCTCAATTGGCGCTGCCCAGCGAGCACGTCTGGTCGATCTGCTGGGTGTGATCGAAACCGATACCGATGACATTCTCGTTGGCGTGGCTTTGGATGTGGATGAGTCTGCGGCCGTCCGCAAGTCGGCAATTGGAGCACTCGGCGAGCGGCCGAGCGATCACATCGCTACCGCTCTCCTCCAACTGGCCACGTCCGACGACGCGGTAGGCACAGCGGCTGCTCTTGCCCTGACGAGTGACGCAGGCGGGGGCTCTCCAAGACCCGATCACTCCGGTGACTTTGGACTCCGAGTCGCGCAGCTCGTGTTGGCCGAAGGGCTCGATGGGCAGCTCAGCCTGGGCGGGAAAGGCGACACCGGCGGCGTCGCCAGTTTGCTCGTGTCCCTTGGCGAGGCCCTTGCCGACAGATCTGATGTCGGTCACGTCCTCACCATCGGTCGCGGAACACTCAGCGATGTCGTTGCCGGGCCGCTCTCATCGAGTCGGTCACCGTTGTCATACGACATGGTCGCATTCGGCGACGAGGCCCGTCCTGCTCAGCATCCCGGTGAGTTCTGGGAGCATCTGCCGGCCATCGAGCGCAACCTCAGGCGAGTCCTGCACCGTGCTGGTCCGACCGATGTTCTGCACCTCCGCATGGCGGATGTTGGAACGCTTGCCGGAGCTGAAGTAGCGGCCACGCTCGGTATTCCCGTCTGCTTCAGCGTCGCGCCCGATCCACACAACGTGATCGATTCGCTCCAGTCGCGCGGTGAGCTTGATGACGACACGTTCGTGAGCCTCGCGATCGACACGCATGTGTGGTTCAGGGCGAGAATGGTCGAACGCGTCACCAGCAATGCCGACCACCTGGCACTCCTTCCGCGCCCGAGTCCCATCGCCTTTCTCGACGACGTGATGTCGATGAAGCCGCAGCAGCGGGTCGCCGTCGTGGCCGAAGGGATCGATCTCCGCTTGCTTGATCGGGCCGCCGAGGACACACCGACGTCGCCGGGCACTGTCCGGAGTAGCGACGTGTTGGATGAGCTTGCGGAGATGATCTCCGAAGCCCGGCGTCATCTCCCGCTCATGTTGAGCGTCGGACGGCTGAACCCTGTCAAAGGGATGGACCGTGTCGTTGCGGCATGGGCTTCTGATCGTCACCTGCACAAAATGTGCAACCTCGTGATCGTCGGCGGTGACCTGGACAACCCGTCGACTACCGAGTTGGCTGTCCTCGCCAAGATCGAGCGAGCGGTGCCAGCCGTCGCCGAACGACGCTCCGGACTCGTATTGCTGGGAGGCCGACCGAGGACGGAGGTAGCGCGTCTTCAGACCGCCGTCGCAGGCGGGCGATCCGGTGCGTGGTCGGGTGGTGGTGTCTATGTCGACGGCGCGCTGAAGGAAGAGTTCGGATTGGCGGTTCTCGAAGCATTGGCCGCTGGGCTCGTCGTCGTGGCGCCCAGTACCGGAGGACCTCCCACCTATGTCGACCACGGCGACACCGGTATCCTCGTCAATCCCAGAGACGACCTCGCCGTTGCGATGTGGGAGGCATTCGGTCTGGTTGGTCGGGCTGGCCGTGCTGTCCGTGCCCGCACGATGGTCGAACATCACTACTCGATCGACACGATGGCCGCTCAGCTCGTCGAGCTCTACCGGCCGGCGATGGCGTTGCGGTGAGCCTGCTCGTCATTAGTCCAGACTTTCTGTCGCACTACCGGCCGTTGGCTTCGCTTGCGATCGCGGCGCGAAGCCAAGGGCATCGTGTTGTCGTGGCAACGGGCCCGAACATGCGCAATCGTGTCGAGGATGCTGGTCTCGAGTGGCGGCCGCTGCACCTCAGCCGGAGCGCGAACAGCGGCATCGCATCCATCGACCCGGGGATCAGGAGATTCATCGACGCCACACGTGACGGGCCGATCGCCACTCTCCGCCGTCAGGCGCTGGATCGTGAGCAGGATTTGCTGTGGGAACCGGAGAGAGTCGCCGTCGAGGTGGCTGATTTGTGCGATTCGCTCGCACCCGACCGAGTGCTTGTCGACCATGTGTCGTTCGGGTCAACACTCGCAATGTACGCAACTGGTCGACGCTACGTAACACTGGTGCCGGGTCACCCGAGTCAGCTTCCGGTGCGCCAAGAGCGCTACGGAATACCCACGACGTGGCCTTGGCTGATCCGACAGGACCCGTCCCAGTTGAAGGAACTTGAGATGGTGGTTGATCGGGTGACCGACGCCTTCACGACTCGGTGGAATTCTGTCCTCGCCGCCGTTGCCCCCGACCGGCCACAAGTCGACGATGCGTTCCGCGTTCACGGCGACCGGGTTCTCTTCAACAGTGTGCGCTCGATTCATGAACCAACGCGCTTGACAGCGCTCCCGAAGGATCATCGGTTCATCGGCCCTCTCGTCCGCGACGAGCGACTTCCGGACAGACTCTCGACCTGGTCACATCGGGTCGACGACCGGCTACAGGTCTACGTGGCGTTTGGAACGTTCCTTTCGCATCGGAGCGAGGTGCTAGCTCGGGTCGCCGATGCGCTTCGAGACTTGGGTGTCCGCGCCGCCATCGCCTCAGGGCCGACTGATCAAGAGAGGCTCGGTCACCTCCCGGGCGATTGGTTGGTCGCTCCGCAACTCCCACAAGTGGCGATGCTGGCCAGTGCCGATCTCATCGTGCATCACGGCGGCAACAACACTGTGCAGGAGGCGCTGGCGGCCGGTGTCCGCCAGGTAGTTCTCCCATTCTCGACGGATCAATTCTCCAACGCCGCCGACCTCGAACGACTCGGATTGGCATGCGTGTTGTCAGCGAACGAGGCAACCGTCGCCGATCTGGTGCGCGCGATCGATGGCGGTCTGCAGACAGCTCGACCCCAGACCAGTCCGCGCGTCGACACTGCTCAGCTGGTCGATGCGTTGTTCGAGTGAACCACGATGAGGCAGTGAGACCTGTACTTGAGTTGGCCTGTCCGACATGATCGAACCCGTTTTCGAAGATCCTCCTGCCGCCGATCGCCGGGCCGTCCTCCATCAGCATTGGGCAGAACTCGCCTATTTCCACTGGGCGTATGAGCCTGAGGTGGTACAGCAGAGGCTTCCTGCCGGCCTCACTGTCGATACGTTCGACGGGAGCGCCTGGGTGGGCCTGATTCCGTTCGAGATGCGCGATGTGCAGCTCGGGCCAACGCCGCCAGTGCCGTGGCTAGGGACGTTCGTTGAGATCAACGTCAGGACGTATGTCGTCGATTCGTTGGGTCGCCGAGCGATGTGGTTCTTCTCCCTCGACGTACCTCGCTCGGCCATCGTCGCCGTTGCCCGATCGGTCTTCGCTCTTCCGTACTGCTGGGCACAAGCCGCCCACGTCTGTGATGGGCGGCAGCATCGATACGAGATGACACGACGATGGCCCCGAAGCCCAGCGACATCGGCAGATATCAGCTTCTCTGTCGGGGATGTCATCGTTGGAGAGAACGTTAGCGACCTGGACCATTTCCTGACAGCCCGGTGGGGCCTGGTCACGCGACGAAGACATCGATTGTTGCACGGCCAGGTTCGCCACCAGCGGTGGCCACTGCGTCGACTCGAAGATGTCCAGATTCGGGAGAACATGATCGAAGCCGCCGGTCTCCCCAGACCAGTTGACGCTCCCCGAGCGCTGTATTCACCCGGAGTCGCCGTGAAAGTCTCCTGGTTCCAAAGCATTCCTAGCGAGGAGCCCCGATGACCGGCAGCCCAGACGGAGCCGACCAGCGCCTGGGCGGCTTGTCGATTCTGGTTCCCGGAGCCACCGGTGGTCTCGGATCAACGATCGAGCGAAACCTCAACCGGCGGGGCGCAAACCTGACTCTCGTCTCTAGAAGACGCTACCGACAGAACGCCCCCACGGTCCCCGGCCACCGCCTCGCGTTGGACTTGCGTGAGCCGGACTCCTGTCAGGCCGCGATCGTCGCAGCGATCAAACATGCGGGGCGGCTCGACGTCGTGTCGAACGCCGGTGGTGTGGTCGCGTTCGGCCCCATCGATGAGCTGTCGGTCGACGCCATGGAGTAACTCTTCATGACGAACACTTCATTCCCATCTTCTTAGCGAAGGCCGCCGTGCGATCGTTTGACGAGGCGCTCAGTCGAGAAGCTCGTCGAGTCATCTGGATGGTGCAACTAGTCAACTACCCGATGTTCGCTACCTACCCTGCGACGGCACGTGCGAGTACCGCCGCTGACCATCAGCGATGAATCAGCTGGGTTGTAGGTCCGTTCATGGCGGCCGAAGGTTTCAGCGCTCTGATCGTGCGTGTCGAGCGGCCCGACACGATGCCGGCCTGGAGTGCGTGGGCCGCTGCCGCATTGTTGGGAGTGGCACTGACATCCATGGTCGTGGTCCAAGTACCACTCCACGCTCGACTGGCAGACGTCACGATGTGCGAGACGCGGGGCGGCTGGTCAGCAGCAATTGGGTCCGGACAGCGGCGTGGACAATGCGCGGCCTCCTGCTGGCGTGGGTGCTGGCAAGCTGAGGCCACCGGCTAGTCCGGTCCCCCTAACGCAACCTTGTAGGCGGCAAGCACTCGTTCTCTGGCCTGAGCGTGGTCGACGATTGGTTCGGGATAGGTGTCTCCGAGGATGACCCCGGCAGCCGCTAGATCCAGCGGAGCGGCTTTTGCTGGATGGTGAATCTTGTCGTTTGACAGACGGGCCAGTTCGGGAGCCCATCGGCGCACGTACTCGCCAGCTGGGTCGAACTTGATGCCTTGCGTGGTTGGGTTGAAGACTCGAAAGTAGGGGGCTGCGTCAGGTCCGGTTCCTGCAATCCATTGCCAGTTGCCGGCGTTTTGGGCCACGTCGGCATCGACAAGATGGTGTCGGAAGAACCGCTCACCTCGTCGCCAATCGATGAGGAGATCCTTAACCAAGAAGCTGGCGGTGATCATTCGGACCCGGTTGTGCATCCATCCGGTCGAGACCAGTTGTCGCATTCCGGCATCGACGATCGGGAAGCCCGTGTTTCCGTCGGCCCAGGCGGCGAAGGCTCGGTCGTCGTGACGCCAAACGATGCGGTCGTAGTCGGGCCGCAGAGCAGCGTCAGGGAGATCGGGGTGTTGTGCGAGGGTGTGGGCCCACCAGTCGCGCCATGCGAGTTGTCGGACAAAGGCCCGATGGCCGGGGGTTGAGTCGCCGGCGGCCTCCAGGATCGTTCGGGCCGCAATGGTTCCGAATTTGAGGTCAGCGGATAGCTGTGATGTTCCGTCGATCGCCGGGAAATCGCGTGTTGCTGGATAGTCGGCGATCTGGTCCAGCCAGCTTCGGAGCCTTGCCCACGCCCCTTGCGTGCCCGGCCGTTGGGGTGCCGTACCGGCGGCTGGCAGGCGATCAGTGCGAATGACTTGAGGTTGTCCTGGGCCTGGTTCTGGCCAGGGGGTGAGCGCAGTCTCGATCCATCGGTTGTAGAACGGCGTGAAGACTTGGGACAGCGTGCCTTTGTTTGTCAGAATCCGTTGGGGTGCGTGGACGAACAGTCCGTCGTAGCGATGAACTGGCACGGCCACCCTCTTGAGGGTCGCTATGTCGCGGTTGTGTGCGAATGGGGTCACGTCGTCGTTGAGGAAGAGTCCCGTAGCAGCTGTTTCGTCAAGAACCTGTGGCACGGCGATCCGCGCGGGTCCGGTGCGCACAACAAGGCCGCCACCGAGGTCGGCCAGCTCGTCGTGCAGAGCATGCAAGTGGGCGACGAGCTGGTCGCGACGCAGCGAGCTGGCGGTACGAAACAGCTCCGGTTCAACTACAAAGAGCGCTATCACGGAGCGATGGGTGGCGGTCGCCGCCGCCCAGGCAGGGTTGTCTTCGAGGCGGAGGTCTCGACGAAACCAAACCACGGCGGGCTCGTCAGAGACGCCTTTCCCTGGATGCATCAGGCATTGACCTGGTCGTGAAGGGCGGCCTCAAGCGTGGGATGTGCAAACTCAAAGCCAGCGTCCACTAGCCGCCGGGGATGCACCTTGCTGCTTGCGAACAGCAATTCATCGGCAAGTTGTCCACCGGCGAGAAGCTTGAGGCCAAACGTCGGCACCGGGATCACCGCCGGCCGTCCAACCACCCTACCCAGGGTTGCGTTGAAGTCGCAGTTCCTGACCGGATTGGGTGCCGTGAGATTGACCGGGCCGGGCATCGGGTTGTCGATCAACCATTCGATCGCAGAAACTTGGTCATCCACGCTGATCCAGCTCATCCATTGCATACCTGAGCCGAGCCGACCTCCAAGCGCGAACCGATAGAGCGGAAGCAGTTTCCGCAGCACGCCGCCGTCAACAGACAAGACGATGCCCGTGCGAATATGCGACACGGTTATTCCTGCGTCTTGGGCTGTTGTCGTGCTCAACTCCCACGCGACCGTCACGTCGGCCAGGAAGCCGTCTCCACGTTCAGACTCCTCCGTGAGGTCTTCGTCATTTCGATGGCCATAGAAGCCGATCGCTGATCCGCTGATCAACACCTTAGCCTCGATCCACCGATCAACTTCTGAAGGTCGGGGCTGCGGGTGCCTGTGAGGGTCTGGTGGCGGACGGTCTGGCTGGATCGGTGGTCGGGTCGCGTCGAAGTAGTCGTGGCGTAGTGGGCGGGTT
>JBLINY010000137.1:0-11062 GCA_047638695.1 Acidimicrobiales bacterium | reverse complement strand
GAGCATCATGTTCGGCTCGAGCAGCACCGCGTCGGCGACCAGGGTGGCGGCCAGAGCGCCGAGACCGGCGGCGACGGCCCACCCAATCATCAGAGTTCGGCCAACGTTGATGCCGACAAGCTGAGCCGAATCACGATTGGCAGTGATGGCCCGAAAGGCGAGACCGGCTTTGCTGCGATGGAGAAAGGCGCCAAGCAGACCAAGCACGACCAGCAACGTGATCCATACCCCTATCGACTCGTAGCGCAGACGAGACCCGCCGATACCGACGAAATCGCTGACCTCCGACGGGAAGGGACTCGGAAATTGGCGAGGGCTGGTCGTCCAGAGTTCGGCGCTGAGCGCGTTGATCGTTATCAACAAACCGATCGAGACGTTCACCACCGAGAGAACCGGGCGGCCCTCGAGCGGCCGCACGAGTAATCGCTCGGTCACCGAGCCAGCGAACATGCCGAAAAGCACCGCAGCGAAGATGGCCAGGGGGACCGGCCACGGTAGACCAGGAATGATGCTGACCAGACCGGATCCAGCCAACACCAACTCGGTGGGACGGAGCAAGAGAAAGCCGACGTAGGCACTGAAGGTGGCCAGCTCGCCCTGAGCGAAGTTCAGCAGGCCAGTGGCCCGATAGATGAAGACGAGTGAAATCGCCAACGAGGCGTAGATAGCGCTGTTGAACAGCCCGTCAAACAACCTTTGCAGCAACAGTGCCAAAGAAAAGCCCTCTCAAAACACCCAAGGCGGGGAGTCATGATCGACTCCCCGCCCCAGTAGTTCAAATCAGAGTCGGATGAGATCAGCAGCCCCCGTCGCCCCACACGCAGTTCGGTGAGGACCCGTTGAGGTCGATGGCTGGCCCTTCCTGGATCCAGGACTGGTTGGCAGCGTCGTAGCGGCTGAACTCGGAGCCTTCTATGTAGTAGGCGTCCTCGTTGCCGTTCGCCGTTAGCCGGATGCCCTCCAGGGTCAGCGGGTGCAAGAGGTCGAGGGACCGCATGGCCATCAGGTAGTTCGACCGACTGAGGCCCCCGGGGAGATCGGCAGCGATGCGCAGCGTCTCGACGTGGGGCCAGGCGTAGAGCCCGAAGCCGTTGCCGTAGAGCCCAACCGAGGTGTCGATCCCGGCAGCTTCCAAGGTCTCGTTGATGAAGGCGATTGCCGGATCATCGATGTACTGGGGATCGGTGGTGGCCTTGTAGCCTCCGCCGACGATGAAGAAACCGTCGCCGGAGTCGCCGGCCGGGATCAGATAGGCGTTGGGGTCCTTACAAGTCTGAGGCATGAATAGGACCGCGCCGCTTTCGGTGAGGCCAGAGCGGGCGGCTTCTTCGACGGCGAGCAGGCAGGGGTTGCCGGCGGTCATAGAGATGAACACGTCGGGTTCGCCGGCGGCGATGGTGGTCATCTCGTTGGTGACGGTCGGTGCCGCTGGGTCATGGCGCACGGCGTTGAAGTCGGCGACGACGTCTGGATTGGCGTCGGCGTAGTCCTGGAAGCCGATCTCGTAGGCTGCGCCGAAGTCGTTGTCCATGACCAGGCCGGCGACCGTGACGGGGAGCTGGTCAGCCATGTTTTCCTTGATCCATGCGCCCCAGAGGATGGCTTCGGTGGCGTAGTTGAGCTGCAGCCCGGAGGTCCATGGGTGGTTCTCCGGATCGCCCCACGCGGGGTGGCCGGTCTGCACGAAGGGGTGGGGCACGCAGTTGTTGTTGATGGTGTCGTAGACGGCAAGGGTGTTGGGGGAGCCCAGGGTGGTGATGGCGAAGGGCTTGTCGCTCTGGAGCAACTCGTCGATGAGCTCGATGGTCTGGGTGGCGACGTAAGCGTCGTCCTTGATAATGACCTCGATCGGCACGCCATTGATGCCGCCATGGGCCTCGTTCACGTAGTTGAAGTACGCCTCCATGCCCACGGCGATGTTGCCGTAGGCGGCGAGGTTGCCCGACTGGGCGGTGGTGTGGCCTATCTTGATGGTCTCGCCGATGCCCTCGGTGTCGGACCAGTCGGCGGGGCATTGGCCGAAGTCGACCTCGAGGCCCCCGGGGCCGTGAAGGATATTGTCGTCACCTATGCCGTAATCGCCGGCTTCGATGCCGGTTGTCAGCATGTCGACGATCGGCTGGCGGCGGGCCGCCCAGGCGGCTTCGAGCTCCTCGATGTTCTGGGGCTCGGCCATGGGCTCCTCGTCGTCGGCGCCCTCATCGGTTTCGTCGTCGGTGCCGGCGACGGCTTCTTCGGCGGCGTTCGCGTCGACGCCGCCGGCTTCTTGCTCGTCGTCCCCTCCTCCTTCCGCCGCGGTGTCTCCGTCATCGGTTCCTCCGGCCGAATCGCTGCTTCCCCCACAGGCGGCTGCAATCATCGAGAATGCGAAAAGCAGACTCAAAAGGCGTAGCAAACGTTGCTTGCTCATGGTGACTTCTCCCTTGTGCTCGTGAAGGGTCCCCCCCTTCTCGGCACCGCGAGTTTTAACACGGATCGTTTCGGCGTGCATCCACTTCGCAGATTGTCATCATCTCGAAAAAGGACCGCAACACCCGGGGCCACCGCCCCTGCCTACAAAACGAGAGAACCGGGGTCCGAAGGCCCCGGTTCCCATTCACTCAATTCAACTCGACGTGCGAGTAACTGAAAGTCAGCAGCTAGCAGCCCGTGTCGCTCCAGGTGCAGTTCGGTGACGAACCGTTCAGGTCGATGATGGCACCTTCTTGCACCCACGACTCGGTCGAAGAGTCATACCGAGCGATGTCAGAACCCTCGATGAAGTACGCATCCTCTGCCCCATTCATCTCGAAGGTGATGCCGTCGAGCAGTTTCGGATTGTCTCCGCTGAAGCTGCGCAACGCCAGCATGAAGTTGGACCTGGTCAGGCCCCCATCGAGCTCGGCGGCGACCTTCAAGGTCTCGACGTACGGCCAGCCGAAGTCGGCAAAGCCGGTTCCATAGAGACCGATCGTGATGTCGAGACCAGCAGCTTCCATCGTCTCGTTCATCCAAGCGATGTACGGATCGTCGGCGTACTGAGGATCGGTATTGACCTTCAAGCCACCACCGACGATAAGGAATCCGTCACCGACATCGCCGGCGGGGATCATGTAGGCGTTGGGGTCCTTGCAGACCGACGGGGCGAACAGCACCGTACCAGCATCCTTCAGACCCGAACGGCCGGCTTCCTCCACTGCGAGGAGGCAAGGGTTACCGGCCGTCATCGAGATGAAGACGTCGGGTTCAGCGGCAGCAATGGTGGTCATCTCGTTGGTCACCGTCGGCGCAGCCGGATCGTGACGAACAGGAATGAAGTCAGCAATGACGTCAGGATTCGTCTCGGCGTAGGTGGCCATGCCGTCTTCGTAGGCAAGGCCGAAGTCGTTGTCCATCACCAGACCAGCAACCGTCACTGGCAACTGATCAGCCATGTTGTTCTTGATCCAAGAACCCCAAAGGATGGCCTCGGTGGAATAGGACATCTGCTGACCCGTGGTCCACGGGTGGTTGACCGGATCGCCCCAGGCCGGGTGACCCGTCATGGCCAACGGATGTGGAACACAGTTCTCGTTGAGCGTGTCATACACAGCCAACGAGTTCGGCGAACCCAGCGTTTCGATGGCGAAAGGCTTGTCCGACTGAGCAATGGTGAGGCCGACGAGAATGGAGTCGCCCACGCCCTCAGTGTCGGACCAGTCAGCAGGGCAGGTGTTGAGATCGATCTCGAACCCGGCCGGACCAACGAGCACGTTGTCCTCGTTGACGCCGTAGCTGTTGCTCTGGATCTCTTCGACGATTCTGGCCCGATTCTCGGCCCAAGCACCGCAGTGACTTTCGTCACAAAGGCGTCACAAGCCTGAAAACCCGGAAAGCCGGGGCCATTAGCCCCGGCCTCCCTTTGTTATCTAGTCCCAACGAGCTGGGACGGTAGTTATTTGCTGACGAGGTCAGCAGCCTGTGTCGCTCCAGGAGCAGTTGGGGGAAGAACCGTCGAGGTCGACGACTCCGCCTTCTTGCACCCAGGACTCATTGGCTGAGTCATAGCGGGAGAAGTCCGAGCCTTCGACGAAGTAGCCGTCGGCAGCACCGTTCATGCCGAAGCTGATGCCATCGATCAGGCTGGGGTTGTTGCCGCTGAAGGACCGAAGCGCCAACATGAGGTTGGTGCGGGTAAGTCCGCCATCAAGCTCGGTGGCGATACGAAGCGACTCGACCCATGGCCAGCCGTGGTTACCGAATCCGGTGCCGTAAAGACCAACGGTGGCGTCAAGGCCGGCAGCGATGAGCGTCTCGTTGAGGAACGCGATGTAGGGATCGTCTGCGTACTGGGGATCGGTGGTGGCCTTATTGCCGCCACCGACGATCAGGAAGTCGTTGCCGGCGTCGCCAGCAGGGATCATGTACGCGTTCGGGTCCTTACAAACTGAAGGAGCGAACAACACCGTGCCGGCATCTTTCATGCCTGAACGGGAGGCTTCTTCGACTGCGAGGAGACAAGGGTTGCCAGCGGTCATCGAGATGAAGACATCGGGCTCACCGGCGGCGATGGTGGTCATTTCGTTGGTAACGGTCGGGGCAGCTGGATCGTGACGAACGGGAATGAACTCGGCCACAACGTCGGGGTTCTCCTCGGCGTAGGTCTCCATGCCGTCTTCGTAAGCAAGACCGAAGTCGTTGTCCATGACGAGGCCAGCAACCGTAACGGGAAGCTGATCAGCCATGTTGTTCTTGATCCACGAACCCCAAAGAATGGCCTCTGTGGCGTAGGACATCTGCTGACCGGTGGTCCACGGGTGTCCAACAGGATCGCCCCAAGCCGGGTGACCAGTGATGGTCAGCGGGTGAGGGATGCAGTTGTCGTTGAGGGTGTCGTACACGGCCAGCGAGTTCGGCGAACCGAGCGTCTGGACGGCGAACGGCTTGTCCGACTGGAGAAGCTCGTCGACCAGCTCGATGGTCTGAGTGGCGACGTAGGCGTCGTCCTTGATGATCAGCTCGATGGGAAGACCGCCGATGCCACCATTCTCGTTGACGTAGTCGAAGTACGCCTCCATGCCGAAGTTGATGTTGCCGTAGGCAGCCAGGTTGCCGGACAGCGCTGTCGTCTGACCGATGAGGATCGTTTCGCCGATGCCCTCGGTATCCGACCAGTCGGCCGGGCAGTTGTTGAGATCAATTTCGTAGCCGCCGGGACCAACAAGGATGTTCTCCTCGTTGATGCCGTAGCCCTCAGCCTTGATCGTCTCGATGATTCCGGCCCGGTTGGCGGCCCATGCGGCCTCGAGCTCTTCGATGTTCTGCGGCTCGGCCATGACCTCGCCGTCTTCTTCTTCCACTACCTCGCCATCATCTTCACCAGCGGCGGCTACGGCTTCGTCAGCAGCTTCTTCATCGACGCCACCGGCTTCTTGTTCAGCCTCATCGCCGGTAGCGGTCTCGCCACCGTCGCTGCTATCTGCTGCATCACTGCTACCACCGCACGCGGCAGCAACGAGCGAAAAGGCAAACAGAAGACTGAGTAGTCTTGCAAGCTTTTGCTTGTTCATGTGTTGGTTTCTCCTCTCGAGAGTCCGAATTTTCGGACCCGTGTTTTCACACATCGGAGGTCTACCAGCCACCGGATTGCCGCCTGACAAATCACCGACGAACTGCAACATACATAATCAGGATCCAAACTATCTGCTTAACAGATGTTAATGCATGCCTCCAAAACGCAAGAAAGCCCCCGCCAAAGACGGGGGCTTTCTGCAATCTCGCGGATTCGTCGCGTGCTCTAGGCGGGCTGCCTAGATAACCGCCTAGACGACCGCTTCTTCAACCGCGTCAGCAGCTCTGGCAAACGGCGTCACGCCCTCTGGAGGCTGGGGGATGACTCGCACCAGCTTGTTCTTGACCAGGCGGAAGGCGCTAACCAGGCCACCGGGCGCAAAGAACGTCACGAAGATGAGAATGACCCCGAAGATGGCCTGCGAGAGCGGGCCTCCACCGTCGATGGTCGTGAATCCCAACGGAATCTCCAGACCCTTCGTCCACTCTCGAACGAACACCACAACCAAAGCACCGGCAAGGCCACCTTGCAGGGTGGCGACACCGCCGATGACCAATCCGACCAGAAGGTCGATGGCCAACACAAAGGTGAAGTCCTGCTCGGCCACGAAGGCCCGGTCCATCGCCCACATCATGCCGGCCAGGCCACCGAACGAAGCGCTGACACCGAAGGTCATCACCTTGTACAGCGGCAAGTTGATGCCCGACACGGCTGCACCAGTCTCGTTGTCGCGGATGGCGACAATGGCTCGACCAGGGCGGCTCTTGATCAGGTTGCGGACCAGAGCGAACGTGATAGCGGTCAGGATGGCAATGATGAAGTACCGGTAGATCACCTGCTGATCAGGCGTGTCGTCGATGCCGAGAATGTTCTGGACCCAGGTGGGAGCCGCAACCTTCTCGTCAATACGACGACCGTTCACGCCGCCCGTTCGATCTGAGATCGTCCATTTGTCGATTTTTGCCAACGTCGGAAAGACGACGGCAAAGGTGACGGTGACAAGGGCCAAATACAAGCCCTTGATGCGGAGCGCTGGAATACCCAGCAGCACACCGACGAAGAAGCACGCCAGCATGGACGCGGGAATCGTCATCCAGTAGTCCCAGTTGTGGTCCTGGACAAGCGTCGTCGTGACGAAGGCCCCGATGCCGATGAAGGCACTGTGACCCAAGGCGATCAGGCCCGAGTAACCAATCACGAGGTTGAGGCCGAGGATGGCCACCGCCATGAACAACGCGCGGTTCATGCGGCTCACCTGAAACTCGCCGAACATCGCCGTGAGGATGTATGGCAGAGCGATAGCGAGCAGTACGAACAAACCCCACGTGATGACGAGGTAGGTCCGGTGCTGCTTGCTGCCCTCTTTCATTGTCAAGAGTGCATTCATGATTATCTCCTCAGACTCGCTCGACGCGGGATGTACCGAACAGGCCGGATGGCTTGAACGACAACACAATCAGGATCACCACGAAGGCGACAGCCAGGCTCAAGTTCCGCAACCACTCCAGTGGATCCCAGTCACCCAGATAACCAACCAGCAGCGACTGGATCATGCCGACGATAATGCCGCCCATGACCGCGCCGGGCAGTGAATCGAGGCCACCAAGAGCAGCAGCCGCAAACGCGTAGATCAGCAACGTCGCCATCATGTTGGGCTGCAAGAACAACCGAGGCGCGACCAACGCAGCACCCAGCGTGCCGAAGGCGCAAGCCAAAGCCCAACCAAACATCAGCGTCCGACCGGTACGAATACCAACCAGGCGAGCCGAATCAGTGTTCGACGAAACAGCCCGGAACGCAAGACCCGTCTTCGTGAGGTTCAGAATGACGTACAACACGCCCATCATCGCACCCAACATGGCCCACGTACCGAGCCCGTCGTAGAACAAACGAGCACCACCAACACTGATGTAGTCGTCCGGACCCTTGGGGAACAGCGACGGGAAGGCTCGAGGCTGGTAGTTCCAGATCTCGCCGGCCACCGCGTTCAATATCAAGAACACACCAAGCGTGATCAACACCACCGGTAAGTGATCCGTCGGATCAAAGGGACGGATCAACACCCTCTCGATGGCGGCACCAAGGGCGGCCGAGAAAACCATCGCCAACGCAATCGCCAACACGATCGGCAAGCCCTGCTCAACCGCCAGGATGTAAGCGATGAAGGCACCAAACATGGCCAACTCACCCTGAGCGAAGTTGATCAGCGTCGTCGCCTTGAAAATCAAGACCAACGCAACCGCAACCACCGCATAAATAGCGCCCAACGTGAGGCCATCGAACAAGCGTTGAAGGAACAGACTCATACTTTGTTTCCTTTCGAGTTTCTACTGGGTCAGGCGCCGAGGTAGGCGTCTTGGATGGATGAATCATTTTTCAGCTGCTCGGCCGGACCCTCGAGGACGATCTCGCCGGCTTCCAGCACGTAGCCATGATGCGCAATCGCGAGCGCAAGATTGGCGTTCTGCTCAACGAGCAGCATTGTCACGCCTTCCTCTTTGTTCAGCCGTTCGAAGGTTCGGAACAAGTCTTCGATGATGATCGGAGCGAGACCCAACGACGGTTCATCGAGCAGAAGCAACTCAGGACGAGACATCAAAGCTCGAGCCACGGCCAACATCTGCTGCTCGCCGCCGCTGAGCGAACCGGCAAGCTGGTCTTTCCGTTCGGCCAAACGAGGGAACATTTCGAAATACTTCTCGATGTCGCTTTGCAGATTGTCTTTTCGGACGTAGCCGCCGACCTCGAGGTTATCCATTACCGAAAGCTCGGGGAAGGTGCCCCGCCCCTGGGGGATGTGGGCAACGCCCTTGCTGACGATGTCACCGGTGTCACTCTTGGAGATCGACTCTCCCTTGTATGTGACGCTGCCAGACGAGCTCACTACTGACATATTGCACACGGCTCGAAGGGTTGTGGTCTTGCCGGCGCCGTTGGCACCAAGCACCACGGCCACCTCTCCCTTCTTGACCTCGAAGCTAATGCCGCGCAGCGCCTGGATCTGGCCGTAGTGGGCGTCGACGTTCTCCACTTTGAGGAGAACCTCACCATTTTCGTTATTGCTCTTCACTGGAACTCCCCAGATAGGCCTCGATGACACTTGGATCTTCGCGGACCTCGTTCGGGAGGCCCTCTGCGATCTTCTGACCGAAGTTCAGCACCACGATCTTCTCGGCGATACCCATGACCATGCGCATGTGGTGCTCGACCAACAGCACGGTGAGGTTGTGACGATCACGCAAACCCTTGATGGCGAGGGCGAGCTCATCAACCTCAGAGTGGGTAAGACCCGAGGCCGGCTCATCGAGCATCAGCAGACGAGGGTCGCCGGCAACGGCCCGAGCCAGCTCGATGCGCTTCAGGGTGCCGAACGGAAGGCCACCGGCGGGATGGAAGGCCACATCAGTGAGACCAAGTTCATCGAGCGCCTCCCAAGCCTTTCGTTTGAGGGCCTTTTCTTCGCCTTTGGTTCCGATTCGCAGCATCGAGGCGACGAAGTTGGCCTTGGTGTTGGTGTGGTTACCGACCATCACGTTCTGCAGCACCGTCATACCCGGCCAGAGAGCGAGGTTCTGGAATGTTCGGAACACGCCCTTCTGCGAGATCTGGTGTGGGGCTAGAGCTGTGAGATCGATGCCGTCAAATGTGACAGATCCCTCCGTTGGGTCATAGATGCGGCTGACGACGTTGAATAATGTCGTCTTGCCCGCTCCGTTGGGTCCGATCAAGGCACAAATTTGGCCCTCTTCGATCTCGAAGCTGAGATCATCGAGAGCCGTGATGCCACCGAATCGAACGGTGATGTCAGAGACTTCTAAGAATGACACGTCTTAGCGCCGACCTTTCAAGGTTCCTAGTGCGAGTGCGCTCAGAAGATAGACATGTGGCCTACGTCACGTCCAGATGAAATTCGTTACATCCCTGCGAAAAAACCCGTTGGCCACTCGTGGAGCGGCGGAGCGACAGCCTCTCACCTAGGATTTTTTTCGGCCCGGTCTTCCATTTCGCCCCGAACCTCGTCCATATCGAGTGCCTCGACCTGACCGATCAGATCCTCCAAGGCGTCGCCGGGGAGCTCTTGCTCGGCTTCTGTATCGACCTTGGCAAAGACGTGATCGGGGTGAGCGTCAGCGGACGCGTCGAAGATTGGGCCGAACGCTTTGCACGGCCCACATCGGTCAGGTATTCCGGTTCACGCACCTGGCGCCGGGACCGCGCCACGCACCGGCGGGCTGGGCGGCGTCGCCAGCACAAAGAAGATCATGCCGGCGCCTGCCATGAGGGCGAGAATCGTGAAGCCCGGACGGAAGCTGCCGGTGGCGTCGGCGAGGATTCCAGCGAACAAGGGTCCGCCAGCCGTTCCCAGCATCACGATGACCGACGACAAGCCCATGATGGCGCCAAACGACGTCGAGCCGAAATAGTCGGCCCTCAGCGCCTGCATCAACGGGCCTCGGAGTCCCCAGGCCAAACCATGGAATGGCACAAACGCCCAGACCATCACTCGACTGGTGGCATAGGTCAGGAGCAACATCCCGACCATGTGACCGAGCATCGCAATAGAGGCGAGCAGGCGTTTGTTCACCCGGTCGCCGAGGTACCCCCCGGCCAACATGCCAACCAGTTGCAACAGCGGCAGACCGCCAGCGACGAAGGCAGCCTCGGCTTTGGTGTAGCCCTGCTCGTCGGTAAGGAACAACGCGAGGTGGGCGGTTACCGCCCCGACCACCAGCAGCGCGCTTGCATGTCCGAACGAGATCATCCAGAACGCTCGGGTACGGATTGCCTCCGATGCGGTGAAATGGACCGAAGAAACGCCTTCGGCCACAAACGCCGTGTGATCGATGTCGACCGGATCCACCCCATCGACGAACTGGCCCCGGTCGGCCGGCAGGCCACCGAATACCCACGTGAGCGGGAAGCCAACGATCAGGATGATCAACCCCGATGCGAACGCGACCGGTCGCCAACCAAAGCGATCAAACGAAAGCACGACGACCGGGATCATCGTGCCACCCAGAGCAAAGCCAAGGCTCGACACCGATAGGGCTCGGGCCCGTTTTCGTTCGAACCAACGCACCGTCGCAGTGACCACACTGAGAAACCCGCAGAGGCTGGCACCCACCGCCATCACCACCAAGGCGCCGAAGTAGTGCCACGGCTTCTCGATCTGGCTGAAGAGCATGAAGCCAATCGACAAAAGAACGACGCCGACCCGCATGACGCTACGTGTCCCAAATCGATCGAGAGCTTTGCCTTGGACAGGCCCGAGCAATCCCGATTCGACCCGGTTCAGGGCATAGCCAACCGACAGGGTTGTCCGGTTCCAGCCGAACTGCTCATGGAACAGGACGGCGTAGTGGCCGAGGGCGTTGATGAACAACCCAGACTGCAACGCTTGCAAGACCGCCCCTGCACCGACGACTTTCCAGCCATGAAAGATTCGCCGTCTTGCCACCCGGCGAGAGTAGCCATCGGATAGAACGTCACAAGAACCGGTGCCCAACGAAGCGCGCTTTCGCGAGAACTACC
>JBLINY010000136.1:0-11304 GCA_047638695.1 Acidimicrobiales bacterium | reverse complement strand
ATCGGGGTACGTGCCGGTCGTTCAGGCGGTGCTGGCTCGCCCCATAGATCGCGAAGAACGTTGGCTACCACAACGTCACATTAGAGAACGAGCGTGTTCGGCGATATTGGCCGAAGGTGCCGTTTCAGGATCATCCGATCGGCGGAGACGCCTTCGCCCTTGACCGGGCGCCAGCGTGTGCATGATTGCTTGGCTGAGGTCATGTTGGCTACCGTTGTGCGCGGCGACCTGTCACGCCAAATCTTCTTCCGGAACCCACGATCCGGTGCGAGAAGGCAAAGGGGACCTCGAGTGCTCGACATGGGAAGTGTTCCAATTTCGACTCGTCAGTGCCCTGGGGGCGATGGTGAACGTGGGTCATCGATTCGTCCGCTAGCGAGGCACGTGAAAGCAGTTGAGATGACCAGACAAGAATCATTCAAGGTTCGGGTGCGGGCTCGCATGGCCACAACAGGAGAACGGTACGTCGAAGCCCGGCGAGTTCTCCTCGAGCAAGCGCACCCGAGGACGTCGCAACGACACTGGATCGCGGCCCCGGAAATGTCGGACGAAGCCGTCCGCTCCGCCACCGGCAAGGGGTGGGATGAGTGGTGCGATTTGATCGACCAATTCGATGGGCGGACCGAAGGCCATAAGGCAATCGTTTCCTTTCTTCGCAAGGACCACGGCGTCGGCGACTGGTGGACCCAAGGGGTGACGGTTGGATACGAACGCATCACAGGGCTGCGGCTACCTCACCAGATGGCCGATGGAACGTTCACGGCCAACAAGTCTCGAACCGTTGTTGTCGATGCAGACGAACTGCGTCGAGTGATGCTCAACGACAACGAACGGTCGCATCTGTTTCCGGACGTTCCTACCGAGCTGAAATCGAAGCCGACTTCCAAGGCCATTCGGTTGGCAATGGCAGGCGGTTCCGCCTCAATCACTTTCGACGATGGGGGTGGCGGGCGGACCAAGGTGGTTGTCGAGCACAGAGGCCTTGGCACGTTCGATGCTGTCGAGCAGTGGAAGTTCTACTGGTCAGACTGGCTCGAGGCCATCGACTTCGTCGGGCGGGATAGCTGACTCCTGTTGGTCGGGCGCGAGGTGCGAGGCTGATCACCTGATGGACCTCGACCTCCGCGCCTCGTCGCCGCCTCTGCGGCCCGCCTCACTCGCTCGATGGCTGTGGCAGCTAGCCAAGGACGTGATGCAGGAGTACGGCGACGATGGCATCGGTGATGTTGCTGCTTCGATTACTTTTTGGACAATCCTGTCGGTGCCAGCCGCGGTGCTCGCCCTCGTCAGCGCACTCAGCTCGCTCGAGGCTGTCGTCGGCGAATCGGTGGCGAACGACGTCGAGGCTGAGGTGCAACAGTTCGTTGTCGACACCTTCGCCGACTCCGAGGTTCTCAACGAGACAGTTGCAGAACTGTTCAACTCGTCGAGCGCAGGGATCGCGACGGTGGCGACGCTTGCAGCAGTGTTCACGCTGTCGCGGGCCTTTGCTGGGCTCATTCGAGCTCTCGATATCGCCTATGAGGTCGATGACAATCGTCCGTGGTGGCTCGTGCGGATTGTGGCGGTTGGGCTGGGCACCGGAACCATCTTGGTGGTGGCAACGGGCGCCACGCTGCTGGCCGCACTCCCTTCCTTGCCATTCGACCGCGCCTTTCGGCTGTTGGCCGCCCCGGTTGTATTGGTAACTCTCATCATGTGGGCGGCAGCGATGTTTCACATCGGACCCAATCATCGTACGCCTTGGCGTTATGACCTTCCTGGCGCAGTGGTCACGACCATTGGATGGGTGGTCGCCTCGCAGGGGTTCGCCTTCTATGTGCGCGCAACGGGGCAGGGCAACCAGGTGCAGACGAGTGTCGGTGCGATTCTTCTCGCACTAAGTCTTATGTACGTGCTGAGCATCGTCCTTCTCATCGGGGCCGAGCTCAACGACGTCCTTGCCCGCAGAGCGGGGGTTGTCCGCCAACCTCCTTCGGTGACCGCACGAGCTCGATCTTGGCGAACTCAGCTCGACTCGCGGACCAGAGGCGACGCCGCGTCAGAGGGTCATGGAGGAGCGGAGCGAAGATGACCGTAGGCTGCAAGACATACACGTCACGATGACGTGTTCGAATCGAAGGTAAATCAATGCAGGGCACCGTAAAATTCTTTAACAGCGAAAAAGGCTTCGGCTTCATCTCACGCGAAGGTGGAGACGACGTGTTCGTTCACTACTCCAACATCGCAGGTGACGGATACAAGTCTCTCGACGAGGGCCAGCTTGTCGAATTCGACGTCGCTCCCGGTCGCAAGGGCGAAGAAGCTCAAAACGTCCGCGCCGTCTAGTCAAGGGTAGGTCTGAGTATTTCTCGGACTGGATACAAGTGAAAACAAGGAACGTTTGATCGACACTGGTTTCAAGTAGTTGGTCCTGCGTTAGCTGACTTCAATATTCCTTTAACCCGGCCCCGACCTAGTCGAGGTCGGGTTAAGCGCGTCTGCAAGAGTGTTGAACTCGTCGCAGTAGGACATGAGCGCCTTAGCTGCATCCATGGAGCCAGTGGCGGTCGAAAGACAAGTCGCATGACGACCTCCATCCTGGACTTCGACCGAGAAACCGTTGGCGTCAGTGACGCTCGACTCGGCAGGCTTCGCCGATTCAACGTCGGGATGGGCACGCTCCATCTTGTTTCGGGACTTTTAATGGTCGTGCTCGGCAATGACTTCGAGCTCGAAGTGAGCACGTTCGGGCTCAACGGGCCACCTGGGACTCCACTGGCGGAAGGAACAATCAACTCGGTCTACAGCGTCCCCCTGGCCTGGGCTACCGCGTCATTCCTCCTACTATCAGCCTTTTTCCACTTCGTCATCGCCGCTCCCGGCGGGTTTGCTCGGTACGCGTCGGAACTGCGACGGGGTCGAAACCGGTTCCGCTGGGTTGAATACGCTCTTTCATCCACGTTGATGATGTTGTTGATAGCCCTGGTCACCGGCATCACTGATCTCGCGGCGCTTATTGGTATCGGCTTCGTGAACGTGGCCATGATCCTGTTTGGCTGGATGATGGAAATGGTCAACAACCCTGACCGACTGACGTGGTGGACGCCGTTCTGGTTCGGCTGCATCGCCGGAATCGGGCCCTGGGTCGCCATTGCCACCTACCTCATTGTGAATGTGAACCAGGATGGTGCCAGCGGCCCGCCTGGCTTTGTGTACGGCATCATCTTCAGCCTGTTCTTCTTCTTCAACACCTTCGCCATCAACCAGTGGCTGCAGTACCGCAAGACTGGCAGGTGGTCCGACTACCTGTATGGCGAGACCATCTACATCGTGCTCAGCTTGGTGGCCAAGAGTGTGTTGGCCTGGCAGATTTTCGCCAACACCCTTGTCGGGTAGGTGAGGCGGACAAAATGTCGTGTTCTGCCTAGCTCGGCAGCCGCGGGCGGTGGCCCGGCGCAACCGTGGTCGGGGTCGATCCCGTCCAGGGTCTGATCGACCACGCCAAGAAGACGTTCGGTGCCATTGATTTCCGGGTAGGCGCTATCGAGGAACTGGCCTTCGACGACGACGAGTTCGACGTGGTCTTCGCAGCCAATTCAGTGCAATACGCCTCCGAGGAAGCGGTTCGCAAAGCCGTCGAGCCACTAACCGCCGAAGATGGCACCATCAGCTTCGAAACGAACGTGTTCATCTTCGTGGTGGGAAAGTGAGCGACGTCGCCGAGATGCTCTTGGAAGACGTCGAGATCACCACAGCCGACGGAATAATGCTCGCCCACGTGGCCCGGCCCGAGGGGACTGCCTCGCTACCTGGCGTCATTGTTTACATGCCGGCTTCGGGCATCCGGGCTGAACTCGTCGACATCGCCAGCCGCATTGCCTCGCTGGGCTTCGTCACGGTGCTCCCGAACCTCTATTACCGTTTGGCGAGTGAGGTCGACATCGATCCCAACCGGCTCTTCGAACCCGGGTACGCACCGGCCCGCGACTACATGATCGGCCTCAGCCAGAACATCACCAATCGGCGTGTCGTCGCGGATACGGCCGCCGTGCTCGACTTTCTCGACGCCCGAAACGACGTCACCCCCGGACCGAACACGGCTTCTGCTTTCCGGAACGCCATTGCTTCGCCCCCGAAGCCACCGAACTTCACTATCAACGGATCGGTGAGGTCTTGGCCCGCTCGCTTGGCTGACCGGGTTGGGGTGATGAGAAGGCGGAGCGGGTGGAGGTTGTACCGCACGGTCGCGGAATCAATCGGTGCCTGTACACGGCATCGAGGATTCGGTTAGACAAAGGGCATGGGAGACCTCATCCAGATCGAACGCGGCGAGAACCATGCTGTACTTCGCCTCAACCGACCCGAGAAGATGAACGCCATGTCGATCGCGCTACGGGAAGAAGGCGTCGCAGCCTTTGACGCCCTGGCCGATGACGCCGACATCGCCGCAGTGATTCTGACCGGCAACGGACGAGCGTTCAGCGCCGGCGTTGATCTAGGTGAGCTCAGCCAGAAGGGCGGTGCGCCCAAGCCATCGGGGCGCGGTACCGCGAATCTGGTGGATGCTATGCGGCGGTTCCCAAAGCCGATCATCGGCGCCGTGAACGGCGTTGCTATCACGGGCGGCTTCGAGCTTGCCCTGGGCTGCGACATCTTGATCTCCGGCGAGTCCGGACGATTCGCCGACACGCACGGCCGGGTCGGCATCATGCCGGGCTGGGGCATGAGCCAAATCTTGCCAAAGGTGATCGGCCCGATGCGGGCCAAGCACCTCAGCTTGACCGGCAACTTCCTCGATGCCGCAACGGCCGAACGATGGGGCCTTGTTAGCGCGGTCGTAGCTGACGACGAGCTGGTTGACTATGCAAAGTCGCTGGCTAACGACATTGCCTCCTGTGACCATCGAGCCGTGCGCAATCTCAAGCGGCTCTACGACGCTGGCATGGATGTCGGCTTCACCGAAGGGCTGAAGCTCGAGAAGGAACACAACCGGGCGCACATGGCCGATGTCAGCCCCGAAGACATCGCCGCTCGTCGTGACGATGTTCAAGCCCGAGGTCGTACCCAGTCCTGAGGAACGGTCAGCTAGGGCACCGACTGCATCGCCCGAGCCTGGGAGCACTTCGGGGGCCGATGATCTAGAGCTGCCCGGTGTCTACAGTTGGCTCAGCTCTTGAGCCAGTGGCTCAAGGATGTCAGCCCGATGGGGCGACGGAAGGTACAGCAGAACCATGTCGGCTCCCTGTTCGCCCCGTTCGGCTACCAGTTCGGCGGTGGCCGCCGGACCGGCATCGTGGTCGTAGCGGACCGCGCAGGACGTCATGATTTCAGCTGGATCTCGTCCGATCTTGACGCACTCCTCGTCCAACAGCGCCCGGCTCTCGGCCATGTGACCCTCGCCCCGACCCGGCGTGTTCCAGTGCTGGGCCCAACGGGCGACGGTGGGAAGTGTCCGTCGGGGTCCCTGGCCACCGATGCAGATTGGCGGGTGGGGAGTCTGGACCGGATGCGGGTTGTTCCGATCTTCCGTTAGTTGGTAGTACCGCCCGTCGAACGTGGTCGTCTCCTGGGTGAACATGCTGACGATGACTTCGACCGCTTCGTCGAATCGGTCGAACCGCTCAGTCCAGGTGCCGAGCTCTATCCCGTAGGCATCGCATTCCTCTTCATTCCAACCGCACCCAATGCCCAGTTCGAACCGGCCGTCGGAGATGATGTCCAGGGTGGTCGCCATCTTGGTAAGCACGGCCGGGTGCCGGTACACGATGCCGTTCACCATGGTCCCGATTCGCAGCCGGGTTGTGGCCTGGGCCAGCGCGGTGAGTGTCACCCAGGCCTCCATGCAGGGGCCGGTCGTGTCTGGCACGTTGATGGGGTAGAAGTGGTCGAAGTTCCACGCCGACATGAAGACCTCGATGTCGTCAGCTGCCCGCCACACATCCAGCATGTCTTGCCAGGTCGTGTGCTGCGGTGACGTCTTGATTCCGAATTCCATCGTTTCCTTGAGGCTCAAACAAGATCCCAGTAGGTGGCCGCTCGGTCAGATATTTGGTTTGCAGCGGTGCGGACCTCGGTTGCGACTGAGTCAATTTTGACCCGACTCGTTGGCCCGGTCACCGACACAGCGCCGAGGAGGCGGCGGCCGGGACCGAAGATGGGTGCCGCGACGCTGCGGAAGCTGAGCGACATCTCCTCGTTCTCGACGGCGACTCCGGTCGAACGGGTACGTGCGAGTTCGTCGTCGAGGACGTTGCGGGCGAGGATAGTGAACTTCGTGAATTTCTCGAGCGGGCGGGACATGAGTGAGTCGACAAGTTCCGATGGCAGGTGGGCCAGCATTGCTTTGCCCGTAGCGGTGCAGTGCATCGGCGCTCGCCCGGCCAACCGCGACGGCGCGGTATGACTTTGATGTCCCGTTAGCCGAACGACGTAGAACACCTCGCCGTCGGCGGGGATACCGAGGTGGATGGTCTCGTTGGTCTTCAGTCGAAGATCCTGGAGAAACGGGGTGGCCAGATCGCGCAACAACCGCTGGCGTTGGACCATCGATCCGAGTTCGAAGAGACGGAGTCCGAGCTGGAACTGACTCCAGTGGCGATCGAGGAGGCCAAGCTCGGCCATTTCGGTGCACAGCCGGTACACCGTGGCCTTCGCGAGACCCGTCGTGCGAGCGATCTCGGAGATCCCGAGAGTCGCGTTGTCGGTACTGAACGCCTGGAGGATGCAGCCGACCTTGCCCAGAACCGTACCGGTCTGCGGTGCGGCCACGTTCTCGTGGATTCCGCTGCGTGATTGTCCGGGAAAGACAGTCTCTCCCTCGAGGGTCATTGTCCGAAGTCAAACACAGCAACTTCAGCGACTCAAGGGGAACAGCACGCTGCACACAGAATCGGGTGTCGACTGAATTTTCGATCAGCCGGCCGATGCACCGATGTGTCCCCCAGACCTTGGTCCGTCAATCTTGGGGGTATTCGGGGTCCGTTTCCCAGATGGCATCGCCATGGGTGATGGCGATGTGGACCGCATCGTGACCGGGCATGGCCCTATGAATGTGGCGGGTGCCGTTGGGAACATGCATAACGTCACCGGGGGTGCATTCGAACCACTCGGCCGGGCCTCGCTTCTTTTCACGCTCCAGGCGCCGGACGGGTTTCTCTGTGTCTTCGCTCACCGGGTGACCTCCAGACCGAAGATCTTGGCACAACTGGGCCCGACGATCTTCGCTCATGGCGGCTAGCGCTCGAGATGATCCAGAAGTGCCCAGATCTCTTGTTCTCCAAGTCCGGAATCTGCAGCTTCACGCCAGACCCCGAGCGCGGCCTCCGCAGTTCGAACCTCGAGCCCGACCTCGGCTGCAAGTTCGACTGCCAGCTCCAAGTCCTTCACCGCGAGGCGCAGGGCGGCTTGGGGAACGTCGACATCGCGATAGCGCCGAGTTCGGTGCTGGTGAGCCACCCCAAGCACCTGTGGCGAGGCGCCGCTCGCGGTCATGATCACGTCGCGCAGTGCCTGCACGTCGAGGCCGTTCCTGGCGCCGAGGAGGAGGCCCTCGATCGCGGTCTGCATAGAGGTCAGGCCGATGAGGTTGTTAGAGATCTTGGCGATACTCCCCGCTCCGACGTCGCCGACTCGGAACACGTTGGCGCCAAAAGCGTCGAGTGCCGGCCTGATCCGATCGAACGCGTCCTCGGGCCCGCCCGCCATGACCGCGAGCGTCCCTTCGTTCCTGGCGCGGACGCTGCCGCTGACCGGCGAGTCGAGGAACGTGATCCCTTGCGCTGCGGCCTGTGCGTCTAGACCTTTCATGGTCGTGGGCGAGAGCGTGCTCAGTTCGACATAGATCTCGGGCTTCTCCAAGGCGGCGAAGACCTCGGCTGCCACACTCTCGCTGACCGACTTGTTCGGGAGCGACACGAAGAGAATGTCGCTTGCCGCTGCTGTGGCAACAGCGTCTTCGGCCGAGGCCGCGCCGAGAGCGACCAGCTCTGCCACCGGTTCCGGGCGGACGTCGCACACGGTCAGGTTGAAGCCCGCTCTGGCGACGTTGGCCGCCATCGGCTTCCCCATGCCGCCGAGTCCGACCCATCCAATATTGTCGCTCATGGACACTTCACTACTACGGGTAAACCGTTCGCGCCCCAGGGTCCGACAAAAAGAAGGAAATGGAATGAGCGCCGCGTCGTCCAGGCCCAGCCCTCAGTCACTCAGGTCATTCCTCGAGCGTGGGGCCGGCACCTCGCACTCGAGACTGGCGCATGTTTCGACGGAAGCGGTCGGCGTCGTAGCCGGTGCCGCGATGTAGCACACAACGGTTGTCCCAGATGATGGTGTCTCCCGGCTGCCACTGCTGCGACCAGCGTTGTTCTGGCTGCGTAGCGAACTCGTTCAGTTCATCGATCAGCCGTCGACTGTCGATCCCGCTCCAGCCGATGATGGAACGGGCATGGGAGCCGAGGTAGTAGTTCTGTCGTCCATTGCGAGGGTTGGTCCGCACCAGCTTCTGTTCGATCGGAGGTAGCGAGGCGGCGTGGTTGTCATCGACCGGCGCCGTCTTGGAGCGGCTGAAGACGTAATCGTGGAGGACATGTAGGCCATCGATTTCGGCCCTTTTCTTCGGGCCAAGGCGATCGTAGGCGGCTCGCTGACTGACGAACTCGGTCTCGCCCCCCTTTGCCGGCACCTCGTAGGCGTGGAGGATCGAGACGTAGGTCGGCACTCGCCGGAAAGAGGAATCGGAATGCCAAAGGTCGTTTCCCTTTAGCGCGACCGTGTGGGGGTCGGACTCGTCGCGCTTGGTGTCGGCGTCGATGACATTTCCGACGGTACCGATCTGCACGATCTCACCGGTGCGGCCGAACGCGAGGTGGCTTTCTTCGACCTCGCCGAGAGCCTCGGTCAGTAGCAGCTGGGCCTCGTCGAACATGTCCTGCTCGGGGAACAACAGAACGGAGTGTTCGTCGATCGCGGTATGTAAGGCCGCGACGACGTCGGAGGAAAGGGGGCCGGTCAGGTCGATGCCGCGGACGCGTGCTCCGAAATCATCGCGGATTGTTTCGATCTCCATCAAAACATGCTTGCACGTATGTCGAGCCGAAGCCGATCTCGTCTCGCATGAGCATGTTCGTGCACAGTTCCCCACCGACCGTTGGGGTTTCCCACGACCATCTTGGGGCCCCATCTTTGGACAGACCGGGCGACATCGATCGATACGAAATGAGTGCCCCGGGGATGAATCGAACTGCCGCACAGGTTGAGGAATTGGCCGATCGCGGTGACGCCTCATGCCGCGAAATGCCGGATCGCAAGCGGTGAAACGGCACTCCCGGCCGGCTTCGTGTCAGACGATGCCACCTCTTGGTGGCCCATTCGCGAGGCCAATGTGGGACGAAACATGGGACACGTTTCTGCTTCCGTCGCTGCCGAGGCGACAATATGCGCTACCGTTAACGGTGCCATACGCGCTCACGAAGTTGTGAGGATATCCAGCCGGTGGTTTCGGGTCTCGTTGACGGGTGATCTGCGCTACCCGACCGGGCCAAGAACCGTGAACCCGTCCAGCGCTACCAACACAACCGACTCGGCGAAGGCACGGGCGATCGATAGTTGATGTGGCCAGTTTTCGTAGTGGCCTCTGATCGGTGGGCGCTGCTTGGCGGTAAAAGCCAGTGGCAGTTGCGGGCTTTTTCGTTGCCAGTTGAAAATCCGATCTCCCTAGGCCAAGGTTGTGTCATGGCGGGGAGAGTGTTTTTCGTGGTTTTTGTTGCGATAGCTGTGCCGACATCACGGCCGGCATAAGCATCGACGGCCAGTCCGTCTTCGGCACTGCACGGCTCGGAGGAATCCGGCTGCGGAACGTCGATAGTCAAGCGAACCGCCTCTATCTCGTCGATCACAAGGGTTGGTTCACCATCTACTTCGAGTTCGGGACCTTCGAATCTGACCCGACGGTCGTTGCCTGGCCATCAATGCCTTCAGCCCATTGCGGGCATGAGTAGAGGTGTGTGCGTTCAGGTCTCGCAGAGCGTCCGACGGAGGTTCCCGGCGAAGAACTTGTCCTGTGAAGGCCGATCGATTTCTGCCTTGGTGAGTGAGGCGGCGAAGCGGCGAAGCGGATCTCGACCGCCTTCAGCGTGGGGGTAGTCGGTGGAAAACATGTAGAGGTCGGCACTCGATTGCGTGATCAACGAACCAACATCCTCATAGACGTAGGGCGTGAACCCGAGGTGCTGGGCCGCGATTTCCGAAGGCTTGGCCGACAAGGCCTTCAGCGCATCGTCGTTCCGAGCCCAGATGTCCACGACCCAATCGAGACGATCAAGCATTTGCGGCACCCAACCAGCGCCCAGCTCGACGCAAACCCCCTGCAAGCTGGGATGCCGCTCGAAGACACCATCGAAGATCGCCGCTGTGAGAAAGACTTCGGCGGGATGATGAAGGGCTGCCATCTCGCGGGCGTGGATGTGTTCACCACCACCCTCCTCAAAACCTCTTGGAAGGGCAAGGCCATTGTTGGTCCACCCCGGCGCCAAGCTACGTGGATGTCCACCTACGTGCAGGGCAAAGGGTACTTGGGCGTCGGCCAACCGAGCGTAAAAGCCGTCCCACGCTCCATGACCTGGACTCATCCCGGCCCAAGGGCTCGTCGGCACCCAGATCGCCCGCAGCCCTTGCGAGAGCGCGAAGTCGAGCTCGGCCAGGGCCAGATCGACATCGTGCATCGGCACGCACCCCACACCGACAAGACGGGAGTCATGGGCACAGAACTCGCCGACCCCGCGATTGTGGGCCCGTGCCGCGGCATAGGCCAGCTCCCCTTCCTGCATGTCGAATGCAACGACAGCTGAGAACGTCGCGAACAACATTTGTCGCTCGAAACCCAGAACGTCGAGCACATCCCTACGGTCACTGCCATCAAACGCGCCGAGCGCCTTGAAGCCCTTCGGGCCGCTGAGGATGGAGTCGCCCAGATCCCGCATCTCGGCACGGTGCTCGTCATCGTGGCGACCCCCAGCGGACCTGATCCGGTCGAGCACGTGCTGCAGTTTGGGTCCGGTGTCTGCGTAGAAGCCGATCTCAGGCAACCGCTGCCTCATGTCCGGCTCGGCGTATTGTTCGAAAAAGTCGGGAAGTTCCAACAGATGCGAGTCCGCATCACAAATGGTTCTTTCCTCCGCATAGGTCATGTGCAGTCCTGCCCTTCCCCTCGCCTGTCGAGGATAGGTTCGCCGGGAACCCGCCACGAATCCGACCTCCGAATTCGATGGCAAGACCCCCCACACACGAGCCGAGACCAGAAGCAGCGACCCAGGGACGTAGCGATGC
>JBLINY010000135.1:0-11500 GCA_047638695.1 Acidimicrobiales bacterium | reverse complement strand
CTCCACCCCGTCTTGGCCATCGCCCTCGGAGAAACCGACGACGTGGTCGTTCGTCTGCCCGTCGGAGCCGCGTCGAAGGTTGACGGTAAGACGCTGGCCGAAATCGAACTGCCGATCGAACCCGGTTTCAACGTGTTGGCGATCGAACGCGAGGGTCGATACTGGTATCGACCTCGGCGACACGTCGAACTACGCGAGGGTGATCAAGTGTTGGCTAGCGGCCCAGAAGAAGGCCGTGCCGCCCTTGCCGAAATGCTTGGCTGGCGCCTGGTCGAAGATGATGACGGAGAACTCGAACTCGAGCCGCTTGGCGCCAGCTGAGCCTCACTGACGCAACGGAGAACGTATGAAGATTGAGCTGCGAGAGACATTTGAGCCTGGGCTTCCTCCCGGCGATACACATCCATATCGCTCCGGCGCGTGGCAGCCACAGCACCGGGAATACGACGCCTGGGAGCTCGATACCGAAGGAACCATCCCTGACGATCTCAACGGCGTCTACCTTCGCAATACCGAGAACCCGTTGTTCGAGCCGATCAAGCGTTATCACCCGTTCGACGGTGACGCCATGTTGCACGCCATCTCGTTCGAGAACGGCGCAACCCGGTATGCCAATCGGTTTGTGCGAACCGACGGTTTCTTGGCTGAACAAACGGCAAAGAAGAGCTTGTGGGCTGGCATCACCGAACATCCATCCAACGCCATCGCCGATCACGGCTGGGGCGCCCGCACGATGATGAAGGACAACGCAAGCACCGACGTTGTCGTGCACGGTGGCGTTGCCTTGGCCAGCTTCTACCAGTGCGGTGAGTTATATCGGCTCGACCCACGGTCCTTGACCGACCAGGGCAAGACCTCCTGGACGGGCGAGATCGCCACAGGGTGGCCGAGCGGCTTCCCCGCCGAAGGTGTTTCCGCTCATCCGAAGATCGATGAGCACACCGGCGAGATGTTGTTCTTCAACTACTCGGCCGATGCGCCTTTCATGCACTACGGAGTGGTCAGTCGCGAAGGCGAACTCACGACCTACGTCGACGTCCCTCTGCCCGGGCCTCGTTTGCCGCACGACATGGCGTTTACCCAGAACTGGTCGATACTCAACGACCTCCCGCTGTATTGGGACCCCGCGGCGTTGGCCGACGGTCACTACTCCAATCGATTCGACCGCGACGGGGCCAGCCGCTTTGCCTTGATTCCTCGCCATGGTTCCACCGACGACATCCGCTGGTTCGAGGCCGACCCAACGTTTGTCCTCCACTGGACCAATGCGTTCGAAGACGGCGACGAGGTGGTCCTCGATGGCTTCTTCCAGCACAATCCGACCGCTCGTGGCGCGGCGCGGTTGGCCGCCGAGCTGAAGGGTTTCGAGACGCTGGACATGAATGTGCTCGAGGCTCGCGCCCATCGGTGGCGATTTAATCTCGTGACCGGCGAAACAACCGAGGAACAGATGAGCGAACGTTGCACTGAGTTCCCGATGATCAACGGCCAGTATGCCGGCCGGAAGTTTCGCTACTCCTACAACGCTCGCTGCAGTCCTGGACTGTTTGCTTTCGACGGTCTGATCAAACACGACCTCGACACAGGCAACGAGACCGTGGTCGATTTCGACGAAGGGGTGTTCTTGAGCGAGACCGTGATGGCGCCGCGGACTGGGTCGACGTCGGAAGATGACGGCTACCTCGTCACGTTCACCTCGGACGTCAACAACGATGTGTCGCACTGCGAGGTGTTTGATGCCGCCGATCCGGCCGCAGGGCCCGTGTGTCGCATCCGCCTGCCCGAGCGGATCCCAAGCGGCACCCACTCGACGTGGGCACCGCTTGGCGATCTTTAGGCGCTCGTTTCTTCAGCTTCTCAGACCCCTGGAGGGGGAGGGGGAGTGATGACCCGCTGAGCCGGTGTGGGTGGCGTCGGCCGCGGGGCGGGCGAAGCAACCGCCGGCTGCGGGGCCCGAGGACGCGACCCGGGGGCTGGCTGGTCTGGCTCATCGCCTGACTGGGTATCCCCCGAATCGCCTCGCAGCATTTCGGCGATGCCGCCGATCGACCCGAGGGTGGCGCTCATGTCAGCTGGAATGAAGATCTTGGTCGCCGTGCCGTTGGCGATTCCCTGTAAGGCCTCGAGGTACTTGATGGCGATCACTCGATCGTCGGTTCCCGAGTTCACGATGGCACCGAACACCGATTCGATGGCATTGGCCTCACCCTGGGCCACCACCTCTTGGCGGAACTGTTCAGCCTCTGCTCGTGTCCGTACGGCCTGGGCCTCACCTTCGGCAGTGAGGATCTCACGCTGACGTAAACCCTCGGCCGACAAGATGTTGGACGCCTTCTCGCCTTCGGCCCTGGTGACGGCGGCTTCACGGGTGCCTTCAGCCTCGGTGACAACGGCTCGTCGAGTCCGCTCAGCCTTCATCTGCTCGTGCATAGCGTGCATGACATCGGTCGGCGGGTCGATGCGCTGAATCTCGACTCGTACGACTCGAACACCCCACTTATCGGTGGCATCGTCGAGGATTTGACGAAGCGCGCCATTCACTCGCTCCCTCGAGGTAAAGGCCTGGTCCAAAGTCATCTCGCCGATCACGTTTCGGAGATTCGTCTGGGCCAGCTTGGTGACGGCCAAGATGAAGTTCGAGATGTTGTACAGCAGCCGCTGAGGGTCGGTCGGTTCGAAGTACACAACGGCGTCGACGGAGACGGCCACGTTGTCTTGTGTGATGACTTCCTGCGGCGGCACGTCGATGACTTGCTCACGCATGTCAACGGTACGGATTCGCTCGACGAAGGGGAGGATGAGGCGAAGGCCAGGATCGGCCGTCTCCTTGTACTTGCCGAGATGTTCGATGACTCCTCGCTGGTAGGGCTGGATGATTTTCACGCCGGCTGCGACGTAGACGAACGCAACCAAGGCGACAATCAGGAGTCCTCCGAAAAGGGCAGCTCCCATAGTGTGCTCACTTTCTCCGGCTGCCCTCAGGCCGACCGGGGTTTGTCATGCGAACTAGTACTTACGCCAGGCCGGTGAGGCCGTCCTGGCTTGCGGGTTCAACGACGACTCGGGTGCCACGGACCTCGATGATGCGAATCTGTGTCCCCGTCGGCATGCCCATGCCGTCTCGACCTTCGGCACGCCACATCTCGCCACCGATCTGAACCATTCCACCTGTGCCGACGCCCAGCGGGATGTCATCGGAGACAACGCCCATGGTGCCAATCAACCGATTGGCACCGAAGCCGGCGTGGGCAGGAAGGGCCAGGTCGAGCTTGCGGGCCAGCGGTTTCATAGCCAGGAAGGCTGCGATGCTGACGAGGATGAAGAGTAACCAGCTGACAACGAGCGGGGCGCTCAGAAAGCTGGCGAAAGCTGCCGCGAGGGCTCCTGCTGCGAATGGCAGTAGAAAGAACGTGCCAGCCACAAGGATCTCGCCAACGCCGAATGTGGCGGCGACGGCGAGCCAGATAAAGGCCCAAACTGCGGGGCTATCCATGAAACCCTCCTAGGTCGATTGCAGCTGAGCGTAGTAACGCCGTCTCGCACGTGTGGGGTTCCCGCATTTCACGGAATTCGGACAGATAGGTTTGCCGCGATGTTTCGGTTGCTTTGCGTCCACGCCCACCCCGACGATGAAGCCTCCAAGGGCGCGCCCACGGTCGCCAAATATGTTGCCGAAGGCAACGAGGCTCACCTCGTGTGTGCGACCGGCGGTGAGGCCGGTGACATCTTGAATCCAGCGATGGACAAGCCCGAGGTGATCGAGAACCTTGCTGCCGTCCGGGTTGAGGAACTCGAGCGGTCGGTGAAGGTGATTGGCTACAACGAGCTGATCTGGCTGGGTTATCGAGATTCAGGGATGCCGGGCACCGAGCCCAACAAGCACCCCGAGAACTTTGCCAACGCCCCGCTGGACGAAGCCGTGGGTCGGCTCGTGGCGATCATTCGACGCATTCGGCCCCATGTCTTGGTTACGTACGCCGATGATCAGCAGGGCTACAAACACCCCGATCATCTCCGTGTGCATGAAACCTCTGTGCACGCATTCGACCGGGCGGCAGATCCTTCCTGGTACCCAGAACTTCCGGATCCGCCGTGGCAGGTGTCAAAGATGTACTACTCGCTCTGGAGCCGGGCTCGGATGGTGGCGCAGCACGAGGCGTACGACCAGATCGACAAGAAGTCTCCGTACGACGAGAACTGGTTCAAGCGCAGGTCGCTCGACCATCGGATCACCACAAAGATCGATATTTCCGATTTCTACGGCGTACGACGGGATGCCCTTTTGGCCCACGCCACCCAGGTCGACCCCAACGCCGATTTCTGGTTCGGGCTCCCTGACGATATTGCGGCCAAGGCCTACCCCTATGAAGACTTCATCCTTGCTCGCTCCCACGTTGGTCTTGAACAGCCAGAACATGATCTGTTTGCGGGTATCGAGCCGTGAGCGTGTCGCCTCTTTCTGATGAATGGGTCGAGTCCTTGGTCGCGTCGTCGACCGACCGCGAACCCACCCCTGGTCTCGATGGCACGGTGACCCTGGCCATTGGCAAGAAGACCAAGGCAACAATTGGAATAGCTGACGGTCTGGTGATCGGCCCGGCATCGGAGCCAGCCGACATTCAGGTGCCATTCACCGCCAAGTTGCTGGACGCTTGGGCCGCCGGCGAAATCTCGCTGAGCGTCGCCTATATGAAGGGCGACCTGAAGCCGGTTGGACCAACGCGGGCCATTCTCGCTTTCTTGTCGGCGTTCGACGATGACAAGACCCGCGCCGCCGTTCGCTGAAGCCTGATCGCGCCGAGAGATACGCTGCTCGAAACGCTCTCGGAAAGAAGGCTGATCAGTCGGGTCGTTCTGTCTTGTTTGCGGCTGCGGTTTGCCGCTGGGCATCTCTGAGCTGGCGGTAACCAAGCAGCTGCGCCGACGCCTTGTTCAGCTGAGTCTTGAACCACATGTCATGGCTCACCAGGTGCGCATCCCCGACTCGGGCCGCCCAGCTGTCGGTGATTCCGCGTAGTTCAGGGGTATCACTGGCCGGTCGAACATGGAGCTCGGTGAGTCCGGCCGGCAGCTCCCGAATGAGCTCGGCGATGCTGTGCCGAGCTTCGTTGGGGAGAGGCACCGTGACCACCCGGTCGGCTAAGAGCAGACCCTCCGCTGCTGCCAGTTCTCGAGCTGGGAAGCCAAGGTCAACTGACGGGTCGGGAAGGCTCATAGGAAGCTCGAACTCCAACGCCAGATCGAGATAGATATCGAAGAACTCGGGACGTCCGTAGAGAGCACCAAGATGAGCATCGATGTGAGAGACATCGAAGCCCCACATGACCGCCCGCTCGATCTGTGCTCGGCATTCGCGGCGCACCTCCTCGACATCGGCGTGATCCCAGAGATCGGCAACCGTCCGCGGGAACCCTCCGTCGCCGTCGAGTAGGGAGGGCGCATACGTAATAGGACCCCAGCGGTAGAGGTCATACTCGCTGTTGAGCGTGAGCGAAACGCCGACGTCTTCGCCGTGATATTCCGACACAGCGCCTCGCGCCCACGGGCTCGGCACCTGGAGTCCGGCTGTGCTTGCGACGCCCTTCCGGAGGGCTTGAAAGATCGCCAGGTTGGCCGCATTGGAAGAGCCGAGCCCGTCACATGCGATCACGACGGCCCGTGCGTCGGGCGCAAGGCCAAGTCGCTCGAGAGTCGAGGTCACGAAAGAGACGCTAGCTGGTCACTCGAGCGGTTGGTCAGGGCCGTCACAAGTTCCCCATAAACCCAGACCTCGCGACCGGGCTCGGTCGCGGGCCCGGGTGAAGTCGGCTTCGTGCGCCGTGTTCGGCCGATAACTCACGGCGTCGGCGAACCCGTTTTCGACCAGCCAGTTGTTGATAAACAGATCGTCGCTGCTGCGGTAAAGATACAGCAGCAACCGGCCGTAACGATCACGCGCTTCGTTGTCGCGGACGAGCTGAACGGGGGTGCCCGGTGGTAAAAGACCAACCAGCGCAGCGGATGCCTCGGCCCCGAAGCACTGGTCGGGGGTATTTCGGGACACCGATTCAGGGGTGTCGATGCCAATGAGGCGAACCCGTTCGCTCTGGTCGTCGATGAGAATGTCGACCGTGTCGCCGTCGATCACTCGCTCGACGGTGCCGATGTCGGCGACCGCCGATCCCTGCGTCCCCGCTTCTGAACCGAGCGGCCAGCCACATGAGGTCGCCATAAGCGCCACGAGGCACGCCAACCCGAAGCAGCGACTGCGGAAGGAACGAAGGCTAGCGATGCGGAGCGTCAGTGAATGGATCGATTGAATCGTAGGAGCCGGGCGACTGATCTCAGGCAGCAAGTCGCAGTTGGTTCGTACTGGTTTCGGGTTGGGCGCCTTCGACATGAGCGCCATCGATTCGGGCATTGTTGATTCGGGCATTGTTGATTCGGGCACGGTCGACTCGGGCACGGTCGACTCGAGCGGAGGTGACGGGCTCGCTGCAGTGGAGGTCGAGGCGAAGAGCAGGGAATTCCATTAGGGCAGCACGTGCCTGGGCCAGACCAGCCCGTCCGATCCGCTTGGTGTGTTCATCGAGCTTCCAGTTGCCGTCGGCTGGGAGGAGGATGAGCTGTGCGTTTGCCATGACGATCACTATGACCATGGGGTATGACAGCCCTCTGGCGGCGCCTGATTGCAGTGCCTGCTGAGGCGGGGTTGCTCCGGGGGTCTTTTTGCCCATGAAGGTGCATTGTGCATCTCGGCACAGCCGGGTTTACCGTTGAAACGTGACTGTCCTCCTCCTTTCCTCCCCGATCGTCGTGATCGCGCTAGCGATCTTCGGTTTCGCTCTCTACGAGACAACCGCCGCACGGCGTGAACGACAGAGCCTGCTCAGGGTCGCCCCCGAAGCTGCGAGCCAGCATGCGGCTGCCGGTGTCGTTCGGGCTCGTGCCCGGTTCAGCACCGCCGTCGAGGCCTACGAAATGGCCATGGCTAACGCCCCGGATCTGGTCAGCGTGGCTGAGTCGACCGGCCCGTCGCTGTTCCGACCTGCAGCCGAGACGCCGTTCGCTGGCTCATCGCTTGGAATCGAACAGCTCGAGGCGAACAAAGAGATAGCGCGCACAGAGCTCCTCGACGCGCAGCGTCTATGGGAATCGGTCCGTCCGTCAGTAGCGCCTGATGCAGCTATCTCGCTCTGGACCGGTTACGGCGTCCTTCGCGGTTGGCAACTCGGCCCCATCGGTTTCGAGCGGGCATTCGTGCGTTGCGAGCATATTCTCGACCCCACGTGCTGGGCTGCCTTTGAACTGAAGCGCATGCGCTGGGGATTCGCGCTAGGTGCCGAGAGTCAGCGACTCGCTCTCTTTGCCGCCGCCGTTCCTACTGAACGAGTCGCTGAGATCCTCAGCCAAGGTCTGGGTGGAGCCGAAGCTGCTCTGCGCCCCGGTTTTGCTCCGACCCGCTGGTGGCGGCGCCGGGGCCGTTTGCCTGCGCCCCGGCGCGCCAGTGGCGCGCTCCTCCAAACTTTCGACCTGGCTGATGGCCTCGATGAACCGACCCGGGCGGTCGTACGAAAGGCATTCGAGGTAGAGATGGGCGACACACCCGAGAACATTCGCTCGCTCGGCGATCTTGACGGTGTGCTCAGCATCTTGGCCGGGGGGCCGTCGGCGCTCGTCGGTGTCTGGGCGGGACCCCAGCCCCAGGCTCGACTTTTGGCCGGCTCGGCCCACACCTCCTGGGGCCGCGCGGCGTGAAGCGCTGATCGCAACCACTAGCCCTGCCGACCCCACCAAAGACATCCCCGTCCCAAGCACCACGGAGTTTTCATGTCCCGCTATGGCATGTCCCTGCCTTTCGCCGGCGTCAGCCTTTCCGAGCATCGTGACCTCCTTCGGGAACTCGTCGACCTCGGCTACACCGATGTCTGGTCATCCGAAGCAGACGGGTCCGACGGATTCACCCCGCTGACACTGGCGGCTGCTTGGGCCCCTGAGCTTCGCCTCGGTGTTGCCATCATCCCGGCGTACACACGAGGTCCCGCATTGTTGGCTCAGAGCGTTGCCGCTCTGGCCGATGCCGCCCCCGGACGGTTCGTCATGGGCATTGGCTCATCGTCCAACGTGATTGTCGAGCGATGGAACGGAATCCCGTTCGACGAGCCGTACAAGCGCACGCGCGACACTGTGCGGTTCATCCGCCGAGCGCTTGATGGTGAGAAGATCACCGAAGACTATGGAACCTTTAACGTCAACGGGTTCCGGCTAGGAATCCGTCCGGAACAGAAGCCGCCGATTCTCATCGCAGCCCTGCGCGAGGGAATGCTGAAGCTGGCCGGACGCGAAGGTGACGGAGCCATCATCAACTGGCTCTCAGCCGACGATGTCCGCAAGGTCGCACCGATTGTGCATGCCCAGGGGGAGGGCAAGGAGATTGTCGCCCGCATCTTCGTGTGTCCGAGCACCGATGCCGAAAAGGTCAGAGAACAGGCTCGCTTCGCCATCGCCGCCTATCTGAACGTTCCCGTCTACGCCGCGTTTCACCAGTGGATGGGCCGCACCGAGCTACAAGGAATGTGGGATGCCTGGGCCGCCGGCGACCGCAAGGCAGCCCTCGCAGCGATCCCCGACTCCGTCGTGGACGAGATCATTATTCACGGGCCGCCAGAGAAGTGCCGAGAGCATGTGCAGCGTTATGTCGAAGCCGGTGTCACCACTCCGGCGCTCTCCGTGATGGCCTTTGCCGATGTGGACCCCGTCCAAGCGATGCGAGACCTAGCGCCTTCCAATTAGGTCGGCTGGCGCCTTCCGCCTTCGGCATCTGGGTTTCGGCGGTTGTGCTGCTTCGTCCCTTCGCAGCCTGACGACTGGTTGATTGGGTCGGCTGTCGCCTTCGGCCCCGGTACCTAGTTGGTCGGGATCCAGACGAGGAGGAAATCTTCGATGGTGATGTCGGTCTTCTCGAGACGCACCTCGACTTCCTCGACATTCTCGATCTTCGCTGCCCATTCGTCGTCGATCTCGATCATCGCGTCCTCGAGTTCTACCTCGAGTTCTTCGAGCAGTTCGATCTTCTCGGCTACTCGATTTTGAGCCGTTTCGAGGCGGGCTTCGGTTGACGATGATTGCCGACGGCCAGAGGCAACGCGGCGGGCTGCGCCCGCCATACTTCGGGCCGAGCGTCGCCCGCCCAGCAGACTGCCAAGGATGCTGCCGCCGAGGTCGACGAGCTGTTGTGTGCGGCGACCTTCCTTTTGCGTCTCGAGCTCGGCCACCCGGTCTTCGGCTTTGGCCAGTGCAGCGAGCACCGAATCGTTCTTCTTCTCGAGCTTCTCCCGGATCTTGGCCGCTGCCTTGTCCTGACCCGATTCGGCCGCAACGTCACAGCGGCGCGCAAACTCCTCGGCCGTCTCGCCCGGCCGAGACCACAGCTTGAGATCTGGGTTGCGAAGAAGTGCGATCGTCTGATTGGCGTAGAGATTGGTCGTCAGCGCTGTCTGGGCTGCTTTCAAGGCGGTCTTGGTGAGATTGAAATCTGGTGTCACGTATACGGCGCTCTCTGGCGCTTTGGTGCCGAAATCGCGGTCGTCGAAATCGACCGTGATAGCGAGGTCGATATCGATGGCATCACCACTGATGGGGATGATCGCTTCCCACTCCTCGCTGTGTCGGAGGTCGGCCTTAGTGTCGTCGAAAAGCAGATTGACTCGTGCGGCCAACGCCGGCCGCAACTTCTTGCCGTCGGCCGACCCCTCGACGGCATCCAGCCAGGGAGCGGAAACGTGAGCAAACCTGACGAGGAGATTGTCCGGTGTCTTTGGTGGAAGCGTCGACTCGTTGTCAGCCAGCGCCGGGGGAGGCGCGTCGGCAGAAGATGTGGCCGCACCGGAAACGGGGGCCACCCGAGCGTTTTCCTCGGACGTGGCAGCCGAGCGTTGTCCGGCCATCAAGTTGCTGATCTGGTCGCGAGTCATCGGTCCCGCCAAGTAGCTCATGGCCCATCGAGTGGTCAGCAGCGGAAGGTCGTTGGCGCGAGTCGTGCGCAGAACGAACTGTCGTTTCCCGAGCCCGCTGATGATCCGTTCAACCTCGGCGACATCGATCCCGCCATCCGCGCTGCGTAGGCCATCGACGAGTCGATTTTTGTCCTGCTCGGTCTGGAGTCGACCAATCAACCAGGTGCCAGCATTGCTGATGGCTTTGTAATCGAGATCGACCGGGTTCTGCGTCGATAGCACCAGGCCAACGCCGAACGCTCGAGCCTGTTTGAGCAGCGTGAGGATGGGCTTTTTTGCCGGAGGATTGCCGACTGGTGGCGCCAGTCCCATGACTTCGTCGATGTATATCAATGCCCGCAATTCGCTGGTGCCTGACTGTGTGCGCATCCAGCTGATGACCCGGCTGAGGAGCAAAGTGATCGCGAACTGTTGTTCGGACTCCTCGAGGTGTGACAACGACACGATTGCGGCGCGGGGCGAACCATCGCCGTTGTACAACATCGATCCGATGTCCAGCGGCTCGCCCTCAGCCCATGCGGCGAAGCTCGGTGAGGCCAACAAGCCGTTGAGCTTCACTACAAGGGCCTGGCGATCGGCCGGTGGGAAGAAGGTGTCGAGGTCGAGCACGCCCAATTTGCGGATCGGTGGATCGATGAGTTGGCCCAGCAGAGTAGGGAGGTCGAGGTCAATGTTCTGATCCCACGCCCGCATGATGAGGTTGGCCATGAGGACGTGCTCGCGACCCGAGAGCGGATCGCTTTGGATACCTACCAGACCCAGCAGGCCGCTGATGGTGCTGTCAGCTTCGTCTTGGCGAATGGCAGGGTCAGTGGATTCTGGGGCGGCAAGACGGCCGAGCGCATTGAGAGGGATGCCTGCGGTGGAACCCGGGGTGTAAATCACTGGTTTGGCGGCGGCGCTCAGCGCACGGACGTCGGCGCCATCGAGATCCCATGATGCCAAACCAGACTTCCAGAGCTCGGCCGTCCTAGCCGCTAGCTCCGGCACCGTTGTTTGCTCGACCCTGGCGGTCCCGTCGTCGATCCACGGTTCGAAGTCGTCGGCTGCCAGATCGGGAAAGGTGAGGGCGAGGTTGCCGAGGTCACCCTTTGGGTCGATGGCGAGCACAGGAACCCCAGAAAGAAGCGCCTCTTCGAGAAGCACCATCCCGAGTCCCGTCTTGCCCGACCCCGTCATGCCGACGATTACGCCGTGAGTCGTGAAGTCAGCGCTGTCGAGTAGAACCGCCTCGCCTGACCGTTCGCCCTGAGGATTAATTTGTTCGCCAATGTGCAGCTTGCCTGGCTGTCGCTCCATGCCCGAAGGGTGGCACGAGAACGAGGGTCTCGTACCAACCCTTAGAAAAACGGGCAGACTACTCACATGACGTCGGAACGATTCGGTGTCTCCAATGCTTGTATGAAGGAGCTGTCATGGGGTTGATAGACACGATCAAGGGTCTGTTTGGTGGCGCGAAAGATGCCGCTGGAGGGGGCCTGGGCAGTGTTACCGACAAGGCTGGC
>JBLINY010000134.1:0-11620 GCA_047638695.1 Acidimicrobiales bacterium | reverse complement strand
CCAAGAAACCAGCTGGTGTTCAACATCAACCCGCCGAAGAGGAAGACCCAAAAGCTGAATGCATTGATGCGAGGGAAGGCAACGTCGCGGGCACCGACCTGCAACGGCATCAGGAAGTTGGCGAAGGCGGCGCCCATCGGCATCACGACCAAGAACACCATGATCGTGCCGTGCATCGTGAAGATGCGGTTGTAGGCGTCGGCGGACAAGAACGAGTTGTTCGGGACAGCGAGCTGCACTCGAATCAGTAGGGCGGCCACGCCTCCCAGAATCAGGAAGAACATGGACGCCACGCCGTACATGATGCCGATCTTCTTGTGATCGACGGTGGTGAGCCAGCCCTTCAGGCCTGTGGGGTTGCGCGGCCTGGCGAAAACCCCAAGTGGGTTCTCGGCCGGTCCGTCAACTCCGGATGGAAGGGCGAGCGGTTCGCCTTCGATGATCGCCATTGGTCGATCGGGCTCCTGGTCAGTCCAGCGTCGCCAGATAGGCGACGAGATTTGTGATGTCTTCTTCGGTCAGGGCGGGAAAGGCAGGCATGCCGCGTTGATCGTCGGGGGCCATGTCCTTCTGGCTTGGTGCGTCGCTGACCCAGCGACGCAACTGAGCCTCGTTGAATCGACCGTTCTCGGCCAACAACAGATAGCTGCTCACATCCAACGCGTCATCATTGGCATCGGTGGTCGGGTTACCCGATCCATCGGTGATGTACTGGCTGTAGATGGCCCCTGCCATCACCGATCGAGTGGCGAAATGCGTGAGATTCGGTGCCGCCTTGGCCGTCAGCGGAGCTTCAAAATTCTCGCCATAGTCGTACTCAGGGTCGTCGAGGATGTGGCAGGCGGCACACAACTGCTGGAACGTCTGACGACCCGCGGCCGCGTGCTCTTCAGTTGGGATGTCGGCCGGCTCAATCTGATTTGCGAACCAAGTGGCAAACTCGGCTTCGCTCAGCGCGATGGTCGACATCCGCATGCGTGCGTGCGAAAGACCGCAGTATTCAGTACACCAGCCGGTGTACTTGCCCGGTTCATCGGCATGGAGACTCCACGTGGCGAACCGGCCGGGCACGGCGTCTCGCTTACCGTTCAATCGGGGAATCCAGAACGAGTGGATCACGTCGCCCGAGGTAATAACGAGATCGATCTGTTGACCTGCTGGAATTACCAGCTCGTTGGCGACGCTGAGATCGTCGGGATCAAGCGCTAGTTCAAGCGGCCACTCCATGTCGTCGTCATCACCGGCGACGCCATCGCCGTCGACATCTTGGAAGAAGCCATCGCCGTCGACGTCGTAGCGGTACTCCCACCACCACTGGCGGCCAATAACCATGACATCGAGTTCGGAAGGATCGTTCTGCTCTTCGAGCTGCCACAAGACGGCGACGGTCGGAACACAGATGATGGCGAGCAGGATGGCGGGAGCCACTGTCCAGCCGATCTCAAGCTTGTCGTTACCGTGCACCTGCGGGGGAAGATCCTCGGGGTCGTAGTCCTCCGGCTTGACCCGCCCCTTGATGGCGAGAGCAATGCCGCCGCCTATCACCAGGACAAAGACAATCGCCATGATGATCCAAATCGGCTTCATCAGGTTGTCGATGCTGCGTGCCTGCGGGCCTCTGGGCTCGAAGGTGTTGAGTGGCTTCTCCTCGGCGCAGGCAGTGACGATCAGCGTCGTGACAGCAGCGAGGAGGAGCCGCCACCGAGTGGGCTTACGTGTCATGAAGTTCACTCGCCCTCTCCATCGCCAGAATGATCTTCGCCGGGGTCTTCACTGTGCTCTTCTCCATGATGAAAGTCGCGCTCACCCACGGTGGCGCCGGCGATGCCAGCTGCCAACACGGCGACGGCGCCAAGTGCGACGACACCTCGGAGGACGGCGGGTTTGACGTCGACCTTCGAGAACAAGACGGCCGAGCCGAAGATCATGACCGTTGCAACGGTTCCGGCAATCACGGCCCCGGTTGCCGAGGCAGCAAGAAAGACCCGGCTCATGGCGATGGCGACGAGGGCAAAGCCGAGAAGAGCCATCACCGGCACTTCGAACGGTCCAACGACACGATCACGGATTACCCGGTTGATGGCGGGGTCACCGGTGGCTCGATCGCTCCAGGCCTGAACAAGCCACTGGAGGCCGGCAACAAACAGCACGACCAGACCCAGGTAGAAGAAGATCATGCTGACCGCGAGGCCAGCAATGATTGCCGCTACACCGAAGGCGGACATTGGGGCCCAGAAACTGGGGTCGGCGGGCTGCGTAACGGCGGGCACCGATGTGACGCCGGCCCGTTGTGCCATGGCCTCAGCGTCGCCGTCGCGAGTGGCGACCAGAAGCCAGCCAACCACGTGGGCGGAGATGCCGACGCCGATCAGGACTGCGTAGCCGAAGTGATCGCCAACACCGCCTTTGTAGCCGAGCGTGGCGACGCCAATTGGATCACCTCCGGTAACAACACCGTATGCAAACGCGCCAATCAGCCCGGCAAGGGAGACAGCGAATAGGAATTTTGGACCCCAGGTGAACATCGTGCAGAGACCTACTTGGTGATGTAGATGGCGTACCAGAGAACCAGGTACAAGCCGACCGTCGTGTACCAGAACATCGAGGCGCCATACAGTCCCTCGAGGTCCTTGGCGCTGTAGTCGCCGCCGAGGGCCCGAAGGGCCATGGCAGCCAAATAGGTCATCGCCGCGATCACCAGCACCATATGGGTGCCTATGACGGCGTAGATCAAAGGAGCTCGGCCATCGGCGGCGATCTCGAGCTCCATGATCGAGAGCAAGAAGGCGGTCTGGGCGAGGAAGGCGAAACCGAACAAGACAGACAGTCCGATGGCGATGTAGGAGTTGGGGCGATCATCGGCCCGCATAGCCGACGTTGCCCACGCCAAGGTGGCAACCGAGAAGACCAACGTGAACATCATCATGTTCGGTTGCGTCAGAGGAATGTCGACGCCGTTGGGAAGCCACTGTTCGCCGCTGGCGATCACGTCGGCTCGAACCGAAAGGTAGAGCCCGACCAGCGCAGAGAAACCCATGACCACAGCCAGCGACGCCAATGCCGAACCGATCAGCAGCAGGCGCGGACGGGTCGGATGGGGCGCTGCCGCACTCTCGGGCAAGACCGGGTGGTTGATGGCGTCATAATCTATGACGTCAGCGAATGCCATCAGACGACTGCTCCTTCTGCCTCGACGGGCGTATCGGCCTTGGTGCCTTCGAGCGTCTCAATGCCACTCTCGATCGGCAGGGCCGAGGTGACGATAGGGGCTGCGGCGAAGTTACCGGCCACTGGCGGGCTTGCGGTGGCCCATTCGAGAGTGAGTCCTTGCCAAGGCTCATTGGCCGAACCGCCACCGAAGGCAGTGCGAGCAACGTTGGCCAAGAGAATTAGCGCGGCGAGAGCCATGAGGGCTGCTCCGGCGACCGAAACTCCGTTCAATGCCTCGACCCCGTCCTTGACCTCGGACGATGCGAGCGGGAGGCGCGCTTGCCCGAGGAACCCAGAGACAACGCCTCCGATGCCCCAGAGAAGACCGCCACCGGCTGCGGCGAGCACGCCGAACAGTCCGAGGCGGTCATCGAGCGACCGACCCCAGATCTTGTGACCCCAGTGATGCACACCGGCGATGCACCCGAGCAGGGCTGCGCCCATCACGGTGCCGCGTAGACCATCGTGGAAGGAGGTTCCGTTGACGTTGAACGCACTATCGAGATTGACGTTGGTGTCGAAGTTCGCCTCGATGAAGGTGACGATCGGCCAGATGGCTCCAAGGATTCCCGCCACGATGGCAAGAAGGAGCAAAAGACCGGAAAAGAGCCCTGCCATCAGCGGCGTACGCACCCGGATGCTGCCGGCCTTCAGACTCTCTCCGGCCAACGCCAGCGAGGCAACTACCGGAAGCGCCGAGGCGATGAGTCCGGCCACAAGAATCCCGCTGTGGAAATCGGGGACCCGACCACGACTTGTGAACGAAAGCGACTCGGGGGCAAAGGAAAGAATGGCAAAGGCGGCGATCGCCACCATCACCGAACGACGGAAACGGAGGGGAGCACCCGTGTGCACACCGATGGTCTCGGCTGCGATTCCCAGGATGGGGATGCCGACCCAGTAGAGGGCCGGTGCCAGGGTGACGCTGTCGGTTATCCCGAGGAGCGTGCCGCGAGTCTCTCGACTCGACAGGAAACCGTACTTCACATCCACATACGCCAGCACCAGCTGAGCGACCACGATTGGCAGGACGAACAAACCTGAAAGGGAGAAGACAAAGAAGCTCCACGTCGAGACAGGAAGCCGGTCGAGGCTAAGGCCCTGGGCTCGAGTGCCAAGCACGCTGGTAGCGATGCAGATCATCGCCCACATGAGCGACAGCAACATGCCCGACAGAGCGAGCGTCCACATCACCACATAGTCGGTTCGACCACCAGCGGGACCGCCATTGAGGAGGTAGGCGACGATGAGGAGGTCGGTGCTGACGAACCAGGACCAGAAGGAGGCAGCGGCGCCCCGAGGGAAGGCCAGCGAGGATGCGCCGACCTGGAGGGGCACGACGTAGGTGGCGAGACCGATCAGGATCGGCACCAGCCCACCAAAGAAGAGAAGTTCACGGCCAAGGGACCAAAGCTGCGTGTAGCGACCCTGCGAATCGACGATGTCGAAGCCACCGAGATCGACGTGCTCAGCCGCTGCGACGGCGGACACGGCAAGACCGGCCAGCAGCATCAGGCAGCCAAAGCCAATCCAAAGTCGCCCAATTGTCTTGTGGTCGCCCGTGCCCAGCACCGCATCGATGGGGTCCACAGCAGTGGCTCCCACTCGTGGGGTGGCACCCTCCGGCGCGGAGGAGTCGGGGCGGTTGTCAGTCAGTGCCATGGATGGATGGACCTCAGCGGCAGATCGTGCAGGAAGACCGTAGGTAGAGAGCTTGGCGCGCCAGGTCTCTACCGCAGGTGCGGGCGTACTGTAGCCCTAGTGGCGGGGGTAAACGAATGTCATATGCCCCATCGCACCAATTGGTCGACGGCGACGGCGGCGAACAATAACGTGAGATGGGTAATCGAGAAAGCAAAATACCTGATAGCTCGCTTGTCGAGGCTCTCCGAGTCGCTCTCTAAGAGAAGTTGAACGGCCCCTCCGGTAAAGAACGCACCGAGCACCATCGCGGCGATGGTGTAGATCCAACCCATGTCTCCGACCGGGATCAACAGGAGCGTGACGAGCCAAACAACAATCGAGTACGCCAGAATCTGACGCGCCGTACTGCGATGGCCAGCGACCACAGGCATCATCGGCACGTCGACCGAGGCGTAGTCGTCTTCGTACCGAATGGCGAGGGCCCAAAAGTGCGGTGGGGTCCAAAAGAACACTACGCCGAACAGGATGAGAGCTGGCCAAGCCAGGGAATTCGTGACAGCCGACCAGCCGATTAGGACCGGAGCTGCTCCGGCTGCGCCGCCGATGACGATGTTTTGCGTAGAGGTTCGCTTCAGCCAGAGGGTGTACACGAAGACGTAGAAGGCACATGCGGCGACGGCGAGTACGGCCGACAGCAAGTTCACGAAGGCCCACAGCCAGAAGAAAGAAACAGACTCGACGACGAAGGCAAAGACAAGTGCTTCAGTCGGCGCAACCTCGCCAGTAACGAGGGGGCGGCCTTTGGTTCGCTCCATCACTGCATCGATGTCGCGATCGACATACATATTGAAGGCGTTCGCACCGCCAGCCGACAAGGTTCCACCAATAACGGTGGCGACCATCAGCCAAACGGACGGTAGGCCTCGGTGCGCCAGCACCATCGTCGGCACCGTGCTGACGAGCAACAGTTCGATGATCCGCGGCTTGGTGAGCGCGACGAACGCACTTGCGCGAGAACGGGTTTTCGTCGCGGTCAGCACCGTGTTGGATGGTACCGAGCAAACGGTCCAGCCAGAATGCCGCAGCCGATTTTGTCGCGGTGGTCACGTCGTAGGCCCTGAATCTCTCTAACGTCGGGGTGTGGTATTCACGCCAAAGCGGTATCGCAGCGTTGTCGGGTGGGCTACGGCGATGCTCGCCCTCATTGTCTTGACCGGGGCCGCCGTGCGGCTGACCGATTCGGGGCTTGGCTGCGAGGACTGGCCAACGTGCAACGATGAGCAACTGGTTCCAGCCAACAGTTTGCATGGCTGGATCGAGTTCGGAAATCGCCTGCTATCCGGTGTGGTTGGCCTTGCGGTCGCTCTCGCCGCCCTCGGCGCTCGTCGCCTCGTACCTCACCGCCCCGAACTCATGCCGTGGGCTTGGGGGCTCGTGACTGGTGTGGTTGCCCAGATCATTCTCGGAGCCTTCACCGTGAAGCTCGAGCTCAACCCACTCGTCGTAGCCGCACACTTTCTTCTGTCGATGGTGCTGCTCTGGAACGCTTTGGTCCTGTACGGCCTCACGCACGACACCGCGCCTCCAGTCGATACAGCACGTCCAGGTAGTACAGCACCGCCGGCCGATTCCGCACGTCCCACCGGGATAGACGCCGGGACGTTTCGCTCGAACCGGAGTCTTCTCGCTCACAGCCGACTGCAGGTAGGGATGGGGGCCCTCCTGCTCTTTATGGGAACCCTGGTCACTGGCACCGGGCCCAACAGCGGCGACATCCGGGCCGACCGCTTTCGCCTCGATCTCGAGAACGTTGCCCGTCTTCACGGTTTGACCGCATGGCTCTTCGTCGCCGCCCTTGTCGGGCTTGTGCTGCGCCTGCACCGGGTCAATCACTCCGCTCTTGGCCGAGCAGAAGTTGTTGTCGCTGTGTCGGTTGCACAGGGAGCGCTCGGATATTGGCAGTACGCCATCGGCGTTCCACCCATCTTGGTACAGGCACACGTGGTCGGCGCGGTAGCGATGTGGTGCAGTCTCGTTTGGCTCCACATCGGCGTCGCCGGCAACGCCACCACCGAAACAACGGCTGTCGCCGACGAAGTAGCGCCCACTATCGGGCAGACTTGATCGTATGACGGGCGCCTCCTCTGTACCTCTCGCGGTCCAAGACCCCGAGACGAGCGAAGCAACTGAAGAGGATCGACCATGGGTGGTGTTGGTGTGGAACGATCCCATCAACCTGATGCCCTACGTCACGTTCGTCCTTCAGAAGTTGTTCGGGTACTCGAAAGAAAAGGCCACTCGCCTAATGCTCGACGTTCATGAGAAGGGCAGGGCCAACGTCTCCAGCGGTACTCGAACCGAAGCCGAGCGCGACGTCCATCGTCTGCACGCTCACGGCTTGTGGGCCACCATGGAACATGACGAATGAGCTGGCGTCGGCGCTTTCGGTATGTTGAAGCGGCCAGCCTCGACACGTTCCACATCCGCTTCCCGGACCACGTTGGCGAGCTCATCGTGCAACTGGGCCGCCAGCTCGACGGCTTGCTCGAGTCTGACTCCCCCGATCTCACCAGGCTGTTTCCTACCGCCTACCCCACCGATCCCGAACGCGACGCCGGTTACCAGGTCTTCGCCAAGGACCAGCTGATCGAGCAGCGTCGCAACTCGCTCGATGTTGTTGCCAGCACGATCGGTAAGGACCTGCTGGCCGAAGACGAGCTGATGGCATGGATGACTGTGGTGAACGATCTTCGTCTCGTGCTTGGCACTCGCCTCGACGTCAGTGAGGACACTGAGGAGTTTTCGCCAGACGACCCCAACGCCGATGCCTTCGAGATCTACGGATTCCTCGGACACGTCCTGAGTGAGATCGTCGACGGCCTGGCCTCGGTGCTGCCCGACGAAGGCACGGAAGCAGTACGGCTCGACTGAAGATCAACCGTCAAATTTGCGCCGCCGATTGTGGGTGGCGGTTGTCGAGTGTTCTGCTACATTGATCCGGCCTTCACGGGCGTAGAGCCAATGTCATCGGCCCCCATCGTTCAGCGGCCTAGGACACTGCCCTTTCACGGCAGGAACACGGGTTCGAATCCCGTTGGGGGTGCTAAAAGTTTAGTTCTGGTCCCGTAGTGCAGTCTGGAGTGCACGCCGCCCTGTCAAGGCGGAGGTCGCGAGTTCAAATCTCGTCGGGACCGCCACATACTCTTCGACTTGGTTCGTTGAGTCCCTAGCGCAAGACCATTTCGAACAACAGATCCTGGTCGGGTAGCTCAGTCGGCAGAGCGACCGCCTGAAAAGCGGTAGGTCCGGGGATCGACGCCCCGCCCGACCACCACCGATAACAGCAGGTCAGGGGCGAAAAGGCCCTGACCTGCTGCCGTCTTTTTTGCATCGTCTCCGGTTTCGTGCCCTATACGTGCCCTTTTGAAGTTACGAACGAAAAGTGCGGGTTGAGAGACTGCCACGCAAAGTGGTCGATTGCGGAGCTTGAGAATCGCCAGACCCTGCGCTCCCGGCGCATCGAGATGCCGATGGTTTCGTGTGCTGAACAACGTCAGTCTCTCCTCCATCTCTGCCTCGTGGCCCTTCATTTCGGCGAGATTCTGTGACATGACGAAGACTCCGAAGTGCTGCGCCTCATCGGGGCTTTCCGCAGTGATTCGGTGCTGCCGTTATGCGTGGGATCGGCACCCACAAAGCGTCAGGCGAACCCGCACAGGTTTGCCGGCTCCGCTCGGATATCGGAGCCTGGAGTGGCGTCGATATGGGTGGCGCGCGGCCTCGATGGTTCAGTCGGGTCGTGAGGCCTTCGAGCGGCCATGAACTCCTGCACGGTGGGGTGATCTCGTCCGTGCTCATCGATCAGGGCGACGATCTCGCGTGGAATGTTCCAGATCCCTTTGAGCAGGTCGCCTGGCTTTCGCTCGACTGGCGAACCTATGTAGGCACGGAATGTTCCAGCGGCGTCTGCAGTATCGAAGCCGAGTCGCCGCCCTATTTCCAGTGGCTGGTCTTCGGCATGCAGCTGCGAGGTTTGGGCTTCGAAACCGAATGGGGTCCCTGATTCGGCAAGAGTCTGCTCACCGGTCCAGCCAACAGGGCTCAGGTGGTACGAGCGTCGCAGCTCACCTTTGTGCCAGCAGTCGAACTTGAAGGTGTCGTCGGTGTCGGGGAGAGCGCACCAGAAAGCCTCGGCATATGTGTGGGCGAGTTTCGCAACCAGGTTCTGTTTGTCGTGGGGGTGGTAGAGCAGTGTCCCGCAGTCGGCGATGACAACCCACTTGTCACTGTTTCCGACGATGACGCTCGGGGGTGAGAACCCGACGCCCTCGACTGGTACCGGGGTGAAGTCGCCGAGGCCAAGAGCCCTCAGCAAGTCGAGGTCAGACTGGGTTTCATCGCCTCGAACGAACAGCCGAACCAACGACACCTTTCCTTCCACCACGTAGGAGTGCATCGCTCGAAGGTACAACGCTTGATATAGGTGGCTCAGCAACGCTGATGGGCGAAGTCGATGGGGGTCATCGGGAAGGTGAACGTTATGCGCACGAGTTGCGGGCCGAGGAGTGCCGGCCCTACCGCTCACTTTGCTACATATGCCGGGTCTGCTCGGTTCGGGGCTCCTTCCTGCGGTGTCGGTATCGCTCGGGTCGTGGTTCGGACCGGCCTTCCGGTATCTACACGTACAGCTCGGGGGTTTCCGGCGCGGGCGGTGAGCGTTACCGAGTGGGTCGGGTTGTGGGCTGAGGGTTTAGGGTGCGGGTGTGACCGAGGGGCTGGAACCGAGACGTGAGGAGGGGGCGTTTCCCAGTGGGATTGTGACGTTTCTGTTCACTGATGTGGAGGGTTCGACCCGTTTGTGGGCTGAGGACCGTGATGCGATGTCGGCCAGCTTGCAGGTTCACGATCGGGTCCTGCGGGAGGCAGTGGAGTCTCGGGGCGGCTATGTGTTCACCACTGCGGGTGATTCGTTCGCGGTGGCCTTTGGGCGGGCTTCGCAGGCGGTCGAAGCGGCTGAGGCTGCCCAGGGAGCGTTGGCTGACTCCGACTGGCCTGGTCCGGTGTTGCAGGTCCGGATGGGTTTACATGTGGGTGAGGCTGAGGAGCGCAGCGGCGATTACTTCGGCCCGGTGGTGAACACCACGGCCCGTCTGGAATCGGCTGGGCATGGCGGTCAGGTGTTGTTGACCGACCCGGTACGCCAGGCCGCCGGGGTCTCGGCTCGTGATCTCGGCATCCATGGGCTACGCGATGTTGGCGAGCCTGTGCAGATCTGGCAGCTCGGCGACGGCGAGTTCCCGCCGTTGCGGGTGGTGAATCCTGGTTTGACGAACCTGCCGGCGGCAGCCACTGGTCTGGTCGGCCGGTCAGAAGATCTGCGCAGCATCCGGAAAGCGTTTGATACGGCGAGGGTGGTCACGCTGACCGCTGGTGGCGGCACGGGGAAGACCCGTTTGGCGGTGGCTGTCGGTGAGGAAGAGTTACCGCATCGGGCCGATGGGGTGTGGTTCGTTGATCTGACTCCTGTGTCAGATGGGAGCCTGGTTGTTTCGGCGGTGGCCGCTGGGCTGGGGTTGAGTCTTGTGACTGGTGACCTGTCGGAACAGATTCTGGACTTCGTCGCCAGCAAGGACTTGTTGTTGATTGTTGACAACTGTGAGCATCTGATCGACGAGGCGGCCGAGTTTGCTGAACGGTTCATTGCCCGACCAAGTAGGGCGACACTGTTGGCGACCAGCCGCGAGCGTCTCGATGTCGACGGTGAACAGGTCATAGTTGTGCCGCCACTATCGGCTGATGATGAGGGTTCGGCTGCGGTCGAGTTGTTCACCCGCCGGGCTGCCGAGCTCGATTCGACCTTCACCCTGAATGAAGAGGATCGGGCGGTGGTGGCCCGATTGTGTCGCCGTCTGGACGGCATGCCGTTGGCGATCGAACTGGCCGCAGCACGCAGCTCGGTGTTGTCTCCAGAAGAGTTGCTGGCCGGAATCGAAGACCGGTTCGCGTTGTTACACGGTGGCCGCCGGCGTCAACGCCAACGCACCCTCGAAGCCACCCTGGACTGGAGCTACAACCTGCTCGACACCGACGAGCAGGCGCTGCTCAGGGTGTTGGGGGCATTCGTCGGCACCTTCGATCTCGATGCTGTGGCTGCCGTCGCCGAGGTGTCGCGTGGGGTTGCGGTCGATCTGGTTGACTCGCTGATCGCGAAATCGCTTGTGGTCCGCGAACAAACGAGTGGCCGGGCACGGTTTCGGTTGTTCGAAACCACCGCCGCCTACGCTCAACAACACCTCGCCGACGCCGGCGACGCCAAAGCCATCCGGGATCGCCACCTCGACCACTACCTGAGTCTGGCTTTGCGTTACCCGTTGGCCATGTCGGCCGACCTAGCAGCCAGGAGGCTCCTCGACCCAGACCGGGCCAATCTGGTGACGGCGTTCGAGTGGGCTGGGTCACAACAACAGTGGTCGACTGCGGCCCGGCTGCTGTTGGGGGCTTTCACCGTGTTCCACTCGCACCCGATCGAAGGCATAGAACTCGTTGACCGATGCGTCGCCCATCTCAGCGCCGACGATCACGATCTGGCCATGCGGCTGATCTCGAATCAGTGGATGCTCCATCTCTTCAGAGCCGACTCCCGCGGGCTTCAGAGCAATCACCGCCGTTTGCGTGACTCGCCTACCGAACTGCATCAGGTCTACGGCCTTGGCATGAAGGGTTTCCTCCTCGAGGTCGCCGGTCGGCCCACCGAAGTACAAACCGT
>JBLINY010000133.1:0-11643 GCA_047638695.1 Acidimicrobiales bacterium | reverse complement strand
GATGTAGTGCATCTGGATGTAGTGCATCTGGATGTAGTGCATCTAAAAGCCGTTGCTGTCAAAGAAATGAGGCGTGAACGGCTTAGCTGTTCGTGCAGCTCGAGACTATAGAGCGACGAGCTAGCTCAGGACGGCTCGGTTACGGCCTGTTCGTTTTGCCTCGTAGAGACGGGCATCGGCCCGTGCGAGGAGCTGGGCGCCGGTCTCGTGCTTCCCCGCTTCGCCGATTCGTGCCCCTCCGATGCTGGCCGTAACTCGGAGATCGTCACCGCTGGGCAAACGAACGGCGATCTTGCTGACGAAGTCTCGAAGCCTTTCGGCAATCATCTCGAGTTGCGGGACTGTGACGGCGGGGAGGAGCACGACGAATTCTTCGCCTCCGTAACGGGCGGCAACGTCTGATCCTCTCGTGGTTTGTTTCAACACGTCGCCTACGGCCCGTAGGACGTCGTCACCAACTGGGTGGCCGTGCGTGTCGTTGACTGACTTGAAATGATCGAGGTCGATCATGAGCAGCGCGATCGCCTCGTCGCCGCCGGTCTGTTCGGGCGTGGTCTCAATGATCTGAGCAAGCGCAGCATCGAACTGACCTCGGTTGGGAAGATCGGTCAGGCCGTCGGTCTCTGCCTGGTGGCGGAGCTGATCGTTGCGGAGCGAGAGCTCTTTGACCTGACGGTCACCCTGCACGATGGTGGCGTGGGCTTCGAGGGTGAGGGCCTGCATTCGAGCCGTCGCCTCGATGAGGAGCTCGGAGTATGCGGCTACCTGAGGGAATTGAAATTGCAGGAGATCGGCGGTCTCGTCGACCAATAGCTGGGACGCGATCACGAGCTCCTGGGTTTCCTGCTCTGAGAGACCGAGATCGGCTTCGGCCAGGTTTAGGAGGGTCTCGAGTGAACCGCCTGTCTCGGGTCCGCAGAGGACTTCCTCGGCTGCCAGCCCGAACCTGAGGGACTTGACCAACACGCCGTCGTCTTCGCTCGGTGGGCGGGACCGATCCTGTATGGCAGAGCAAAGACTCTGGGGAAGGCCCCACGACCGAATCAGTTCGGTGGTGATGTCGTCGCTGGTGAAGCCGAAGAAGTCGCCCTCATCGGCCAGCGTTGGCCACCCCCCGAATTGTTCGACGGCAGCGTTACACGACTCGGGAGCCTTGGTTGCCAGGACGACTCGGCCGACACCGGAGAGAAGGCCGCAGGTGAATGCCTCGTCCGCGAGCTGGCGAGACAACAGCCCCGCAGCGACGCGGGAAAGGCTGCCGTTTACCACCATTCGGCGGCGAATCTCCGTGGTACTGAAGGCGGCATCCTGAGCGGGTAGCAGCATCTTCAGTGACGTGGCCAATGCGAGGAGGCGGACAGAACGGAGGCCGAGGGTGGAGATGGCCCGCTCGATCGATGTGATCTCATTGACCGGGGAGTAGAGCGAACTGTTCGACATGCGAATCAATTGCACCGAAAGGGCCACGTCCAGCTCGATGAGCTTGCCCAGGTCCGTGATCAGGATGTCAGGCTCGTCGGCCGTGCGGATGACCTCCAAGAGGGTCACCGGCGGTGACGGGAGTGACCCGCTATCAACAAAAAAAGACTCCAGCCGGAGTACCCCTGGTGCATCGTCGAGCAGAGCTTCCATTTGTTGCCTCCGACATGTCTCGCGGTGTGATCCGCAGACCAGTCTCGGACGATCCCCGCCGAGTATGAACGAATGGTTCAGACGTTGGCGTTTCGAAGCTTATTTGTCGGGTTGGGGAGATTTGAACTCCCGACCTCCTCGTCCCGAACGAGGCGCGCTACCAAGCTGCGCCACAACCCGTCGTTGTGGTTGACGAGCGTATCGCTTACGAAGCCTCGGCCACGCCCTCGTAGGAGGGTTCACCTTGAAGGAGCTGGTTGAAGGCTCGCTTGAGTCGTAGTGGGTCAAGCGGCTTGATCAGCCACCCGTCGGCGCCGACTTCTTGGGCAAGAAAAACGTCGGCGGCGCGATCGAGCAACAAAGCGACCGGGCGCTCGCCTAGGCGATCGAACCCCTCTTCCTGGCGGATAGCGATACAGGTGGCGATGCCACCCATGTTGCCGATCTGCAGGTCGAGAAACACGATGTCTGGCTCTTTGGCACGGATAACAGGAAGCACGTCGGGGCCGGTGCGCACTCGCCAGACAGCGGTGCCGACGCTGGCTAAAGCAGCATCGACCTCGTTGTAGATGGCGTCTGAGTCGGTTGCGAGAAGTACTCCGATCACGGCCAAAGACTACCGGACGCGGACGGAACCAGGAGAACTGCGAGTAGACCCTTGTCGTGCAGGCGGTAGCATCCTGCCGTTGGTGTACCCGTGCACCGACTAGAGGGAGGACGATCTCGTGCTCGAAATAAAGATTGAAGAGCTCGATGGCTACACGCTGTGCAGTCCCTCTGGGGAACTAGACGCATATACCGTTGCATCGTTCCGCGAAGCTCTCTCCCGACTGGTCGAGCACAAGCGAGTGCTCATCGACCTTTCCGCTGTGCCGTTCATGGACTCGGCCGGCCTGGGTGCCCTGATCGGTGGTATTCGCAAGGCTCGCGAGGCCGAGAGCGAGATCGCCGTGGTCTGTGAGGGACCAGCGGTCAGCCGACTCCTACACACCACCGGCTTCGACCGTCTCGTGCCGGTCACCGAGTCGATCGAAGACGCGCTCGAAATTCTTGACGAGGTCGATAGTCCCGAGTAGTGCCGATCGCCCCGAGCAGCAGAGCCACGGGCGGGGTAAGCGAGCCGGCTACGGTTGGTCGGCGGCAACGAGTTGGGCCGCTAGATCAGTCAGGGCGCTAAGGCTGCTGATCGGCACCATTTGATCATCGATCCGGACGGTCATCGGAGTACCGAGGTCGTCGACCAACTGGCTGATCACCTCCCCCTCGTGGCGAGCCAACTGTCCGAGTTCGGCCAGGTTTTGATCAAGTGGCCGTGCTTCGTCGAGGCGATGAGTGCCGGCAAAAGCCTGGGGGGTCAGCCGGTTGGCGATCAACGCGCTGATGTGAAGCGACCGAGTTGTTAGCTCCGACGCAATCCACCGGGTTCCCGTGGTCGATCCGGGCCGGGGAGCGCTGACCAGGACGTAGGCCGTGTGCTCGGATGCGAGGAGGCGGTCGACTTCGTCGGCTCGGGCTCTGAAACCCTCGTCGAGTCCGTCGAAGGCGGCGAAGAAGTCGACGACGTCGGTGAGTAACTCGGCTCCGACGACTCGACCGATGGTTCGAATGACAAGCTGGGCCGCCACGTTCACCATCTTCATCAACCCTCGGCGGGGCGCTAGCACCGAGCGATACAGGGGGTGATCGATGAAGCGAACCAGCCGGGCCGGACTATCCAGAAAATCGAGCGCGTGTCGTGATGGCGGCGTGTCGACAATGACGAGATCGAACCGGTCGTCGAGGTAAAGGTCGCGCAGCCGCTCCGTAGCCATGTATTCCTGGGTACCCGAGAGTGAGGATGTCAGATTCTTGAAGAGGCGGTTGTTGGTGATGCTGGCGGCTTGCTCTGCTGTGGCCGCGTGCTGCTCTATTACCGAAGCAAACGCAGCATTGGCATCGAGCATTGCGGCCCATAACTGGCCGCCACCACTTTGAGCGTTGCTGCCGCTTTTGGCTTGGGACCACGGGCCATCAACCAATTGCGGCTCGTTGTCGAGGCCTGCGCCGAGCCCCATGGCGTCAGCAAGGCGTCGGGCCGGGTCGATAGTGAGAACAACCACTCGCCTTCCCGCCATAGCCGCGGCGACGGCAAAGGCGGCCGATGTCGTCGTCTTGCCAACGCCACCCGGTCCGAGGCAGATAACAACCTGGTGCCCGGCCAGAAGTGACTCGATGCTGTCTTGGCGAGGTGGCCCGGACGTCATAGAGCTAGCCGGGTGAGCTCGGCACAAAGCTGCTCACTGAGGTCGTCAATCGCCGCCAGGTCGAGTTCTGGGCGAAAGAGATACGGGAGTGTGACGACAGGCAGAGATAACTCGTCCGCTAGGCGCTCGCGTTGTTCCAATTGCGCCTTGGTCCTACCCAATCGATAACGAGCGGCGTCGACCCTGGCCGTTGCAATCGCTGAGCGGGGAGTAGCGGCGCCATCGAGCTCGGCCGCCAATCCATCGACGTCAGGCCACACCCCGTTCATTACAAGCGGCCCCAACTTCACCCCCACGGTGTCTTCGATATCGAAGGCAGTCTCGATGAGTTCGCTTACCGGCGTTTCTTCAGGAAGCGTCACCAGCACCACCTGGCACCGTTGCTCCGACGAGAACATTTCGAGCACGGCGTCTGCCTGTTCGCGAACCGGGCCAGCTACCGACGAGTCGCGCAGACCGGCCGGTGATCGCAGGAAGGTCATGGCGTGGCCGGCTGCAGGAGCGTCGACGACGATCAGATCGGCGACCCCTGCCGTTTCGAGCTGACGAATCTTGCCAAGGGCGAGAAGGTCACGGATGCCGGGGGCGGCGGTGGACACGACGTCGATGGCCCCGCTCGTGATCAGGCGGCTGCCGACTCGATCCAGCCCGTGCTCGCCTAAGTATTCGACCAGGGCATCGTCAGGCGTCACCCGCATTGCCCGCAACTGCCCCTTGGAACCGGGAAGCGGAAGGTCTACTCCCTCGGCCGTCAATTGGCCATGGCCAAAGGGGCGTCCGAGGCTGCTGTGCCCTTCCAACTCGACCAACAACGTATCGAGCCCATTTCTGGCGGCCGAAACGCCGATGGTTGCCCCTAGCGTGGACTTCCCGACCCCGCCTTTTCCGGCCACGATCAGGACCCGAGACGATGCGAAGAACTCAGCCACTGAACCGGAGCGTAGCTCGACGCCTGCTGGCCGGATTGACCGCCATGGCAGGTCTGCTGCTGCTCGTTTCGGGTCCGCGAGCCGTCGCCGCATCCGACCCTGCCTCCGAGTCGGCTCCGGAACAGGCTCGCCAATCGCCTGACGAGCCCGACAATCAGATCCGCATTGTGGAAGTATCTGGCTTGCTCGACCCTGTGTTGCACGACTTCATTCTCCGAGAGCTCACCGCCGCTGAGGAAGCGGGCGTGCTCGGTGTTCTGCTTCAATACGACAGTCACGGCAGCGTGCTCAATCAGGCTGATTTCGTCGAGCTGGCAACGCGCCTCCAGCAGTCTCCGGTGCAGATTGCCATCTGGGTTGGTCCCAGCGGTTCGGCTGCGCTCGGCGGCTCTGCGGAGTTGCTTGGCACCGCCGACCTTGTCGGTGTAGCGGTTGGTTCACGCATCGGCGAGACCGGTCTGCTTCGGCTGCCTATCTCTGATTTTCCTGCCCCGTTTGGGGAAGCGTCTGAGCGGCTCGAGACGGTGTCGATTAGTGCACCAGAAGCGATTGAACTGGGAATCACCTCGTTGCCGCCAGAGTCGACCTGTGCCGAGATCGAGTGTTCGCTCGAAGAAGTGTCGGTTCTGCGGCAGTTCCTCACACAATTCGACGGCTACCAGTCACCAGCCGAAACCGACGATCCGAACGCCCTCACCCAACCCCGGTTTGTCCAGTTGCCGCTGAGCAGCCAGCTCTTTCACACCGTCGCCAGCCCCGAGGTTGCCTATCTCATGTTTGTTGGTGGTTTGGCGCTGCTGGTATTCGAGCTCTTCACTGCCGGTGTGGGTGTTGCCGGCAGCATCGGGGCGTTCATGCTGATCTTCGGTTCCTACGGCCTCAGCGTTCTGCCCAGTCGACCGTTGGCGATCGCTCTCCTCATTGGGTCAATGATTGCCTTCGGTGTCGATATTCAAACCAACGTGCCTCGGCTCTACAGCGCCATCGGCATGTTGATGTTCACGGCGGGAACGGTGTTTTTGTACAACGGCTACCGGATGTCGTGGCTCACTGCTGTCGTTGGCGTCGTCGGTGCCGGCCTCTATGCCTATACCGGTATGCCATCGATGGTTCGAACTCGTTTCTCATCACCCACGATTGGGCGGTCGTGGATGATCGGGGAGATGGGGGAAGCCGTCACCGATGTTGCCCCCGAGGGCACCATCCGAATCAAGGACGCACCTTGGCGGGCCCTGACGAACCGGGCGACGCCGGTAAAGGCCGGTGATTCCGTGCGAGTCGTTGGTATCCGTCGCATGATCCTCGAGGTCGAACCCGAAGCCGGCGGAGCGCGCGACTACCGCGAGCGGGGCTAGCTCAAACGCGCCTTCCCTGGGCCTCAGCGATAAAACCCGCTCCAGTGCTTGGCGGAAAGGGGCGCTTGTGTCCTGTGTCACTACCGGCATAGTGTCGGTCTTGGCAGAACCAGGGGGCCGATCTTGAGCGCTCAAACCCAAGTAGATCTTTGGCAGCAGACGGCTGCATGTCGTGGACCGAACCAGGCAATCTTTTTTCCTCCGCCTCGGCTCGAACGACGTTCTGAGAAGCGCAGTCGCGAACAACGGGCGAAAGAAGTCTGTCGCTCGTGCAATGTGCAAGAAAAATGTCTGGCCTATGCCCTGACGATTGGAGAACAGCATGGGATCTGGGGCGGGCTCACCGAAAATGAGCGCCGCGAGATTCTCAACACTGGCTGAGATCAGAACCCTGAGATTATCCGTTGGGTTCGGGAAGCCGGGGCCCGGCGATGCGAAAATCGTCGCGTCGTTTCGTCATTCCGGTTCGGTCGAACCAGCCAAGGATGGGCAGCACGTACTTGCGTGAGGTGCCCAGCAGATCGCGAACTTCGGCCACCGTCAGTCCATCTGGCTGAGCCGCCAAGGCATTCGACAACAACTGGGCTGCATCGGCCAGGCTTGAGGCGGCGAAGTGCACCCCATCCTGCTCGACCACCGTGCCGCGGCGAACCAACTCCCGAATCTCGGCCCGATCGTGTCCGTCGGGTCCGGGCGGTGTGAACGGTTTGGCGACGAGTTCGGCCAGCCACAGATGGTCGGCCAGAGGATCGTCAGGTTCGCCAAGAACGGCTCGACCGTTCTCGACGGTCACGTCGTCGAGGAGCGGCAGCACGGACCGGTCGCGATCATCCAGGGTCGCGACGTCCAGGCCAAGCGCCCCGGCTTCGGCTACGTCGGCCAAGACCGCTTCCCGACGCTCGTCGAGCAACTGGGGATCGACGACCCAGTTACCCACGGTCGCCGGAGTATCGACACCCGTGAGGCGACGTAAATGGTCGACGGTCACCCAGCCTCGTTCGGCCACCATTCGATCGATGGAGCGGTCGGGCTTCGCACGTGAGGCCGTGAGCTGCGGCTCGACATCGAGCAGCACACCGCCACCGACCGTTTCGTCGCGGCCGCTCTCGCGAAGGATGAACCGATCGCCAGGCAGCAGCGGGAGTTGTTGACGCAGATACAGCCGAACAGGACCGGTGGTCCCTGGCGTCATGCGCTCCGTGCCCAGGACCCTTACCTTCGCCGGGAATTCGCCCGAGCCTATGTAGGCCAAGTAGGCGCCTCGGCGACTGACATCGTGGTCGAGGGCAGCCAACACTGTCAGCTCGGCGTCGACAATCTTGGTGTGATGCCAGTCGCCCGCCCGCACCAGGACGTCGCCCCGACCGAGGTCTCCATGCGATACACCGGTGAGGTTGACGGCCACTCGATTGCCGGGTGGCACCGTTTCGACCTGGCGGTGATGGTTCTGCAGTCCGCGGATGCGGGCTGACACACCGACGGGAGCGACCGAAAGTTCCTCGCCGCTGTCGATTGAGCCGGTGGTAATCGTGCCGGTTACCACCGTGCCGGCTCCGGCCGGAGCGAACGATCGATCGATCCACAACCGCGGACGGTTGTGGTTAGGCGGTGGACCGAGGGAAACGACGAGCTGGTCGAGCGCGGTCTTCAACTCGGGGATGCCCTGGCCTGTTGGTGCCGCTACCGGAGCGATCGGAGCACCTTCGAGGAACGTTCCCTCGGTGTGCTCCTCAAGGTCCATCATCGCCAATTCGAGCAGTTCATCGTCTACTTGATCGACCTTGGTAAGGGCGACGACGCCGTGCTCGATGCCAAGGAGGTCGAGAATGCGCAGGTGTTCCTCGGATTGCGGCTTCCAGCCCTCGGTCGCATCGACCACAAAAAGGCAGCCCTGGACGGCACCGACACCGGCCAACATATTGCGAAGGAACCGTGTGTGACCGGGGACATCGATGAATGACAGTTCGTGGCCCGATGGGAGGGTGGCTGACGCGAACCCCAGATCGATGGTGAGTCCGCGGGCCTTTTCTTCCTCAAGCCGATCGGGGTCGGTTCCGGTGAGGGCCAGCACCAGCGTCGACTTGCCGTGATCGACGTGTCCCGCAGTTGCGATGACCGTCATGCGGTACGGCCCTGGAGAGCTGCCCCAACGAGGGGGTCATCAGCTGGTTCGATGGTGCGGAGATCGAGGATGGTGGCCTTCCCATTGTCGGTGACCCGGCCGATGATCGGCGGATCGTTGGTTCTTAGATGGTCGACGTGGTCGCCAGCGACCTGCACCCCGATGCTAGGAAAGCTGACACCGGGAAGGGTGCCGCCCCCGGGAAGTGCTTCGGTTTCGACAACCGTGGCTCCGGTTGATGCCGCGAGCGTGTTTGCTCGGGTACGGAGCTCATCGATGGAGCGAGCAACCATGCGCCAGAACGGGATGGCATCGCCGTCGCGCTCGAGGTAGGCCAGCGTTGTTCGCTGCAAAGCCGAAAGAACGAGGCCGCCGGGACGAAGAGCGCGAGCAAGGGGATGTTTGCTGCATGCAGCGACCATGTCGGCCCGGCCCGCGATGATCCCGGCCTGCGGTCCACCCAACAGCTTGTCGCCGCTGAAGAGCACAAGGTCGGCGCCCGCTTCGAGCGTTTGGCGAGCAGCCGGCTCGTCTTGCAGCCACGACGGTGGTGGCCCGTCGAGCCACGGACAGGCGGCATCGAGAAGTCCCGACCCGATATCGGCAACGAGGGGCGTCGCCAGCGTGGCCAGACTGGCGATAGATGCCGACTCGGTGAACCCGACAATGCGGTAGTTCGATTGATGAATGTGCATGACAAGTGCCAGGTCGTGCTCGGTCTCGGCCCGCTGGAAGTCGGCCCGTCGAGTGCGGTTTGTAGTGCCGACCTCGACCAACTCCGCACCCGATTGCCGCATCACGTCAGGTACTCGGAAACCGCCACCGATCTCGACGAGTTCGCCGCGACTGACGGCCACACCCCGACCTGTCGCCAGCGCGGCAAGAGCAAGCAGCACCGCTCCAGCGCAGTTGTTCACAACCATCGCTGCTTCGGCGCCCGTCGCAGTGGCAAGAAGTTCGCCGACGGCCTGTTGGCGACTACCTCGCTTGCCGTCGGCCAAGCTCAATTCGAGGTTGCCATAACTAGCTTCCTGATGGTGATCAAGTGGGGCCCGACCCAAATTGGTGTGTAGCAGGACGCCGGTGCCGTTGATGACCGGCGTGAGCATGCGGCGAGAGCGCTGCGTCGCCAATTCGGCCGCGAGTTCCCGGGCACTGGCGCCGGTGCGGTCGGTTTGGGCCGCGTTGATTTGGGCTATTGCATCCCGGGCCACCTCGACCCGCAGCGGATGGGGGAGTCCACTATCGACGAGCGAACGAGCCAGCTGGTCAACGGATGGCGGCCGATTGGTTGTGTCGCTCACAGCCCCCAAGGATACGTCGGGGAGTCTGGCGAGGCCCTGCCGCCGGTAGAATGGGAGGCCATGTTCTCGATGGTCGGGCTCTCGGTGTTCATGATCTTCGTCGTAGAGCTCTTTGTGCTGGTCCAAGTTGCGGCCTGGATCGGTGCCCTGAACACGGTTGTCGCCGTAGTTCTGGTGTCGATGTTGGGATTCGCTCTGGTCAAGGCCCGCAGCGGTCGTTTGGTCCAAACTGCGGTCTCGCGACTGAGTGAAGGCAAGGTCGACACCGACGACTTGGCCGACCGATCGATCAGCTTGTTCTCAGGGTTCTTGCTCGTGATTCCGGGCTTCGTCACTGCCGTCGCCGGCCTACTTCTTTTCCTCCCGCCGATCCGGGCGCTCGTCCGCCCGATGCTGTTGGCGCGTTTGTCATCGTCCACCGGGCTTGATCTTCGATTCGGTTCGCTCGATGCGCAGTCGATCTTCGGTGCTGGGCGCGGCCGCGCCGGTACCGGCTTTGTCGACGTCGACGAAACCGACAACCGAAAAGCCAGTAGCGACACCCCCACCGATCCCCCGTCCTCTTCCCGGCCTGAGCTGGGTTGATCATCAGGAGCACATGATGACCGTTGAAGAACCAACACCGCCACCGCCGATCACCCCAGGGGTGGCTCGAGCGCTCAGCCCACTTTTGCGACGAATTGCTCGGACCGGTGATGACGGCGAGCCAGGACTCAACACGTATCTCGTTGGGATCGACGAGATTGTCATCGTTGACCCTGGCCCCGTCGACCAAGCCCATCTTGACGTCCTGTGCGGCTGCGGAGGCGATCGGATCCGCTGGATCGTGGCCTCTGATACCAGCGATTACTTCTCTGCTGGCGCCCGCAAGCTGAAAGAGATGACGGGTGCGGAGCTCGTGGCACCGGCAGGTTTCGACGGTGTCGATCAAGTGCTGGGTGACGGCTACAAGATTGACGCCACCGAGTTCCGAATCGTGTGTCTTGCTGTCGGCGAGCCAGACGCTGGAAAGCACGTGTTCGTCCTCGAACAGGAACGCTCGATGCTGATCGGTGACCACTTCAACGACGGTGTTCCCGAGGGACTGCCGGCGCAGGTCAAGAGCTTCCGACTGCGGGCCCTGGCACCGGCCCACGGCCAGTACATCGAAGATGCGAAGGCAGCGCTCGGACTCAAGTAGTACCCGGCTACCGGAGTAGTGCCCGCGGTCGGGTAGTGCTTCTTAGTAGTTGGTGCCTGTGTTGTTCAGGTGCGGGTGATCTGAACATTGCCGCTGGTGAATTGACTTGAGGGAACCAGCACGATGGTTCCCTGTTCAGTCGCGATCTCTACCGCGGTTGGATGGACAGCGACGATTCGGCCACTTACATCGGCCAAGTCGACGACATCGCCGACATGTACCAGTTTCTTGAGGGCCCGACTGGACGCGACCTCCGTGGCGATCTCGCGCCCGCCGAGGCCGACCAAGAGCGTGAAGCTTGCGGCGGCGGCGAAGAAGATGGCGGCCACGCCGAGGTTGATTACCGTTGTGTCGATGCCGAGCTGGGCCACCGCCAGCAGGGTGGCCATGCCAACGATGAGCGCCTTCACACCGGACGCGACCTGCCGTTGCAACGACGCTGACGCCCTCGAAAGCGCTGGACCGAGCGCGGTGAGCACAAATGATGACAACACGTTGGCGCCGATGACGATGATGGCGGCCGAGATGACCTTGGGGAGGAAGGCGATGAGATCTTCGGGGATGGCAGCGAGGGCATCGGGCTGAAGGACGCCAAGGGCGACCATGAGGCCCCCGATGACGCCAGCCCAGAACACCAGACTGGAGAGCGGCTTGGCCGATTCCTGCACCGGTTTCGGTCGGGCTGGATTCGAAAGAAGACCGTGGGCGACCCTCGACAAGATGCCGCCAAGAACGAAACCTCCGACCAGCGCGGCTCCGACGATGATCCAGTCTGTCATCGTCATCGGTTTGTTTCTCCACCTTCGGGGATATCGGTCAGTAGCAGCTTGCCAGTTTCGTAGCCGGCGCCAAAGAGGTCGGCGAACACCACCAGAACC
>JBLINY010000132.1:0-11715 GCA_047638695.1 Acidimicrobiales bacterium | reverse complement strand
CGAAGGCATACAACCGGCGGGCAGCGGTTTGGTCCCGGCCGATCGGGTGAGGGCCATCAGCGCCGAAGTAGAGCCCGGAACCAATGATGACCTCGAGATCTCCATCAGCATCGAGGTCAGCTACCGCTGGGCTGGAAGTAATGATGTCGCCCTGGATGCAGGCGTTCCAGATCTGAGCACCGGTGTGATCGAGGGCCCGGACCGAGGCACCGTAGAAGCCGTCCTGCGGGCAGCCACTTTGAGGGCCCGCCCTGTCGTTCACGTCGAAGGCGATGATGATCTCGGCGAATCCGTCGTCATCGATATCGGCGAGCGAGGGACTTGACCAGGTGGTGCCGTTCTGCCAAATGGGGAAACCAGGGACGTTGCTGCCGTCATGGTTCCAGACATGGATGTAGTGATCGCCGCTGGTCACCACAACCTCGGGCAAACCATCGTTGTCGATATCGCCAACGGCCGGCGACGAGTAGACGTCGTACTCATCGCCGGGAACGGGCGTCGTGCGCTTTCGGAAGAGCTCTTGCCCGTTGCCGGTGACGGCAACGACATCGCCGTTGGTGTTTCCAACGACGATGTCGAGCACCCCGTCGCCATTCAGGTCGGCCAGCGTCGGGGAGCCGTGTATAGCCCCGGCGCCAACGGTGTGACGTCGGTGCAGGTTTCCGGTGACCGAGCTGATGATCAGGCGGCCATCCATGCCGCCGACGACGACGTCGGGGTAGCCGTCGCCTGTGACGTCGCCGTAGGCCGGAGAACTCATGCTCTCGTTGGTATAGGAGTTGTAGAACGCGTTCTGACTGAAGCTGTACTGGTACAGCTTCTCGAGCGGATTCGCAGCCTCAACCGGCGGGCCAAAGATCAGCAGACTGGCGAAGCTGGCCGCAGCGGTGATGGCAGAAAATGTTCGGCGCATTGAACGACTATCGTCGCCCAATCCGCTGACCTTTATGTGGCGGCCCGCACCAATTCGAGAACTTTGGCCGCTGCGTCGGGAATATTGGTGCCTGGCCCAAAAATCGCGCCGACGCCGGCGGAGCGAAGCATCTCGTAGTCCTGCGGAGGAATGACGCCGCCGCAGACGACGACCACGTTGTTGGCTCCGGCTGACCTGAGCTCATCGATGAGCTGAGGGACCAGGGTTTTGTGGCCGGCCGCCTGGCTCGAGATGCCGACAATATGCACGTCGTTGTCGACGGCATCTCGGGCCACCTCGGCCGGCGTTTGGAACAGGGGGCCGACATCGACGTCGAAGCCAATGTCGGCGAACGCGGTCGCAATTACCTTGGCCCCTCGGTCGTGACCATCCTGGCCCATCTTCGCAACAAGAATACGAGGACGCCGGCCCTCGTCGATAGCAAAGGCCTCGACGTTCGAGACGATCTTTGCGAAGTCTTCATCACCGGCATACGCGGCCCCGTAGACACCGGAGATGGTGCGAGTCACTGCGGCGTGTCGCCCGAAGACCTCCTCCATGGCATCGCTCATTTCTCCGACGGTTGCGCGGGCACGAGCTGCGGTGACACAGGCCGCCAGCAGGTTGCCGTCGCCGCGAGCAGCTTCAGTGATGGCTGCGAGAGCGGCGTCACAAGCGGCTTGATCTCGCTCGGCCCGGATTTTGGTGAGCAGGGCTACTTGCTGCTCGCGAACAGCTGTGTTGTCGATGTCGAGCACATCGACCGAACCAGCGTCGTCGACGGTGTACTTGTTCACACCAACGACGACTTCCTCGCCGCGGTCGATGCGGGCCTGTCGTTTGGCCGCCGACTCTTCGATACGCAGCTTCGGCATGCCCGAAGCAATGGCCTTTGTCATTCCGCCGAGCTCGTCGATCTCGGCCATGATCGACCTGGCCCGGTCGGCGAGATCAGCGGTGAGCTTCTCGATGAAGTAACTGCCAGCCAATGGGTCGACGGTCCGTGTTACCCCGGTCTCCTCGGCCAGGATCAGCTGGGTGTTGCGGGCAATGCGAGCACTGAACTCGGTTGGTAGGCCGAGGGCCTCGTCGAAGCTGTTGGTGTGCAGGCTCTGGGTCCCGCCGAGTACGGCGGCCATGGCCTCATAGGCAGTGCGGACGACGTTGTTGTAAGGGTCCTGCTCGGTGAGCGACACGCCTGAGGTCTGGCAGTGGGTGCGCAACATCGACGAGGTCGCATTCTTGGGCTCGAATTGGGCCATCGATTCGGCCCACAACAAGCGAGCAGCCCGAAGCTTGGCTACCTCCATGAAGAAGTCCATGCCGATGCCAAAGAAAAAGCTGAGCCGACCGGCGAAGGCGTCGACGTCGAGCCCCTGCGACAGGGCTGCCCGCACGTACTCGAGACCGTCAGCAAGGGTGAAGGCCAGCTCGATATCGGCTGAAGCTCCCGCTTCGAGCATGTGGTAGCCCGAGATGGAGATGCTGTTGAACTTTGGCATCTCGGTGGCGGTGTAGTTGATGATGTCGGCCACAATCCGCATGCTCGGTTCGGGCGGATAGATGTACGTGTTGCGCACCATGAACTCTTTGAGGATGTCGTTCTGGATGGTGCCAGCGAGCTGATCGGTGGAGACGCCCTGCTCTTGACCAGCAACGACGTAGCAGGCCAGGATCGGCAAGACGGCACCGTTCATGGTCATCGAAACCGACATCTGGTCGAGAGGGATCTCGTCGAAGAGAATCTTCATGTCTTCGACTGAGTCGATGGCCACACCGGCCTTACCGACATCGCCAACCACACGAGGATGGTCGGAGTCGTACCCGCGATGGGTTGCGAGGTCGAATGCGACCGACAATCCCATCTGCCCCGCTGCCAAGTTGGCTCGATAGAAAGCGTTCGATTCCTCGGCTGTCGAGAAGCCGGCGTACTGGCGGATCGTCCAAGGTCGGTTGGTGTACATGGTGGCTCGCGGGCCACGTACGTAGGGGGCGGTGCCAGGAAGAGTGTCGAGGTGATCGAGGTCGTTTAGGGCCTCGGCGGTGTAGAGCGGCTGGATGGGAATGCCCTCAGCTGTCTCGACGACAAGACCGGCGGGGTCCTTGCCCCTGAGCTCTTTGGCCGCGGCGTCAGTCCAGGATTGGGGTACGTCGTTCGTCACCTGGCTTAGGGTACGGGCAGCAGCAGGTTCAGTGCAGCTTTCAGCGGGCCGATCGCCAGTTCCCACGAATGGGCAGCAGCCAGACGACAGCCAGCATCTGCCCGCTTCTGGGCCGTCGGGGCGTCGAGAGTTGTCATGATGGCGGCCGCCAACTGCGATGCGCTGGCTGTGTCGTCAACCAGTGTGACGTGGGCAGCCGGGTCGTTCAGACCCCGGGCCCCGGTTCGGCTGCTCACAACCGGTGTGCCGACAGCCAGGGCCTCGATGAGCTTCAGATTGGTCCCCGAGCCAGCGGCCACCGTATTGAGAGCGACGTCGGCAGACAACAACAACCGACGTTGGGAGGCATCGAGGAAACGACCGAGATTGTGAACATTTGGTCGGGTCCGCTCGCTGTGGGCGCCAGCCAAAACAACGATGAGTTCGGGATGCTCGGCGGCCATGGTCGCTATCCGGTCAGCCGCTTCATGATTGGGTGGGTGGTTTGACGCCACGAACAGTACGACTGGACGTTGGTCATCGTGGTCTAGACCGAGGTCAGTGAGCATTTGCTGCCTTGCCCGGCGACGCTCAACATCAGATGCCGGGTGAATGAGGTGCTGGCCTACACCATTGGCAACAACGACTCTGGGCTGGCTGCCTCCATAGAGCTGATGAAGACGCTCGGCATCGGCGGCCGATGTTGCCGAGACAACGGTGGCCCGACGAACTGCCTCGTTCTCCGCAGTGCGGGTCCACTCTCGTAACCGACCGTGTCCGGGGCGATCGGCTAGCAGTTCCGTCTTTAGGTCGGCCTCGACGTTGTGGGCGTCGTACACGACCACGGACTGGTAGCTGTCCGGCAGGGATGTTGCCAGGAACGGGTGAGCGTGAACGACGGTGCTGACCGACTCAAGCTCGAGGGCCAGTGTGTCGGCCCACTCCGGAGTCGACGGGTGCAACATCGAGCAACCGATGTCATCGACGGGAAGGCCAACAAGCGCCGCCATCTCTGCGTCGGCTTTGAGATGGGCAGCCGATCGACCAACCGCCACCTGCCGCACGCCGTCGTCCAGCAGTCTGCGGTGCACCGCAGCGGGAGGAATCCGATTCGTGAGGGTGAGGATCGTGACGTCGTAGTGGTCGGCTTGAAGTGATGCTGCAACCGAACGTAGACGTCTGGCTCCTCCGCCCCGGACCGGTTCGGCCGGGAAGGTCGAGAGCATCAAGAGCTTGCGGCGTGCGCCGCCGTCGACCGTGGGGTTGAGGTGCTCGATCAAACGGACCATCGGCGCCCACGAACGTTGATGCACCTGATCGCGGCCGGCACGACCAAGGCGGTCGGCCAAGCCCGGGCTGGTTGCAAGTTGGTCCATGGCCCGGCTGAGCGCCCCGGCAAAGGGTGCGGTGACGAGACCGGTCACCTGGTGTTCGACTTGTTCAGCAACGCCGCCCGAGTCGGTGGTGGTGATGACAGGTCGGCCGGCGGCGAAGGCCTCGGCTGCGACCAAGCCGAAGTCTTCATCTTCGGGCACTGCCACCACGGCCAGGCAACTGGCCAGCTGAGCTGCCAGATCGTCATCGGAGCAGTGACCCAACATGGTGATGCCATCGATGTCGCGGGCGATATCGCACAGTCGGTCGTGCTCGGGTCCGGAGCCTGCGATACGAAGCTCAAGGCCACTCCGGGCGGCATGCTTAGAGGACAACCGAGCGAAGGCTCGCATCGCCAGTTCGGTTCGTTTGATGGGCGTTTGGCGGCCGAACACCAGGAAATGGCCGCGTGGTGCCGATGACGGGACCGTTGATGCTCGGGCCGTTGATGTTTGGGCCGGGGCGATCGTCGGGTCGAGATCGGTGAGGGGCGGAATCACGGCAACGGTGGCTGTGGTGGGTATGTAGCCGGTGCGGCGGGAAACGTGTTCCGAGACGGCGGCGTGCACCGTGACGTTCTTGGCCGCGTAAGCGTCGAGCGCATGCACGACGGCGCGGGCGAACGGGCCTGGAAAGGGTTCGTCATCGGAGCGGGCGAGGGCCCATGAAATGAGCTGACTCGGGCCACCCTTCAGTACACGATCGACTTCCTCGAGCAGTTCAGCCGCTGGTAGATCGAGATGCGCTGGATACCGGTCGTACAGGCCCCGCAGAGGATGGTTGAGATGCCGAATATGGCGGGCGTGTTGCACCATCCACGTCGGGTATTTCCCTGAGATCACAACGTCAAAGTCCCCGAGATCGAGATCGAGATAGCGTTGATATGAAGAAAGGACCTGCGTGAGGCTTGCCTCGGGCGAGTCGATCGAGACCAGTTCGGTGTCGTATCCCGCAGCGGTGAGGCCGGCAACGAGCGAGGACCAGTGGCGCTCGGCTCCACCAGCGACAAAGGGCACCGATCGGGGAGCGACTACGGCCACCCGAGGCAGCGAAGCCTGGGAAGGCAGCGAAGCCTGGGGAGGCAGCGAAGCCAGGGGAGGCAGCGAAGCCTCGGGTGAGGGTAAGAGTGACTCGTTGGCCTTGGCCACGATTTCGTCGAGCAGGGCGTCGGCCCCAATAGTTCGCGAGCGGGCCCGCATCCGCAGCCGTTCGACATCACGACGGACGGTTTGGGCGCGCGGGTGAGAACGGGCTGCGCTGACCGCAGGTGTTAACTGGTCGGCACCTCGTTTGAGCCGTCGCTTGGCCCGAGCCCCCAGGCGCTTGACCGCCTCGCCGACGACCGGTGGGTCTTGTGGCATCACGAGCCGAAGTTCACATACTTGCGCACCTTGGCCGCCATTCGCAGGGCGGCCATCGATCGGCGGCGGTTGGCGCTCCCTCTGGTCCAGGGATCGTTCCAGGCCGGATCGAACCTCAACTCGCCGATCGCGATCTCCGCAGCCCGCCATCGAGCGATGCGCTCGAGTGCGCCTTCGGCGGTCGTGACAGGTGGCAGGTTGCTAAACAGGCCACCCGCTTCTTCGTGCTCGGGGTAGTGGTTCTCGAAGCGGATGGGGTGGGGAGTCACGACGTGCTCCCACTGGTGAGGCCAAGCCGGCCAGGCCAAGGTGCGAAAGGGCAGCGGGGCAGCGAACTGCTCCGGGTGTCGGGCCGATGCGACGTTGAAATACAACGACCATTCGTCGAGCAAGGCGCCGGCGCCGACGTCATCGGCTGCCTCGAACGCTTCTGACAGCAATGGAGCATGCATCACCTGGGGCATATGGGCGCCATAGGCCAAGGTGTCGACGCCGAGCAGCCGAAGGATCGCCAGCGTGCGGGTTTGCGCTCGGTCGTAGGCTGTCTCGTTGGCCGGCCAGTCTTCCAATCGATGGAACCAGAAGCCCTGATGTCGGCCATCGGCGTGGACGAAGTCGGTGATCGGAATGTCGGCGAGCGGGCGGTAGTCGTCGTCGCTCAGAATAAACGAGGCGGCCAGGAGCCCGTTGTCGAGCATGGCCCGCCGCAGCGTGACGTTACGGCTGACATGGTCGAGCGATTGCAGGGCCACGGGTGAGAGGCCCGAGACCTGGGAGTCTTCGACGAGGGTGATAGTGATCGACTCGGTCGCCAAGCCCTGCAGCCGAGATTGGCTGTTGGATGGGCCGCACACGAGCGCCTCGGTGACCCAGGGCATCCACTGTTCGACGGCACGAAGCGTGCCGGCCAGGACATTGGGTCGATTCGACAGATAGGCGATCTGCACAGCGGCGATGGTACCGCCGCGAGGCCGGCTCAGCCGGGACGATCGAGGTTGGCAATCAAGTCTGGTCGAGCCCAGCCAGCAAGTCATCGACCGTGTCGGGCCAACCCCACGGCACAAATCTGGCTGCCATGTCTCGAAGGGCGTCGCCATGTTGGTCGTCGGTTGTGAATGTGGCGAGTCCGTCTGCCCAAGCCTCCGCAGTTGGGGCGATGCGATTGGCGCAGCCCTTGGCTGCTTCGTCGAGAACGGAGATGTCAGACGCCAGCACCGGAATGTGCCGGGCCAATGCTTCGGCGACGGGTAGACCAAAGCCTTCGCCAAGCGACGGTTGCAGCAAGACCGAGGTGTGGGTCAGTAGCTCGGCGACGTCGTGGTCTTGAAGGTTTCGGTGCCAGCGAATGTTTGGGTGGTTCGCAAGCCGGTGTACGAGTTCATCTCCCGCCCATCCGGCCGACCCGACAACGTCGACGATTACCGACTCTGGCATCGGGCGCTCGTTGAGGAGGTCGAGCGCGTCAAGGATCAACCCATGACCCTTCCGAGGTTCGACGGTGCCGAGCATCAGAACCAGACCATGCCTGGGCGGCGTAGTGGGGTTCGAAACCGGGTCGATGCCAAGTCGTAGGACCGCCACCTCAGCTCTTCCCGCCGCTGTTGCGACACCTGTTGCCACACCGGGCGACAACCAATCGGTTAGGTCCGCGGCTGTGGCCTCGGAGATCGCGAACCACGTTGATCTGGCCCTGCGATGTGCTTCGAGCCAGGCCGTGAACCGTTGCACGGTGAGGTTGGGAAACCAGTCTGGATTGCGGACCGGCAGCAGATCGGGCACGACGGCGGCAGTGCGAACCCCGTTCGAGGCGAGCGCAGGAAGGAGATCAGTTCGAGGTTGCGGCGCATGCCAGGCCGGCTCGATGTCTACGAACCAGTCGTTGGTCATCGGCGACCAGACCTTAGCCTGTGGTAGCCGGCGAGCGAGTCGACGCTCGATCTTGTCCACCGCTCGGTCGCTCGGCCGGTCAAAGTGGGCAGCCAGTCGATTGCGCCCACCCGGACCAAGAGACCGCAGGCGACCTGAGCGGCCCTCGACCAGGTGAAGGTCAGCGGCAGGATGTGTCTCGAGCCCCTCAATCACCCGAAGAGCAAGCCGTTGGAGTCCGCTCAGTCGTGCACTGTCAAGGGTATTCGACACATCGATGGCCAACCGGGTGGCTGAGGCGCTCACAGGTACCCGACCCTAGTCAGGACGGCGGTTACCCTCTCACCATGGCTGGACAGGAGAAGCGATTTGTCATTATTGGTGGGGGCCCCGGCGGGACCACCTGTGCCACCCATGCGGCCCGGTTGGGGGCCAAGGTGACCCTGATCGAGAAGGACATTGTTGGGGGGGCCGCTCATCTACTGGATTGCATCCCATCCAAGGCCATGATCGCCACCGGCGGGGCGATGGCCATGATGAAGGATGCCGAGGAGATGGGCCTGGCGAAGGTGAACGTTGTCCTCGACTTCGACGCACTTCGCGATCGCATCGTTGAGATTGAGCGACGTCTTGAGTCCTCGGTGACCAGCCTGTTGCAGTCTCAAGACGTGGAAATTGTCGAAGGCGTGGGTCGGATGGTCGGCCCCAACACGGTCGCTATCGATCACGCTGATGGGGCAACGTCGCAGATCGAGGCCGATGTCGTTGTGCTGTCCACCGGCAGTCGCCCGCGTATCCCCGAGTGGGCACCTATCGATGGCGAACGGGTCCTGACGACCCGCCACGCGTATCCTCCACCCGAGCTACCCGAACACCTCATCGTTATCGGCTCGGGCGTCACCGGCGTCGAGTTCGTGCATATGTTCAAGTCGTTTGGCTCCGAGGTCACGCTGATCGTCAGCCGACAGCAGGTGCTGCCCGATAAAGACGCCGAAGTGGCAGCGGTTCTCGAACAGAGCTTTCTCGATCGAGGGGTGAAGCTCTTCATGGGTGCTCGCGCTCAAACCATCGAGGTCGAGGGCAAGGCGGTCCGGGTTTCGTGTGACGACGGCCGCGTGGCCAAGGGGTCGCACGCGCTTCTTGCCATCGGTTCGATTCCCAACTCGGAGAACCTCGGGCTGGATGAAGCGGGGGTCGAGCACGAGTGGGGCTACGTAAAGGTCGACCACAACTGTCGGTCGAGCGTTCCTCATATCTATGCAGCCGGTGACCTCTCGGGTCGGCTGCCGCTTTCCTCAGTGGCGTCAACCCAAGGCCGGAAGATCGCCGAGCACGCGATGGGAATGCACGCCGGTCCTCACCGTCACATCGACTATGACAAGGCGGCGTCGGCCATTTTCACTGACCCCGAGATCGCCGATGTTGGCTTGGCCGAGGCCGATGCCTTCGCCGAGGGGCGCAAGATCAGGGTCACCAAGGTGCCCTTCTCGGTGTCGGCCAAAGCACTCATCAACAACGACAGCAGAGGCTTTGTGAAGATTGTGTCCGACCCGGCGACGGGGGTCGTCCTTGGCGGCTCGATCGTCGGTCGTCATGCGGCCGAGCTGATCTCGGTGCTGGCGTTGGCCATTACTGCTGGACTCACCGTCACAGACCTGGTCGAATCACTTTTCGTGCATCCTGCCCTCGCCGAGGTGCTCGGCGAGGCCGCCGAGTAGCACGAGCGGGGAGAGAATCGTGTCGAATCTAATCGAGTTGTCTGCGGGCGAGTTGTCTGACGGACTGTTGTCTGGAGGGCTGTTGTCTGGAGGGCTTTTGTCTGGCCAGGTGGCAGCCGGTGAAATGTTTGCGGCCAGCGAGAGCAGCACCTTGCTGCGAACCGAGATCGCGATTGTGATCCTTCTTGCCATCGCGGCTGGCGTGGCGGTCATAGCCAAGCGCCTACAGTTTCCGTTCACCGTCGCCCTGGTGATTGCCGGCTTTGCTGCCACCCTGCTAGGCGATCTGGTCGCAGTCGAGGTGTCGGCTGACCTCATCCTGGCGTTGCTAGTACCACCGCTGTTGTTCGAGGCAACGCTGCACTTGCCGTGGAAGAAGCTCAAGGCCGATCTCACCCCGATCCTCGTTGCCGCCCTGGTGGGGACGGCTCTGGGAACCTTGGTCGTCGGGGCCGTGATCCACCAGGTGTTGGGCATCGAATGGGCGGCGGCGTTTGCCTTTGGTGCGCTTATCTCGGCGACCGACCCCGTTGCCGTGATCGCCTTCTTCAAATCGCTCGGCGCCCCGAAGCGACTGGCTGTACTGGTCGAGGGCGAGTCGCTGTTCAACGACGCGGTCGCTGTTGTCGCCTTTGGTCTCGCCATCGGCGTGGCCGAGGGCGAAGAGTTTTCGGTGGGCGGTGCGCTCAGCGACTTCTTTGTTGTTTCCGCCGGTGGCCTCGCCGTTGGTCTTGTGCTCGGGTATGTAGTGGGCGAGATGGTGTTGTCCCGCCTCGATGACCCGCTGATCGAGACCAGTGCAACGTTGGCCCTGGCCTACGGGTCGTTCCTTCTGGCCGAGGAGTTCGGCCTGGTGATCGGCCGAGAAGACCTGCACTTCAGCGGCATTCTGGCCGTTGTCGCCGCTGGCCTCATGGTGGGCACCGTCGGACTCAAGAACACCTCACCCAGCACCCGGTTGGCTCTCGAGCACGCGTGGGAACTGTTCACCTGGCTGGTCAACGCCGCAGTCTTCCTCCTGCTCGGCCTGACGGTGAGCCTGAGCGCCCTGGCTGATCACATCGGTGAGGTGCTGCTGGCAGTTGGTGTTGTCCTTGGTGTCCGGTTGGTCATCGTGTATGGAATTGGTGCCATCACCGACCTGGCTCAACCCGGTCGCAAGGTGCCGTTCTCCTACAAGCATGTGATGTTCTGGGGCGGGCTACGAGGAGCGATATCCCTGGCCCTGGCCCTTACCATCAGCGAGGAACTCTTCGATCCCGAGACGGTCGAAACGCTCCTGGTGATGACGTTCGGCGTGGTGTTGTTCACGCTGCTCATCCAAGGCATCAGCATGGCTCCCCTCATTCGTGCGCTCGGTCTGGCCGGCCTCGGATCGTCCGAACTCGAACAGCAAGAGCACCAGGCTCGCATTTACATGGCTCGAGCCGGGCAGGCAGAGATGGCCCGATTAGGCGCCGATGGCGTGCTCTTCACTGACATGGCCGATGCAATTGGCCGGGCCTACCAACGCGACATCAACGCCGAGTCGGTTGAGCTAAGCAGCCACTTCCGAGCTCATCCCGAACTCGAGGTCGCCATGCTGATGCAAGCCCGACGAGAAGCCCTCACCGTCGAACTGGGGGCGCTATCTGATTCGGTGCGCATCGGGCTGGTCGACCCAGAAGTCGCCGATGAGCTGACCATAGAGACGAACGATCGTCTGGCCGCCCTCGACCTATTGGCCGAGCGTTGGGAGTCCGACTTCCTTCCCGAGTTCGAAGGAGGGCGAGAGTGAGTAGCCAACAGGGCAATACTCACGGCGGCGCTGAGGACATGAAGACACCTTCGTCAGGTCAGGTGCTGTACGTGTCATGGGGTGGGACCGGTCGTTCCGCCAGCCTGCGGTCGGCGTTTCGCCAGGCCGCCGAGCGTGGCGGGCCCCTCGTCTACCTCGCAGTGCTCGACAACTCGACCTTTGGTGATGTCGACGATGATATGGGCCTGGTCGTGGCTGACGAGCTGGAATGGTTGTTGGATGCCCAGGTCAACCTGACACGGACCCAGTTGGGCATCGAAGATATGCCCGTTCGCGTCGCCGTTCGTCGTGGCGAAGTTATCGACGAGATAGCGGCTGCTGTCGACACGCTGGGAGAAGCCCTGATTCTGCTAGGAGCCCCGGTCCCGGTCGCCGGGCATGCGTCGCTCGAAGACTTGGTCAGTGCAGTGTCGAACCGCACCGGCCAACCCACCGAGCTGGCTCTCCCCGAGGACTAACGGAGAACCAGCCGGGCGGCACTCGTTCGTGGCCGGTTATTCGATCTTGGCCACGATGTCGCCGCCGCCGACCGAGTCACCTTCGC
>JBLINY010000131.1:0-11944 GCA_047638695.1 Acidimicrobiales bacterium | reverse complement strand
GAGTCCTGCAACGAGTGCTCGCCTTGACCGCCGCGATATGGCACAACGAAACCACAGACCGTGAAGGACCAGCCCGCACCCTCACCCCCTACGACCACTGACCCCTTGGAACCAATCATCTAGGGCGAAGCCCAAGCCAAGAGAACAGCTAGGGCGAAGCCCAAGCCAAGAGAACAGCTAGGGCGAAGCCCAAGCCAAGAGAACAGCTAGGGGCTTGGCAGATCGGCCATTTGGGTGAGGGCGAGCGTCGCTGCTCGGAGAAGGGGAAACGCGAGGGCGGCGCCCGTGCCCTCACCCAATCGCAGATCGAGATCCAGGAGCGGTTGAAGTTTGAGGTGTTCAAGGGCGACGTTGGCCGCCGGTTCGGCGGATCGATGACCAGCAACGGCGAGGGTCGCCGTCCCCGGAGCGAGGGCGTCGGCGATGCAAAGGGCAGCGCACGCGATGACGCCGTCCACGATGAACGGCGTGCGTCGTCGGGCCGCGGCTATGTAGAGGCCAGCGAGAGCAGCGATCTCTAGCCCACCGAGCTCGGCCAGCAGCTCAAGTGGCCCTGGGCAGGCCTCGGCCCGCAAAACTGCGGTCGCTATGAGTGCTTGCTTGTGGTGCAGGCCTTTGGACGGCAGTCCGGCGCCGGGTCCGGTGAGGGCCTCAGCTGGATGGTTGCTGAGGGCGCTGATGAGCGCAGCAGAGGCGGTGGTGTTTCCAATGCCCATGTCACCTCCGATGAGACAGTCTGCGCCGAGGTCGATGAACTCGTCGGCAATCGCAGATCCGACGTTGAGGGCGGCTAAGGCCTCGGCGCTGCTCATGGCTGGGCCGTGCGCGAGGCTGTCGGTTCCGTTCCGAATTCGTTCGTTCCGAACGTTCGGCAAGGGGCCGATCGGTGTCTTCACCCCGACATCGACAACGGTGACGGTGGCGCCGATCGTTTGGGCAAACGCGTTGATTGCAGCCCCTCCTCCGCTGATGGTGTGGACCATCGCGGCGGTGATCTCTGCCGGCCAGGCGCTGACTCCATCGTCGACAACTCCGTGGTCGCCGGCAAACAGGAGGACGGCTGGTTTGTTGGGGACAGGCGGTGGGCACTGACCGGTGATCCCAGCGAGATGAACGGCTACTTCCTCGAGCCGGCCGAGGGCTCCTGGTGGTTTGGCGCGGGTGGCCCAACGACGGCGAGCGGCTTCCATGGCTGAGGCGTCGAGGTTCGGTGCAGCAGGGAGGGCGAACTGGTTCATCTTGTGCTCCGGAGGGTGTTGGTGGCCCACGCCACGGTGAGGAGGGCGACGAGCGTGAGTTCGGCTCGGTTGGCGAGTCGGATAGCGGCGGGGATGTCAGCCGGGCTGGGTCGCGGGCCGGTTCCTAGTGTTGGCCGTCGTTCGATGTCTGCGCCATAGCGGAGAGGACCGCCCAGCTGGCAGCCGAGGGCGGCAGCGACCGCGGTTTCGGCGACTCCTGCGTTCGGCGAAGGGTGCGCTGGTGCGTCGCGCCGGATAGCGCTGAGAATCCCGCGGGCCTTTGCCGGCGTTTGGGCAGCGATGAGGGCAGCGAATATCCGGGCGGGGAGATAGTTGGCGACGTCGTCGATGCGGGCCGCGGCCCAGCCAAAATGCCGGTAGCGGGTGCTTCGATGCCCGATCATCGCATCCATCGTGTTGATGGCCCGATAGCCGCCAGCCCCGACGGCACCTCCGATTGCGGCCCAAAATATCGGAGCGACCACGGCGTCAACACTGTTCTCGGCGACCGACTCGATCACGGCGGCAGCGAGCCCTGATGCGTCGAGATCTGTGGGATCTCGGCCGACCAGGGCCGGCAGTTCTCTTCGGGCTCGGTCGAGGTCACCCGATTCAACGGCTTGGCCAATCCTCTCAGCGGTCTGGCGAAGCTGGCGTCCCGACACGGTGACCGCAACCATGACTGCGGTAGAGCGGACAACGTGCCCGGCGCCCGAACCCAGTCCGATGCCCACGGCTGCGTGAGCAATTCCGGGAGCCCTGCGGTCGGCCCAAAGGGCGGTCTCTGTCAGCTGCATGGCTTTCCCGAACCAGGCCACCGGGTGAGCTTGGTTGGGCGGGTCACCCAACAGTCGGTCGGCCACAAGACCGGCCGCTGCGCCGAGACACCGCTGATCGAGCGATCTCACGGCTGGCCGGGGCCACAAGCCGGTGACGTTGGTTGCATCACGCCTGGACTGCCAGGACGAGCAGGGCCATGGTTTCGCTGACCAGAATGACAGCGCCGAGGATGTCGCCAGTGAAGCCGCCGAGTCGGCGCAGCGCGAGAGCGACAACACCGCCCGCTGCGATCATCGATGCGACGACGGCGGCCGCCCCGATCGCTCCACCGATCGCAACAAGTGTGGCCGTGGCGGGAATCACCCAGAGACCCAGTAGGCGGTGGGATCCGGCAAGAAACGGGGCGACTAGCCCAGCCGGTCGGGCATAGGGCACGAGGGAAGGAACGACAGCCGCCGCTGTTCGACTGATTGCCCAAACGGCTACAAACGCCAGCGGCTCGACGGCAGGATCGGCGAGCAGTGACCAACGAATCATCAGAATCGTGACCACAACAGCGACCGCAAACACCCCGCTTTCGGGTTCAGCCATCACCGCCAGGCGCCGGTCGCGATTCATATGGGGTAAAAGGCCGTCGGCACTGTCAGCCAACCCGTCGAGGTGGAGTGCGCCGGTAAGGGCAAGATCGGCAGTGACCACGAGTGCACCGGCTACCAGAGGTGTCCACACCTGGTGGGCTCCCCAGTGGACCATGGCCATGGTTGCGCCGACCGTTGCTCCGACCATTGGGAACCAGGGCAGGGTCCGGGCGCCCGGGGCTCGTGATCGACCCACGACCGTCAAGAAAGCAAGCGCGCTCATCACTGCAGGTATCCACCTGGGGTCGACAGATCGATGGCTCGTCCGGCAACAACGAACAAAACTCGTTCGGCGACTTCTGCTACCTGCTGGTTGAGGGTGCCCATGGCGTCGACATACCGACGACCGATCTCGGTCTGGGGATGCACGGCCAATCCGACTTCTTCGGAGACGATGACGGTTGGAGAAGCGCGGCGTTTGAGGGTGGCCAACAGCTCAGTCGGGTCGACGACAAGATCGTGGTGAAGGGTGACCCACGTTCCGAGCGAATCGACCAGCGCAACGTTGCCGTCCGCCCGCAAGTGTTGGGCAAGGCTAGACGCGCTCGTGCACTCGACCGTTGCCCAGTGGCCGGGTCGCCGGGCTTGGTGGGCGGCGATGCGAGCACGGTGATCGGCGTCGGTGGGCTCGACGGCGGCGGTGGCGACATAGGTGACAGGTCGGCTGTATGACTGGGCGATAGCTTCTGCGGCCGCCGACTTGCCCGATCGGGTGCCACCCAACACGAGAGTGATCATCGCGGCGTACCGATTCCCGACAGCACCGCGGCATACGAAGCCTGGGCGATTCGTGCACCCCACTCCGAGCGAGGTCCGGCGAAAAGCTCGGCTTCAGCGTCGGTCGGCCAGACAATGACCACGGCGTCACTTGCGGTGCCGGTCCCCGGGACGCCCTGTTCGTGGAGGGCTTGAGTCTTGGCTTCGGTTGCGGTGATAACGGCGTTGACGGCGGCAGCGGGTTCGAGGCCTACGGGTAGTTGAATCACGAGGTTGATGGTGCCGGGCATCCAGGGCGAGTAGCCACCCGTCGGGTCAGCTGCCCAGGTTGGTTTTGCGATGCCGACCGTCGCGTGGGCCATGACTCCGCCACACATGCTCCGCTGGAAGCGAGCGACATTGACCGCGGTGAAGAGCGCTGCACCGGTGCCGGCAAGATCGATCTCGGCCGCAGTTTGCTTGACGTGGTCTTCGAGGTCGGTTCGGTCGTAATCGTGAGGCACGCCGATGTTGAGGAGCCAATCTGGCCGGTTGAGACCACCGCCGACCGGGGCGGACGACAGTGTTGTCACCGGGCTCGTCCATTTCCATACGAGCATTCCTCGATGGGACCCGTTGGATGGATACAGCGTCGGATCGTTCACCATCCCGGTGCCTCGGGAGGCGATGTCGCCGATGAGGCGAGTTCTTGAAGGTGACTCATATCCATACTCGCCTCAATCCAGTCGGCCAGGTGATCGTGGTGCGACTCAAGTTCGGTAGCGAACGAAGTCTCAGACGGCCTGTAGCTCCGGCCCCGCACTTTGGCGACTTCGATGAGCAGCTGTGTACGAACCTCGTCAGCATCGAAGAGGCCGTGAAGGCTAGAGCCTCGGATAGTTCCGTGATGGTTCATGGCGCCCTCTGGGTGGCCGTCGAGATGCATCCAAGGTTCGTCTTGTGATGTGGGTCGTCCATACCGGATCTGATACCCGAAAACCTGGTGGGATCCGACCGTTCCGTACGACCTACGCACGATCTTGGGGTGTTCGAAGTTGGTCACGGTATCGAGCAAGCCGAGACCATCGACGGGGCCGGTCTGCGATTCGATCGTGTCGTAGATGCGACGGCCAAGCATCTGATAGCCGGCGCAAATACCGATGATCCAGGCCTCCGTTCGTTGAAGTGCAACGTCGAAGCCGTTGGCTCGCAGCCAGCCCAAGTCTGCGACGGTCGCTCGGCTTCCAGGAATCACGATGATGTCGGCGTTGGATAGTTCATCGGGCCGTGTAACCCAACGAACCTCGACGTCGGTTTCGATCGTAAAGGGGTCGAGGTCAGAGGGATTAGCGAGTCGCGGCAGCCCGATGGCGGCGATGCGGACGGGTTTCGCTGAGCGGGAAGGTTGGTACGGCCGAGCGTGAATGTCGAGCGAGTCCTCGGCGCCGAGGGCGTTGTGATCATCTAGGTACGGCAGAGTGCCAAGTACTGGTATCCCGTTGCGTTCTTCGAGTTCACTGATGCCGCCGGCGAGCAGTCTGACGTCGCCCCGGAACTTGTTGAACACAACACCGACGAGGCGTTCCCGAAGGTGGGCGGGCAAGAGGTCGACGGTGCCGTGAGCGGCGGCGAATGCGCCTCCCTGATCGATATCGACGACCAGAATGGCCGGTAGGCCGGCGGCGTGGGCGAGAGGAAGATTCACGAGATCGCGATCGAGCAGATTGATCTCGGCCGCCCCGCCGGCGCCTTCTGCAACAACCCAGTCGTAGTCGGCTTGGAGCCCTTGAAGTGCTTCGAGCACCACGGGTTTGAGAGCGGCAGCGGTTGGGCCGTAGCTGGTCGCGTCCGTTGTCGAGATTTCCTCTCCGAGGACAACAAGGTGACTGCTGGTAGTCGAGCTGGGCTTGAGCAAGATCGGGTTCATCCGACGTTCAAGGGGCACCCTGGCCGCTTCGGCCTGCATCGCTTGGGCTCGACCAACTTCGCCACCGTCGACGGTGACTGCTGCGTGATTCGACATGTTCTGTGCCTTGAACGGAGCGACCGACAGGCCCTGTCGTGCCCATGACCGACATATCGCCGCCGTCACCGTCGATTTTCCTGCGTTGCTCGTGGCGCCGCAGACCATGAGAGCCCGGCGTCGGTAGTCTCCAACCATCAGAGTCCTTCGGTTGATCGAATGAGAGAAACACCGTTGCGGGACAGTGCGAGGATCTCACCGGACTTCACCCGCTCTACCAGCCGAACCTGGACGTCAGCCGTTTCGCAACTCAAACGACTCATGCGACTCGCTCCTGGGCCGATAGGCCTAGATGACCGTCGATGAAGTAGACGCCAAACAGGCGGCTGCGCTGGCCATGTTCGATGCCAAGCTCGCCTCTCTTGCCGAACGCGAGACCCAGATCGTGGGCCGCCAAAACATGTGGTTGGCTCACCACTGGCCGGCCGAATATCACGAGCGATGTGTGAAGTTGGGCCGCCGTCATGTGTGCCGTCGCTGCGCTGCCCTCTATCCGGTCGGAATTCTGGTGGCGTTTGTTTCGGCATGGGGTCTGGCACCATGGCCCGATGGGTGGGACCCGGCCGCCATCTGGCTGCTCTCGATTCCGGCCACAATCGCCTACTGCGGCGAAGCTGTCGGCTTGTTTCGTTACAACCCGAAAGTGCAGGTGGCGACGATGCTGATTGCCGCTCTCGGATTTGGACGAGCGCTCGGCTATGAGCTTGTCTCGCGATGGAGCACCGAGTTCTGGGGGCCGATCGCGGTATTTGGTGGTATTTGGTTCTGCGCCACCATGATCGGGCTGACCCGAAAGCGGGCCCGCAGCGGCACCCGCTCGCTACCTGTTCAGTAGTCAATGCCCTTTTTGGCCACGATCTTCTGCTCGAAGGCGTGCTTCACCTGCGTCATCGAGGTAACCGTATGAGCTACATCGATGACCTCTTGCTTCATGTCTCGACCGGTCAGGATGATGCTGACGTTCTCCGGACGATTCTCGATGGTGGCGACAACCTCGGCCGTGTCGATCCAGTCCCATGTCATGGCGTAGCTGATCTCGTCGAACACGACGAGGCGATGTTTGCCGGCGGCTATCAGTTCCATACTCTTAGCCCAGGCGCCCTGGGCTAGCGCCTTCGATTCGTCCAAATCATCACTGTTCCAGGTGAACCCGTCGCCTGCAGTGAACCACTCGACGCCTAGGCCGCGCAGCATCTTCTCCTCACCGACGTTCCAGTCTCCACTCTTTAGGTACTGCACAACGGCCACCGGCCAATCGCGGGCAAGCGCTCGCAGGATGGTGCCGAAAGCTGCGGTCGACTTTCCTTTGCCATCACCGGTGTTCACCAGCACCAACGACTTGGCCGTTTTCATGCCGCCGCTGGCCGTTGGGTCCTCTGTTGGAATCTCGTTGTCTTGGGTCATGTCAGTCTTTCGTTCGTCGTCATGGAGCGGCCGGGGCGCGGCGGTTGGGAAGAACGACCAGGGTGCCGTCAGGAGCCGTCATCATGGTGATGTCAGCCCCGTAGACCGCCCCGAGGGTTTCCTCAGTAAGCACGTTTTCGGGTGGACCGTGGGCGAGTGATTTGCCCTCGGCCAGCAGGAGAAGTTCATCGGCATACCGGCCGGCCGCCGTGAGGTCATGCATGGCGGCAACGACCGTGAGATCCAACTCGCGGCGGAGTTCATCGACCAGGTCGAGAACCGCGACTTGGTGACCCAGATCGAGAGCGCTGGTGGGCTCATCGAGCAGCAGAAGGGGCGCCTCCTGGGCGAGTGCCTTGGCCAGGCAGACTCGCTGAGCCTCACCTCCGGAAAGGGCGCTCACGTCACGGTCGGCGAATGCTTCAAGGTCCAGACGAGTCATCGCTCGTCTCGCGGCCATTCGGTCGACCTCGCCCTCGTTGGCCAACCACGACAGATGAGCCGACCGGCCGAGCAGGACGTACTCGGCCACGGTCATACCGGCCGGCAGCATCGGATCCTGAGGCAAATACGCGATCGACCGGGCGCGGCTGCGACCCGCAAGCTGCCGCCCGCCAATTCGCACTTCACCCGTCGCCGTGTGAGCACCAAGCGTCGGGCCGACGATGGTCTTCAGCAGCGACGACTTGCCCGCTCCATTCGGACCAATCAACCCCAACCAGCCACCCGACTGCACCTCGAAGGAGACACCAGCGAGCACGGTGCACGGCCCGTACCGGATGTCGATGTTGGATACTTCGAGCGCCACCGTCGGGCTCATATGAGTTCCTTCCGACTGGTCCACAAGACGAATCCGAAGAAGGGCGCACCGACGAACGCCGTGACCACTCCGATTGGCAGCTCAGCTGGACTCGAAACGGTGCGAGCGATCACATCACACAGCACCATGAACCCGGCGCCTAGCAATCCAGACAGCGGAACCACGATGCGATAGCTCGAACCTACGAGAAGCCGAACGAGATGTGGGATGACAAGTCCGACAAATGCGATGATGCCGCTAACGGCGACCGCAGCGGCGGTAAGCAGCGACGCGGCAACGATGACACTCCATCGAACACGGCGGGTGTTCACGCCCAAGGCCTCGGCCTCCACCTCGCCCAGGCGAAGCACATCGAGTTGGCGGCGGCTCAACATCAGGACGCCACCACACACAACGACGTAGGGAGCCAAAAGAGCGACTTCGGCCCAACCCGAGGTGGATAGTCGGCCGAATACCCACGCATAAACCTCGCGCAGCGTGTCGGACTGTCGTTGCATGATGAACGTCTGAATGGCCGTCAAGAATGATGCAACGGCGATGCCGGCCAGAAGCAACGACGAGGTCGATCGCCCGGCCGACTGGCCAAGGGCCATCGACATGCTGACTGCGCCAATGGCGCCGACGAAGGCAAAGAGGGCAATCGTGTCAACCGGGCCGAACCCGAATCGAAGGTCGTACGCGATGGCCAAGGTGGCACCGAGCCCGGCCCCCGCCGCGACGCCGAGAAGGAACGGCGCAGCCAAGGGATTCCGGAAGACACCCTGATATCCAGCGCCCGACATGGCCAAGGCCGAACCGACGAGCCCTCCGAGCACTACTCGAGGGACGCGCCACTGCCAAAGAATGATCGACTGTCGCTCATCGAGCCCCGAGTCGATCGAGAGCAAGGGCAGCTTGTCAACCATCTCGGCAACGATCGCACCGAACGACAACTCAGCAGGCCCGATCGCCAGGCCGAGCAACGCTGACAACACGACAAAGCAAAGGCTGCTGGCCAACGCCAGCCGAGGAAGACGAAAGGCCTTATCCTGGGCGGTCAAGCGTGACGCTTTCGACTGGGGCGAAGCCAGCAGCGCTGGCAGAGTCATAGGGTTTCCATAGCCGCTAGGCGTTGGCCATTTGTGCTTCGACAGCCTCGCTCATGACCTCGAGGAACTCCACTATGCGTGGGCCCCACCGGCTGGCTATGTCGGCATCAACCTGGACGATCCCATCGTTCTGCACCGCGCTGATCACGTCCCACCCAGGGCGAGCCGCAACCGCGTCGGCGTCGTAGCCAACCTGGTCAGTGATCACAATCAACTGGGGATCAGCTTCGATCAGATACTCGGGCGAGAGCTGCGGGTAACCGAACGATGCGTTGTCGGGGTCGGCTGCATCGGCGATGTTCTCGACGCCGAGCAAGCCGTACAGCTGACCGATGAAGCTGCTCGTCGTTGCGCTGTAGAAGGTGTCGTCGATCTCGTGATACACCCGGATTGGCGGGGCCGAAGTGTCGACACCGGCAACAACCTCGTCGATGCCGCTACGGATCTCAGCTACAAGCGAAGCCGCTTCGTCTTCATGACCGGTAGCGATGCCAAGGTCAGCGATCTGGCCATACACATCGTCGAGAGAAGCGGCAGCCGGCATCACCACAGCGATGATCCCGAGCTGTTCGAGCCCGGCGACGATGTCTGAGGGGTCATATGACATCACGACGTAGTCGGGATCGAAGGCGGCGATGGCCTCGAGGCTCGGCTCGAAGGCCGAGATGTCTGTTGTCGGCGCGTCGGCTGGATAATTCGAGAACGAGTCGGCAGCGACCACAAGATCGCCTGCGCCGATAGCAAAGAGCATCTCGGTCGCAGTCGGCGAGATGGCCACGATTCGCATCTCTTCCTCGGTCGACTCAACCTCGTCGACACTGCCTTCATCCGAGCTGCTATCGGCCTGACTGGCATCTGCATCTGCGCTGGCCTCATCTGAGCTGTTCTCGGCCGGATTGTTGTCGGCCTCTGCCTCCTCGGCGCCGGTCGCATCGCTGCTGCTCGAACCGCATGCGGCAGCAGCCAGTCCGAATGCCAGCAAGACAGCAAGCAGTCGAGATGTGGGGCGGGTAACTCGGTTCACTCGGATCTCCTTTGGCTCGGAGGTTCGAGTTCGAGGCGGAGTATTTCCGCTCCCAACTGGTCCTTCCTCCGAGGACACGGTTAGCAAGCACATCGATCAGGCGACCTGACTCGTGCTGCTCCGATTGAAGGAGAACACATCACAGTTGCGGGACAGTTCCGGGATCTCACCGGATTCGCTGAAGGTTGTACTGCTCCGCAATTCTGTACGGAGCGAGGTCGAGGCTAGTGCCCCACGGAATCAAAACAGCAACGCGGATGCGACGGTGCACGATGAGGCCGTACCGTGACGCGGTGAGGATCAGTTCGACCCCGGGTCGAAAGCAACCGTGAAGCAACGAGTCGAAATCAGGCTGCTTGCCCTTCCGGTACGAGAGCAGTTAGCGACCGGTCACAACGCCAACCCCGATGCCCGACGGCAGCTGGTAATCGTGCGGGTCGAAGACTCCGACGGCGCCGCAGGCTGGGGCGAGTGTGCGGCGCTAAACCAACCGACATATACGGCGGAATGGGCAGAAAACGCCTTCGATTCTCTGGCAGCCGGCCGCCCCGAGGCAAGCGAACAACCAATGGCAGCCGCTGCCTTGGAAATGGCGAACCTCGATGCTCAGTTGAAGACTCGTGGGGTCTCCCTGGCATCGCACCTCGGCGCTACACGAGCGACTGTGCGGGCCGGGGCGGCTGTTGGCCTGATGCCCACTGCGGACCTGATCGAACGACTGGCGACGCTCACCAATGACGGCATCGCACGAGTGAAGCTCAAGATCGAACCCGGGCACGAGATCGAACCGGCCGCAGCCGCGTTGGCCACCTTTCCGGGCCTCGAGTTACATGTTGACGGCAACGGCTCTTTTGGGCCCGCACATCTGGGGACACTCGCCGAGATGGGCGCTCTCGGCGTGGCTGTCATCGAGCAACCGTTCGCTACTAACGACACGTCCTCCGCCGCAACCCTTCGCAAGACCGGCGTAGCCGTTATCGCCGATGAGGGCGTCTCTTCAGTCGCCGATGCCGAACGGTTGCTGGTGAACGAGGCCATCAGCGGCATCTCGATCAAGCCGCCGCGTGTTGGCGGCATTGCTGCCGCCGTCGAGCTGTTGGCTTGGTGTACCTCCAACAACATGAGGGCGACGGCAGGTGGGATGCTCGAATGCGGACTGGGCCGCCACGCACTCGCCGCGGTAGCCGCGCTCGACGGGTTCGATATCACGGGAGACGTTTCTCCAGCCCGCCGCTGGCTCGCCGCCGACCCATTCCCAGATGTCGCCACGCTCGGCAGCTCGGTCGTGGTCCCGACTGGGCCGGGCGTTGCCCCCGAGCCCGATATCGAGCTGCTCGATCGCTACACGATCAAGACGGCGACGCGAATCGCCTGATCACCGCGGCAATGGCTTTCGGCTGCTCGAGATGCACCGCATGGCCGCCCGGTTCGACGTGACGCGATCCGTTGGCCCCGATGGCGCTGACCATACGGTCGGCCAGAGCCGAGAACTTGGCGTCGTCAGCGCCGGCGATGGCGAGCACCGGCATCGTGAGTTCATGAAGGCGTTCCCACAACGGGTCTTGGGAACCGGTGCCGCACTGACGCAAGCTCGCGGCCAAACCCTCCGCTCGATTGGTGAGACGTTCGGGTCGACACGTCGCCTCGCTCGACAACGACGCGAACAGGGGCCCGGCCAACCACTCGTCGAGAAAATCCTCGAGGCCGACATCAAGTAGGCGGCTGGCCAGCTTGTCATCGGCCTGGCGTCGTTGGTGTCGGTCGCTCTCCTCGACCAGACCTGCCGTCGCGCCGATCAGCACCAGTCCTTCGACCAACTCAGGGTGGGCCAACGCCAAGTGAAGCGCCGTTCGGCCACCCATCGAATAGCCGACGTAGATCGCAGGCCCCACCGTTTCTCCGACCAGGCGCGCAGCCTCCCAGAGATCGGCACGGTCGTGACCAGACTCACCATGCCCCGGAGCGTCGACAGCAACAATCTCGTGTTCGTTGGCCAGCTCCCAGAGCAGCGGACCCCAGCACCGCTGATTCTGGGTGAAACCATGCAGGAAAGCGATGCGGCGGCCGCTTCCTTTCACCAAACCGCCGATAACTGACGAGCTCAGGGGTGCGGGCGCTGGGTGCGAGGGGCCGGTCACTCGTCACAGGATGCCAGCGATCGGTGGGCCGTTGTGGTTGCCTTGCCACTGATGATTGCAATCACTGCCGGCGCGACCTTCTGCGCCACCCTGGT
>JBLINY010000130.1:0-12036 GCA_047638695.1 Acidimicrobiales bacterium | reverse complement strand
GGCCATGTTTGCCTGGGGCACCGCGTTCTATGGGCTCGGGTTCTATCTGCTCCGGTTGCACGACCTTCGCGGCTGGTCACGATCGTCGATCTCGAACATCTTCCTGGTGTTCTACGTGGCCGCCGTCTTACTCAGCTTCGGCGTCGCCAAGATGCTGGCCCGGCGGGGGCCTCGGTTGGTGATCGGCGGCGGGGCTTTGGCCGCCGGCGGCGCGCTGGTGGCCATGCCCCATGCCGGCAACCTCTACACCCTCACGGCCGTCTTCCTGGTGCTGTCGGTGGGTTGGTCGGGGATGAACAGCAACCCCATCAGCACCACGATCATGGCCTGGTTCCCCGGTGGGCAGCGTCAGCTGTCGACGGCCCTGGTCGGGGCCAGCATTGGCGGCATCGTGCTGATCCCGTCACTCGCCTGGGCCGACGAACGCTGGGGTTTCGCCACGGCCGTCACGGCGCTCGGCGTTGCCACCATTGTCTGTGTAGGAACCGTCGCCGTATTCGTTATCGACGCACCGCCTGGCTGGACACCAGTCGGTGCTGCCCCAGCTGTCCGAGCTTCCTCAGCAGGAGGAGCCCCAGAAATCTCTCCTGCGCACCGGGCTGACCGAACGGCCTGGTTTCTGCTGCATCGGCGTGACTATTGGGTGGTCGGTGTCGGGTTGGGTCTCGGCGTCACGGTGCAGGGCGGCTTCTTGGTTCATCAGTTGTCGTTGCTCAGCGTGACCCTCACGGACGTACGAGCGGCCCAGGTGGTTGGAGTCGCGGTGTTTGCCGCCCTGATCGGGAGGCTCGGTCCGATCGTCATCGGTGACCGGGTGGCCCCAGCGTTGGTTGGCGCCACTTATCTGTTGGTGCAGACGCTGGCGATGGTTGGACTCGCCGTGTTCGATCACACACCGGTGGTGCTGACGTTGATGAGCATGCTGTACGGCCTAGGCGTCGGCGTGCTGATCACCATGCCATCGCTGCTCACTCGGGTTACCTACCCCGACCTGCCCTATACGGCCGCCTATCCGGTGGTGAACCTTGGATTCCAAGTTCCGCTGGCACTGGGGGCACCGACGCTCGCCCTATTGCACGACTCATTTGGCGGCTACCGGCAGGCGATGTGGGTGTTGGCACTGGCCGATGCGACCGCAGCAATGCTCTTCCTCGTGAACTACCGCACGACCGCTACAGCACCACCGCTATAGAGCCTCGCGCAGACGAATCGCTGTCTCAGAGATCTCATCACAGCGATCGGTGGCGAAGCTGAATCGGGCCGACGTGCTGTTCCTCGCCTGCTAGATCCGTTCCTGGGCCCGGTGAGGCTCGGGCGGTAGAGCGATCTCTATGGCATCGCCGGGCGACACGACACCCCCGAAGACCACGACGCCCATAGTGCCGACCATGCGTTTCAGCGAACCGTCGTCGGCCCGATCCAGCACTGCGCCCAGCAGACCGGGCTGGAAACCATTGATCTGGGCGCACGGGTTGCGCAGACCGGTGAGGGCGATCAGGGCGTCGGGGCCGATCTTCAAGATGGTGCCCACTGGCAGGTCGACAAGATCGGCCCCGGTGGTGGTGATGTTCTCGCCAAGGTCGCCGGGGCCAATCGTGAAACCCTTGTTGGCGGCGTGCTCGAACAGCTCACTCGAGATCAGATGAATCTGACGAAGGTTGGGTTGGGTCGGCGGCTACCCGCGACCGATGTTTCACTTGCGCCCCATTGTGGGCGTCGCCGGCGACACCGAGTCCGGCCAGCAGCTCGATTCGTTCGACGGCGTTCTTGCTGAACGAATGATCGGCACTGCGGTGAACGGCGGCGACCTGACCTGTCATCAACAATCTCCTATCAGAATCCCCGCAGCGGCATGCCGGGTCGCTGCAGCCAGTTGCTGTCGGGGTAGCTGGCGCCCCGGTCGATGACATGCAGCGAATAGGCCTGGCGGGAGGCATCGCTGCGGTTGGGATGCGAACCGTGGGGGAGGAGGCCATGGAGGACAACACAGGTGCCCTTCTCGACCTCGAGGGGAACGAGCTCGGGATCGCCCAGCTCGGGCAAGGGTGTGGTGTCGAGCTGATCGAACACCGTTTGCGGAGCGTGCGCCTGGTTCGCGTCTGGCTGGATCGCGTCTGCTCTGCGAAAAAGTTGTCGCAGTGGGCCCTTGTGGCCGCCGGGCTGGGCGAAGAGGCAGCCGTTCTCGAGCGTGGCATCTTCGAGAGCGAACCACAGGCCGATCACGGTGATGGGGTCGGTGTAGAGGAAGGTGGCGTCCTGGTGTGAGGTGACCTCGCCGCCGATGCCGGCGTGCTTGAAGATCAGCATCGACTGCAACAGCAATGGGTCGGCCATGCCAAGGTCGGCCACAAGCTCGGGCAGAGGATCCTGGCGAGAGAAGGCGTCGAACACAGGGTCGAGGTCGTGCTGAGCGTGACCCATCTTGTTGAATCCGGTGCTCTTGCCGACGGCTGGGTTGCCATCGGTGTCGAGGGCTTCGGTCTCCCAGAAGAAGTCGATGGTGCCGCCGGACGACAGGAACTTCTCGTCGCTCTTGCGCACCTGGTCATCGGTGGTGAACACCGAACGAATACCGCTGTCGTCGTAGTCGGCCACCAGCTCGGCGCCACGAGCCATCAGCTCGTCGCAACGCTCGGGGGAGATCAGGTCGGGTAACACGAGGAAGCCGTCGCGCTCCCACTCGGCAACCTGGGCACTCGTCAGCATCGTTTGCTCACCCGTCAATCTCCTCGGCTGCGCTTGTCTACTTCGGCTCCGCGGTCTACTTCGGCTCCGCGGTATCCCTGGCTATAGAACCCAGCCAGGCTGTTGAGCAGCGCCATTTTTACCAAGTGTGGCGCAAACGAGGCGCTGGCCGCGTTCATCTGAAGCTGGCCGATCTCGGCGATGGATAGATCGAAGGCGTTGGCAACGGCGACCACCTCGCTACTGACCGAGACGCCCGACATCAGACGGTTGTCGGTGTTGATACTCACGTTGAAACCGGTCCACAGGAAGGGTCCGATGGGGTGATCGGCCAAGGTGGGAACGGCACCGATCTGCACGTTGCATGATGGGCACAGCTCGAGGGGAATCTGTCGGTCGAGCACGCTGGCCGCCAGCGGGCCAAGAGCTATCCCTTCTTCTGAGAGCTGGCAGTCTTCGATGAGGCGCACGCCGTGGCCGATGCGTTCGGCCCCTTGGTCGAGTGCCTGGGCGATCAGCTCCAAACCCGGAGGCTCCGATGCATGGATGGTGATGCGGGCCAGCCCATTGCGGGCGATGCGAAGAGCTCCGGCGTGGTCGCCGGGTGGGAAGCCGGTTTCGGCCCCGGCCAGATCGAACCCGACGACGCCCTGGCTACCGGTGCGTCCGATCCAGCGAACGCATGCCTTGGCCACATCGACCGACCGTTGTTCGGTTCGCATGGCACACACGATGGTGTTCACAACCAGGCTGCCGTCCTTCACCGCGTCGGCGTCAGCAAACCCGGCCGTAACGGCTTCGATGGCATCGTCCAAGCTGCCGCCGTTCGCCCCCGAACCACCGTGGAGCTCGGGAGCGAAGCGGACCTCGGCGTACACCACGCCGTCGGCGGCCAAGTCGGCGGCTGCCTCGGAGGCAACCCGGTGCAGGGCCTGTGGGCTCTGAAGCAGCGGCACCGTGTGATCGAACGTCTCGAGGTAGGCCAGGATGTCGCCGGCGTCGGCCCCGCGCCGAAAGTAGGCCACCAGCTCGTCAGGATTGTTACTTGGCAGCCGGTGACTCGTTGCCTCAGCCAGTTCCAAGATGGTGTCGGTCCGTAGGCCACCATCGAGATGGTCATGCAACAGCACTTTCGGCAGCGACCGGGCCTGCTCGAGCGAGAGGCCCTGAGGTTCTGCTGCTGTCTCGCCCACTAGGTCCCGCCCACTAGGTCTCACCCATTACGTCTCGCCCTTACGGAACGGAACGCCGGCGGTGGCCGGGGGTCGTAGCCGCTGACTGGCAAACACCAGCACGATAAGCACCAGGGCGTACGGCATGGTGTTCGGTAGCCACGCGGCCGCGGTGTCGGTAAGCAAATACCAAACAAGAGCTATGCCCGACAGGATCACGGCCAACCCGACGTCCAGCCGCTTGTCGGCCCGATAGGCCCAAACCGCGACACCGGCCAGAGCGATGGCGATCACCAACAGCAACGAGCGGGTTGCCCCGCCGCTGGAGGTGGCATCGAAGTCGATCAGCGACAGGCCAAACGGGTACCCGAACAGCAACGATCCGGCCAGCACCCCGAGCGCCTTCCAGTTGCCGAAGATCAGCGCAGCCAGGCCGATGAAACCCCGACCCGTTGTCTGCCCACCTCGATAAACGCCGGTGAGTTCGAGCACGATGTAGGCCCCGGCCATGCCGGCCAGGGCGCCGCTGATCATCACGCCGATGTACTTGTGCAAGTAGATGTTGATGCCGAGCGACTCGCCTGCCTTTGGATTTTCGCCGCAGATCTTGATCCGCAGACCCATGCGGGTGCGGGCCAACACCCAGGCTGTCAGCGGCACCATGGCCAGAGCCAACACGGTGAACACACCGATTTGCGTCATAACGCCGTGCAACAGACTGGCGATGTCAGAGATCCAGAAGATGTTGGCATCGGCGATCGAACCGAGGATGTCGGGGCCACCTCCGCCACCGGCTAAGACCGGCACCGTAAAGCTGGGTAGTCCGGTGACTCGTGGCGACTGCGACACCGAACCGCCGACCTCGCCGCCGAACACTCGCTCGGACATGAATCGGGTGAGGGCCGGCGCCATGACGTTGATGGCGACGCCGGAGACGATTTGATCGACGCCGAAGTTCACGGTGGCCACCGCATGCAGCAGGCCGCCGAGGGCGCCGCCCACTGTTCCTGCAATGAGGCCACCCCACGGACCCCAATTCATCGCACCCCACGCACCGAACCAGGTGCCCAGAATCATCATTCCCTCGAGGCCGATGTTCACGATGCCGGCCCGCTCGGAAAAGAGGCCTCCAAGCCCAGCCAGCATGATGGGCATGGCCCAACGCAACATGGCGCCCGATGTATTGCCCGACGTCAGTAGTTCGGTGCCGCTCACTCCCTGCACGATGGCCAGTACCAGGATGGCCATGGACACCATGGCCGGCCAGCGAGCCCAGGCCGGAAGAGCTCCGAACCGTTCGAACACGCCGTCTCCGGTCGAGCCATCTTTGCTCGAGCGCTCTTGACTCACGCCCTGTCCGCTCATGCCACGGCTCCCGCAGTTGCGGAGGCCCGCTGCACTTCGTCTCGCCTGCGTATTCGGTTGACTACTTCGTAGGCCACGACTGCGGCGAGCAGGATGACCGCCTGCATGATCTTGACGATCTCGGCTGAGGCCGAAGCGCTCACTTGGAGAATGGCCGAGCTCGAGTCGAGGAAGCCGAACAACAGAGCAGCAAAGGCCATGCCAGGGGCGTTGTTGCGGCCCAGAAGTGCCACCGCGATCCCGGCAAATCCGAGCCCTTGGATGAAGCCCGTGTCGTAGGAATGGGCGTCGCTAACAATCTCCGGCATGCCAATGAGTCCGGCGATCAGGCCACTGGCCAGCATGGCGTACATCACCATTTTTTTTGGTGGCACACCACCGGCCCGGGCCGCCAAGGGGTTCATGCCACTAGAGCGCAGGTCGAACCCGAGCCGACTCCGGTTGATCAGCACGTGGTAGACGATGCCGACCACGATGGCGATGGCGAACATACCGGTGAGCCTGCGACCTTTCTGAATCTCACGGGTGAAGAGCTCGAGCACGCCGTTGAGGTTGGGTAACCAGCCCGACTCGGCGATACGAGGCGTGCCCTGGTTGGCAGCAGTTGGATCGGCAATGACTCGTGGCAGCAGCGCAGCGATGATGCCTCCGGTGGCCACGAAGTTCAGCATGATGGTTGAGATCACTTCGTTTACACCCCGGGTGACCTTGAGCAAGCCGGCCAGGCCGCTCCAGGCAGCTCCGACGACCATGGCGGTGATCATGATCAACCCAACATGCAACGGGCCGGGGAGGTTGAGCTTTCCACCGACGATGGCGGCAACAAAGGCGGCCAGAATGTACTGACCCTCGACACCGATGTTGAACAGATTCATGCGAAAGCCAATGGCGGCGGCTATCGCTGCGAGATAGAGCGGCGTCGCCCGGTTGAGGGTGTCGACGATGGTTTCGAGCTTGGCTCCATTCGAGAGCATGAGCCGGAACGTGGCGATTGAGTCGCTGCCCGATAGCTCCAAGATGATGGCGCAGACGAACAATGCGAACACGAACGCAGCAGCGGGGGCCGCCAACGACAACAGCACTCGGCGGAGCAGCGGGTTAGATGCCTCGTTGCTGGCGGAGTCTGCGCCGGGGGAGCCGGTATCTGAGGAGTCAGCGGTCACAGCTTGTCCTCCACGACGGCGCCGGTCATATAGCTGCCAAGGATGCGGGGAGTGATGTCGGCTGGGTCGAGCGTGGCAACCAACTCGCCGTGAAACATCACGACAATGGTGTCGGACAAGCCAATCAGCTCATCGAGATCAGCGGAGATCAGGAGCGTGGCGAGGCCGTTTCCCCGAGCGTGGCGGATGGTGTTCCACACCTCGGCTTGGGCTCCGACATCGATGCCGCGGGTGGGGTGGGCGGCTACGAGCACCGCCGGGCTGGCTGCCATCTCTCGGCCGATGATGAGCTTCTGCTGGTTCCCACCGGAGAGGGCGCGGGCTGACACGTCGACGCTCGGCGTGCGCACATCAAAGTCGGCTCGAATTTCCTCGGTGCGGCTACGAGCCCCGGCCCGGTCGATCCAGATGCCCTTGGCATACGGCGGCCGAGTCTGGTGTCCGAGCGTTGCGTTCTCCCACAGCGGAGCATCGAGAAGCAGGCCTTCGTGATGGCGGTCTTGCGGCACGTAACCCATGCCCGCTTCGCGCCGTTTGCGTACGGGCTCGTTTGTTATGTTGTCGCCGAGAAGATGCACCGTGCCGCGGTGAACGTCGCCGGTACCGATGATGGCGTCGATGAGTTCGGTTTGGCCGTTGCCTTCGATACCGGCAATGCCGACGATTTCGCCCTTGCGCACGATCACCGAGACGTTCTTGACGACCGTTCGCTCGTCCTCGTCGAGAACGGTGAGCCCCCGGACCTCGAGCGCAACCTCATCGCTCACCGTCGATTCGCCAGTTTCGGGGCTGGGTAGCTCCGAACCCACCATCAGCTCGGCCAAGTCACCGGCGGTTACGTCGCTGGCCCGTACCGTCGCCACCGTCTTTCCTCGGCGAATGACCGTGATGCTGTCGCTGATTTCGAGTACTTCTTGCAGCTTGTGGTCGATGAAGATGATGGTGGCTCCGCTCTCTTTGAGCTCGCGCAGATTGCGGAAGAGCTCCTCCACCTCCTGCGGCACCAGCACCGCGGTTGGTTCGTCGAGAATCAGGATGCGGGCGCCGCGAAACAGAACTTTGATGATCTCGACCCGCTGACGCTCGCCAACCTCCAGGGTGTCGATGAGGTCGTTGGGATCAACAGTGAGGCCGTAAGCCTCGCCGACCTCGGCCATGTGTTTGCGGGCCTCGCCAAAGTCGATGATGCCACCCAGCTTGGTTGGCTCCGAGCCGAGGATGACGTTTTCGAGTACCGAGAGTTGCCCGGCCAGCATGAAGTGCTGATGCACCATGCCGATGCCCTGGGCGATGGCGTCGGTGGGAGAGGAGAAGCTCACCATCTCGCCGTTCACCTTCATGGTGCCTTCGTCCGGTGATTGCATGCCGTACAGAATTTTCATCAATGTCGACTTACCGGCACCGTTCTCGCCACAAATAGCGTGAATTTCGCCTTCCTCAACGGTCAGGTTGACGTTGTCGTTGGCGATAACGCCGGGAAATCGTTTGGTGATGCCGATCAGTTCGATGGCGGCTGGCACGGGAGATTCCTCTCGAAAACGGAGAACGAGCCCGGACCGTAGTCCGGACTCGCTCTTTCTATCTAGGGAATCGTTTGCTTAGAAAGACTCGCTTCAGAAGGTGTCGCTATCGGAAGACGTGGCCTACGGCTCGGTGGGCACAACGATCTCGCCAGCGATGATGCCGGCCTTGGCCTCTTCCAGCTTGTCGACGATGTCGTCAATGAAGCCACCGGAGGTGGAATAGCCAACGCCATCGACCGAAAGGTCGTACACCGTGTTGCCGTTTGTGAACTCGCCGTTGGCCTGAGCCTGGGTGACCTCGAACACGGCGACGTCAACCCGCTTCAGCATCGACGTGAGGATGTACTCCTGCACCGATGGGTCGACGGTGTTGTACTGATCGGAGTCGACTCCGATGGCCCACACCTTCGAGCCGGTGTCTTCGCTCTGCTTCTTGGCTGCCTCGAAGAGGCCGGCACCGGAGCCGCCAGCGGCGTGGTAGATCACATCGGCATCCTGGTCGTACATCGAGAGCGCGATCTCCTGGGCCCGGTCGGCGGCGAAGAAGCCGTCGAAGTCGGGAGCCTGGGTGATGTACTGGCTGATAATGATGATGTCGGGGTTGACTGACTGGGCGCCTGCAGCGAAACCAGCCTCGAATTTCTCGATGAGACCGAAGCCGCCAACGCCACCGATGAAGCCAAGGGTGCCGGTTTCGCTCTTGAGGGCGGCAGCAACGCCGACAAGGTAGGAGCCCTCTTCCTCGGCGAAGGTGAGGCCAGCGATGTTGTCGCCACGGGGCACGCCGCCATTGTCGAAGTCGAGCATGGCGTCGTCGATCACGGCGAAGCTCACGTCGGGGTTCTCGCCGGCAACGGCAACAACATCGTCAGCGAACAAGAAGCCGACAGCGACGACAAGTTCACTTTGGTCGGCCTGGAGTTGTAGTAGCTCGGCCCGGTTGGAGCCATCTTCGTTGGGCTCGGCTTCGGACGAGGTCACGCCGATCTCGGTGACGGCGCGGTCCATGCCGGCAGCAGCCGAGTCGTTGAACGACTGGTCGCCTCGGCCGCCGATGTCATAGGTGAGGCCGACGTTGAAGTCAGCTTCGACCATGGCGTCGTCTTCGTCTTCTACAGCTTCTTCGTCGGCACCGGCGTCGTCAGCAGGGTCATCGCCGCTGTCGGTTGCGCCGGCATCGGTGTCGCCACCGTCTCCGTCGCTACCAGCATCGCTGCTGCTGCTGCCACAGGCGGCTGCTACCAGCGCGCATGCGGTAAGCAGAGCAAACAGCATTCTCCAAGATCGCGTAAACAAAGGGTCTCTCCTCTTTTGGGGAACCGACGGAAGGTATGTCGGGACGAAGACAGGATACCGGTCGGCAATCCTGCTGTTACCCGCGAGAAGTGCACTCTGTAACCAACCGTTCATACGTTCCTCACCCAGCGTGACGGGCAGAACGAAGTGTGACGGGGAGTCGCTAGGTTTCGGCGATGGTTACTCGGCTCATCGCGACCGACATCGACGGGACGATGCTGCGCAGCGACGGCACACTTTCGCCGCGAGTGCAGAAGGCGCTGCATGCGGCTTCCAACGCCGGCATCCATGTGGTTCCCACCACGGGTCGACCGCTGATTGTCAGCTACGACGTCATCGACGAGCTCAGGCTGAACAACTACTGGATCTTCGCCAATGGCGCCGTCACTCGGCATCTCGGACGAGACGAACTGATTCGCGGCTACTGGATTGACCCGAGTGTGGCCCAAGGTCTGGTGGTCGAGCTGCGAGCGTCCATCGAAGGCGCCGGGTACGCCATCGAGATGGAGCGGACGGCGGTGTTCGAACCGGGTTTCGAAAAGCGGGTGCCGGCGATTCCCGGTGTGCATGCCGTCGACGATGTGCTCGACGGCATCACCGCCCGGGTGCAGAAAGTGTTGGTGTTTCACGACGATCTCACCATCGACGAGCTGTATCAGCGAGTGCTCGAGGTGGTCGGCGATCATGCGGTGCCCAGTTACTCGGGCTTGAACTTCATCGAAGTGGCGGCCGCCCTTGTTACCAAGGCCGTCGGCGTCGAACAGCTGGCCAACGATCTCGGCATCGAGCGCCACGAGGTCGCCAGCTTCGGCGACAACCACAATGACGTCTCGATGCTCGAATGGACTGGCCGCAGCTTTGCCATGGCCAACGCCACCGATGATGCGAAGGAAGCAGCCGACGAGGTGATCGGCTCGAACGACGACGACGGCCTGGCCATCAAGGTCGAAGAACTCACCGAAGAGTTCCTCGGTTCTCCCTAGGTCAAGTTTTTGCCACTTGGCCCTCAGCGGGGCTTCAGGTTCGATCGTTCATGGTTCGGGTGTTGCTACGGAGATTCCGGCAACAAAACCCAGACAGGAACCACGATGAACTCAAAATTGCTCCGGACCTCAGCCGCCTTGACTCTGACCGTCGCTGGCGGGGTGTCAGCACTGTTCTTCACGCTCGGCTCCGCCACATCGGCCACCCCGGCCGTGCCCGTCGAACCGACGGTCATCACCCAGTACGTCGACGAAGCGGGCAACCCGCTCGCCGCCCCAGAGTTTGCCGCCGCTCCGGCCGCCATGAACACCGCCCCGGCGAGTGCCACTGAGCCGGCCGGAACCTACCAGGCCGACGAAGAGTACGAAGCTGACGAAGAGTACGAGGAGTACGAAGCCGAAGCTGAGTACGAGGAAGCAGAGCACGACGACGACACAGGTGAGGAGCATGACGATGACTGAGGCCACTCGACGAATTCCCACCCGCAACACCTCCGCCCGAAAGAAGCCGGGCAAGCTCAGCCAGTTGTTGGCAACGGGCGCCGCACTCGGTGCTTCGCTCGGCCTGGTCTCGGGTATGGCAATCGCTGCGAATCGCAGCGCTGCCCCCGAGGCGGTGGCTGCGCCGGCCCCGACCATTCGTCGGGTGGTCGTGGTCTCACAACCGGCGCCACAGCTGCGAGAGATCGTGGCACCGGCGGCCCCGGGCCCGGCAACGGACCGGACACCTGCGCCAGTTGCACAGCCGGCGCCCGTAACTGAATCGAGCGGAAGCTGATGATTCTCACCGAACATCGGTTTCGGGCAATGGGCACCGATGTGCACCTCATCGTGGGCGGCAACGACTGTTTGGAGGAGCTGATCGTGATGATCGAGCAACTCGAACAGAGCTGGAGCCGCTTCTTACCCGACAGCGAAATCTCGCAACTGAACGGTGCATCGGGAGCACCGCTCGCCGTCTCGAAGGAAACCTTCGAGCTGATCGAGCGATCGATCGCCGGTTGGCGGCTCACCGGGGGGCGCTTCGACCCCACGATGCTCGTGGCACTGAATGGGCTGGGCTACGACCGGTCGTTCGAGCTGGTTGGCTCGACTCCGATGGTCGCTACCGCCCCGCCTCGAGCAAGCTCACCAGGCCCGGTTGGCATTGTTCTCGACCCCTTCAGCCAGTCGGTCGCCCTGCCAAAAGGCATGCGATTCGATGCCGGTGGCATCGGCAAGGGGCTGGCCGCCGATCTGGTCAGCCGACGAGCCATCGAACTTGGTGCCGAGGGTGTGTTGATCAACCTCGGTGGCGATCTTCGGGTCCGGGGTGCTGGTCCAGATGAGGGAGGCTGGGTTGTGTCTGTGGCCGAGCCATCAATTGGGCCGGACGAGATAACCCGGCTCCGCCTGGCCACGGGCGCCGTAGCCACCAGTACGACACGCCGCCGTACGTGGGCATCTCCTCATGGCCGGCGCCACCATCTGCTCGACCCAGCCTCGGGACAGCCGCAGGACGGCGGCGCCGACCTGGTAACCGTCGTCGCTGGCGAGGGCTGGTGGGCCGAGGTGGCGGCGACGGCACTGATCGCACCCGGTCCTGGTTCGCTACCGGGCATCGCCGCCCTTCGGCTCAACGCCGATCAAACGGTCGAGCGCATCGGCCCATTCGAGACCTTTGAATGTTGGGAGCACGCATGATGGCGGCTCAGCTGCTCAGCGATCTGGCGATATACGGGAACCTGGCGATGACCGAGCAGGTCTGGTGGTATGTGGCTCGGGCCGGGGGAATCGTTGCTCTTGCTCTGACCAGCTTGTCGGTCATCTGGGGCCTTCTTCTCGGAACCAAAATCATGAGTGGTCAACC
>JBLINY010000129.1:0-12091 GCA_047638695.1 Acidimicrobiales bacterium | reverse complement strand
TAGATCTCCTCAGCCATTGGAGTGCGGCCCGACGCCAGCCGTTCGACAATCTCGCGTCCGATTTCGACCTGAGTTTCTTGGCGCATAATCGTTACCGAACGAAGACGGGACGATCAGCGGCCGAGCGGCCGGCGTCGTAGCGGTAGCCCGCCTCGTCGAATGTCTTCAGGGCCGAGACGGTCTTGACTCGGTTGCGAACCAGCCATCCGGCCATCGAGCCACGGGCTCGCTTGGCGAAGAAGCTGATGATTTTCGGCTCGCCACCGCTTGCGGGTGTATCGAGGAAGACCGGGCTGACGATGCGGCCGTCGACCCGATCGGTCTGAACGGCTCCGAAGTACTCGTTCGATGCCAGATTGATCAGCACCTCTGGGCCCGGACTGGCCGCCAGATCGGCGTTGAGGGCGTCGGTGATGCTGTCGCCCCAGAAGTCGTAGAGGTCTCGACCTCGCTCGGTCTTGAGCTTCGAGCCCATCTCGAGCCGGTATGGCTGTATGAGGTCGAGCGGTCGCAGCAGGCCGTAGAGCCCGGACAAGATCCGCATCGACTTCTGAGCGTGGGTGAAGTCGCGTTCGCCAAAAGCGTTCGAGGGGTCCATGCCGAGGTAGACGTCGCCCGTGAAGGCGAGTATCGCCGGCCTGGCGTTCTTTGGCGTGAACGGTGGTTCCCAACTTTGGAACCGATCGAAGTTCAGCTCGCCGAGGTCGCGACTGACACTCATCATGTCGCTGATCTGGTCCGGTGATTTGTTTGCCATTTCAGAGACCAGCACCGCGGCGTCATCGAGCATGGTCGGCTCGGAGTACTTCCGAGTGGCCAGTTTCGACTCGAAGTCGAGTGATTTGGCAGGTGAAAGGACGCTCAGCACACCACTAGTTCTAGCAGCTGCAGCCTGATCTGGCAGCAGCGCGGCTTCAGCGATCCTCGGACAAAAAGCTCCGATAGACGCCGAGGAGGGCGTGCTTCTGTTCTTCGGTGAGACGCTGATCAGTACGTATGGCCGTTTCGGTATCGACTGCGGCCGACTGTTTCTCCGCCGGTGCGTCGAAGAGCCCGGCGTGGGTCAGCATCGTTTCGGCCCGCACGTTGAGGGCGCTGGCCAATGCCTTCAAGACCCGAATCGAGGGCTGGTGCAGCCCTCGTTCGATCTGGCTGACGTACGGGTCGGAGAGATCAGTGAGCCTCGCCAGCTCTCGCTGCGACAGCTGCGCCAACTTCCGCTGCGAGCGGATGAACGTGCCCAGCTGGCCGAGCTTGGCCAGATGGTCGTCGTCGGTGTCGCTCGCAGTCACAGAGACGAAGCTACTGGGCGGCCTTGTCAGCGGCTGGTTTCTCCGCTGTCGCCATCGGTGTGGCCTTCTTGGCGGTCGGGGCCTTCTTGGCCGCTGCTGCCTTCTTGACCGTGGTGGCCTTTTCGGCGGTCTGGGTGGCCTCTGACTTGGCGGCTGCGGTCTTGGCGGCGGTCTTGGCTGGCGTCCACGCTGCGACCATGTTCGACGCGAACGTGTGGTTGGCCTTGGTTACCCGCTGGACAAAGCCGAAGTAGTTGTCGACGGCAGCGCCGGGCTTGGGCAGCGACGGGCGAGGAAGGGATTCGAGCCGGTCGGTCAGTTGCTCGGGCATGCGGTCGCTGACGGTCTTGGCCACTCGCTTGTTGGTCTCGATAACTCGCTCTTGAACCTGCTCGATGGTTTCGATGATTTGGTTCTGAGCCTTGTTGATGGTTTCGCGGTCAATGGTGGGAGTGCTGATGCTGGGCATGTTGCGTACTTTAGTTAGCAAGTGCGGCAAAGGCAACGAATTTGTCAAAGTAGTGCGTACTTTTCTTTGCGCGCCAGTTCTGATGGGCGGAAGATTGCGGGCATTCGATGGGTTCCAACCGGACATGGCCGCACGCTCTGTTCAACGTCTCAGCCGTCGTAGCTTCCTCACCGAATTCGGAGGTGGCACCGTCGCCGTTGCCATCTTTGGGCTTGCCGGATGCTCCAGCGGATCGGCCGGCGGGGGAGCGAACGAAACGGGAGGGTCCAACCCCACGTCGGGCGCGAGCGGTGCCAGCGGCGACTTGTCCGCAACCTCAGACGCGTCCGCAACCTCAGACTCGTCAGCCGCATCTGGGGCCGCGCCGGCTCCCGGCAGCTTGGCTTGGCAGCGGGTGAATCTCGGTTTTGTTTCGGCCTTTGTGCTGGCCAGAGGCTCGGAGCTCGCCGTCGTGGATACCGGAGTGTCAGGTAGTGAAACCGAGATCCTCGAAGCCATCGAGACGTTGGGCGGATCGTGGAACGATGTCGCTCATGTGATCCTCACGCACGCACACGGAGATCATGCCGGCAGTGTCGGTGCCGTGCTGGACAATGCCTCTGGAGCCGTCGGTTATGCCGGCGCCGCCGACGTGCCAAAGATCGTTGCGCCCCGAGACATCACGGCAGTCAACGACGGCGACGAGGTGTTTGGCCTGCAGATCATCGGTACACCGGGCCATACGCTCGGACACATCTCGGTCTATGACGAAACCAGCCGCCTTCTCCTGGCGGGAGATGCCATGAACGGCAATGACGGCGGCATCACTGGTGCCAATGCCCAGTTCTCAACCGACATGGACATGGCCAACCAGTCGATCAAACGGCTCTCGTCGCGCACCATCGACACCGTCTTGTTCGGACATGGCGAGCCAGTGATCGAAGACGCCCAGGCTGCCCTCGTGGCCCTGGCCGATTCGCTCTAGCGAACCGTCAGGTCAGCAGTACCTCAAGCGAAACACCAACTTCGTCGCCAAGGTCGATCTTCTCGGCTTTGCGGACGGGCTTCTTCAGCGGCAACACAAAGCAGCCCAGCTCTGAGCTGGGAAACACTGACGTTCGCCACGTGCTGCTACCGATCGTCACCTCAACCCTGACCGAGCCGAAGCCGCCAGGGTTGGAAACGATCTCCTTGATGTGATCCGACTCGTCCTCGGGCACGGTGATGAAGACCCACCTGCCTCCGGAATGGAGCCAGAGGACGGCCGGGAACTCGAATGTCGGATTCAGGGCTAGCCGATCGAGCGCAGGTCGACGACGAAGATAAGGGTCTCGTTTGGCCCGATCACCCCACCGGCGCCAGCGGCCCCGTACCCCTTCTGGGGAGGAATGGTGATGCGGCGGCGGCCACCCACCTTCATGCCGGCGACGCCTTCGTCCCAGCCAGCGATGACCTGGCCAGCTCCGAGGCCGAAGCTGAAGACATCGCCCCGGTTCCACGATGCATCGAACTCGGCTCCGGTCGACCACGACACGCCCACGTAGTCGACGTTTACCTGCACCCCGGCAGTTGCTTCGGGGCCATCGCCGACGATTTCGTCGACGAGCTCGAGCTCGCCGGGAGGCGGGCTATCGGGGACAGTGATTTGAGGCTTCTGATCGTTGCTCACCCCGCCACCCTAGGGGTGGGCCTCGGTCACTGCCGACGCCTTGTGGGCGAAATTACCCGCGACTAATAGGTCGCCGCGCCCGTCTTACTGTCACTGGGTGAGGGGCCCACGCACAACAACTTCAACGACAAGGATGCAGTACAAGATGACGGAACGGCGGCAAGAGCTCTGGTCAGGGCGAACCTTCACCTCGGCAATCAGAAACTTCGGCAAGGAAGGGTCAGATACCCACACCCCACCCCCGGGTAACCCCGACCAACTCATCATCGATCGGTTGCTCAGGTTTGCGGCTGACGATGCCAGATCTGATCTGGCCTAGAGAGAGTTCGTTCGCTTAAAACAGAGCTCGCTGATTGATCAGCGTCTCTCTCCCTTTCTCTCGCTCTCGCTCCCTCAGGCTGCGGCCCGGGTGCGACGAAGTAGCGGGTCGGCCGCACCAAGGGCGTAGTCGGCGAACCTGAGTACTCGCCCCGAGGCGCCGGGACTCTCTGAGTCGACCAGGTTGCCCATCACCTGCAAGGTGATATTGGCGATGGCTTCGGTTCCAACCGCCATCCGCAGGCCGCTGCGAAGAATGAGTGGGTGGCCGATGAGAAACGAGAAGCGCCGGCCGGTGCGGAGGAAACTGTCGAAACGCTCGCCGACCAGTGTGTCGTAGCGGTCGGGGGCAGTGGCAGGGTCGTCGACGAAGAGGTCGGCTGCGAGCATTCCCGATTCGAGCCCGTAGTCGATGCCCTCGCCGTTCATCGGGTTGACCAAGCCGGCGGCATCACCAATGGCGACCCAGCCGGGGCCGTGCCGTCGTTGTGAACTCATCGGCAAACGCCATGCACGTGGTCGCTCAAGATTGGGCCCGAGATCCCAGTCGTCTTGCACCAGGTTGCGGTAGGACGCAAGAAGATGGTTGAGGTTGAGGCTCTTGAAGCCCTTCATGGTCGAGAGTGCTCCGACGCCGATGTTTACCGTGCCGTCGCCGGCGGGGAACATCCATCCGTAACCGGGAACCGGTGTGCCGTTGTCATCGCGCAGCGTCAGACAGGCTTCGAGGTGTTGGTCGGCGTGGCGAGGTGATGCCGCATAGCTGCGGATGGCGAGCCCAAAGGGTTCATCAGCCACTCGCTCGGCTCCGAGCATGCGTGCGACCGCACCCGGAGCCCCGGTGGCGACGACAACGAGATCGGCCGACAACGTGCCTTTTCCGGCGGTGACACCGGTGACTCGGTTGCCATCGAGAACCGGCAGAGCTTCGGTTTCCCAAACCACCTCGGCGCCGGCCTCGGCCGCGGCGTCGATCAATGCGGCGTCGAGTTTCCGGCGGGGCCAGACGGCCCCGTGGCTAGGGAACCTGGAGGTCGATGGCCAGGGCAGCTCCCGGACGGTCTTGTTGGCGATCATTCGCAGGCCGGCGATGTGGTGAGCCTCGTCGAGCTCGATATCGAGGTCGTTCAGTGCCCCAACCGCCCGGGGGGTGAGCCCGTCGCCGCACACCTTGTCTCGGCCATAGGGAGCTTTGTCGAAGACCCGCACCTTCACCCCGGCCCGAGCGGCCTGAATGGCCGCAGCGGCGCCGGCTGGGCCGGCGCCGATGACGACCATGTCGACATGTTCGGTAGTGCTCATGGTGCCGATTCGGCGGTACGCATCAGGCCATGTTGCCCGGTTGGTGGCCCAAACCGGTGGTTGTACCGGCCGGTCAACCGTCACCCGCTGCCTAGTTGTTGTCCCGGCGGCAGAAGAAGACGGTGCCGATGGTCAATGCCACCGCCGCGTAGGCGCCGAAGACCAGACCGTTTTCGGTGAGCGACAGAGCCAGATCCTGGTCGGGGTTGGGTCCACTGCTGGTACCGAGAAGCCCGTTGCCGGCAGTGAATGGCAGGAAGCGGGCCCACCGCTCGACCACAAAGGCGTTCAGCAAGTTCTCGACGACCAGCCACCAAACCAGCAGACCGCTGATGGCCGCGGTGCTGTGGCGGGCGATCATTCCGACGCCCACACCAAGGATTGATGCCAGAGCGGTGAACAAGAGGGCTCGGCCGCCGTCGCCCAGCATGGTGCTGGTGTCGCCCATGGCGATACCGCCGAGTTGTGAGCCGCCGATACCGGCGATGAGGCCGGAGATCCCAACCAGGAGACCGAATCCGGCAGCCGTCACGGCCTTCGAACTTGCGACCACGACGCGAGATGTCTGTGCGGTGAGAGTCGGAGCCATGGTGCCGTGCTGAGCTTCGGATGCGTACATCAAGATGCCGCCGATGGCGGCGAATACGGCGGTGAAGATGGTGCCGAACGCGAATACCTCAGCGACCGTCAGCACCTCGTCGGTTACGAAATTGGCGACGGCCCAGGTCATGCCGCCGCTAACGGCGACGGCAAGGCCGAGCACGACTTTGTTGGAGAGAATCGTGCTTGCCTTCACCCATTCGCTCTTGAGCGTGAGTGGCAGGGCGTTGAGGACATCACCGGCGGAGCGGGTGGCGGGGGCATAGACGCCGGGGGCCTTCGTGGAAGCCGGCTGGGTTGTTTCAGGAGATGTGATGGTGGTCATTTGTTTCTCGGTTCTGTTCGGGTTGAGCGTGGGATTGGAGGGGTCGGTACTTGCGTGATGGGGGAGGACTGGGTGACGGCGTTGCGATCAGACGGAGGCGAACTCGGCGCTGGCGCTGGTCATCTCGAGCAAGGTGTCTTCGAGCGACGTAGTCGACTCCGACAGCTGATCGACGCGGATGCGGTTGTCGAAAGCAAGGTGAGACACCTGTTGGCGGCTGAGGCCGGTAACGACGAGATGTTGGTCGACCAAAGTGACGCTGCCTCCTCTGGCCACGAGCAGGTCGCCGAGGAGGCCAGGGTCTGGCGATCCAACGATGATCGACGATTCGTTGTTCGACATGATGTTGGCCACCGAATCGTTCGCCAGCAGCTTGCCGGCGCCGATGACGACGAGGTCATCGGCGAACTGGCTGAGCTCGCTGATCAGGTGACTCGAAACGAAGACCGTGCCGCCGTCTGCTGCGAACCCACCGAGGTAAGTCCGTAGCCAACGGATGCCGTCGGGGTCGAGACCGTTGGCCGGCTCGTCCAACAACAGCACCTCGGGGTTCCCGAGGAGGGCTCCGGCAAGTGCGAGCCGCTGCCGCATACCCAGCGAGAAGCCCCCCGCCTTTTGGTTTGCGGCTGTCTCCAGTCCGACCGCCTCGAGTACCTCGTCGACTCGCTTATTCGAGACACCGCTGAGAGCGGCGAACGAGCGCAGGTGGTTTCTGGCGGTGCGTCCCGGGTGCATGCATCGAGCGTCGAGCACCGAGCCGACGACCCGAGCTGGGTTCACCAAGTCGGTGTACCGGGTTCCGGCGTATCGGACCTCGCCGCTATCGGGACGGCTGAGACCGACCATCATTCGCATGGTGGTCGACTTGCCGGCTCCGTTTGGTCCGACAAATCCGGTGACTCTGCCAGCGGCGACATCGAAGCTGATGTTGTCGACGGCGGCTTTGCCTTTGTAGTGCTTGGTTGCTGCGGAGACTTTGATCATGGGTTGACTCATGTCCATCACCATGATCAACAGCTGCTGGGTGATCCCTGAGACAACTTGAGAGATCGCTGAGAGATCTGCGGTCGCAAACCCTGGATTAGCCCCAGTTCCCGGTCAGAATGACAGCGATGTGGATTCTGGTCGTCGAAGATGAACCGCTGATCGCCGATGCGATCCGTCTCGGGCTCGAGGCTGAAGGCTTCGCCGTCGACTATGTCGATCGAGGTGACGAGGGCCTCCAACGGGCCCAGACGAATACCTACGACGCCATCATTCTCGACATCATGTTGCCGGGGCTGAACGGTTACAAGGTCTGTCAGCAGTTGAGAGAAAGCGGTAACCGCACGCCGATCCTGATGCTGACGGCCAAGGATGGTGCCTACGACGAGGCCGAAGGCATCGAGCTCGGGGCCGACGACTACATAACGAAGCCGTTCAACTGGGTGGTGCTGCTCGCTCGGCTTCGGGCCATCATCCGACGCTCGTCAAGCGACACGGCCGCTCCTGTAGAACTCCACGTCGATGACCTGGTGCTGAATCCGTCCACCCACGAGGTTCGGCGCGGCACCGTGCAGATCGATCTCACGCCACGCGAGTTCTCGTTGCTTCAATACCTGCTTCACCGCAAAGGTGATGTTGTCACTAAACGCGAGCTGCTCGATCACGTTTGGGGTGAACCAGACGCCGACGACCCCAACGTCACCCAGGTGTACGTGGGGTACCTCCGACGAAAGGTCGACGAGCCGTTCGGTGCCAAGACGATTCAAACCGTCCGTGGACTTGGCTACCGAATCGTCGAATCTCGACCCGAACGATGAAGGCGGAGCCAACAGAGTCCAATCCAACAAGGTCCGAGCCAACAAAGTCCGGGCCTCTAAGAAGAGTGCTGCGGTTCCTGCGGCGACGGTGGCGCTCGGTGAGCTTCCGGTCGGGTTTGGTCGCTGCGGTGGCAGTCGGCTCGGTTGCCGCCATCGCCTACGTCATCGTCGTGTCATTAGTGTTCGTCTTTTTCGTGGTCGCTGGCGGCCTTGCACAGAGCACGGTCGTTTCGCGGGCCGAGGACCAACTGCTGCTCGGGGTGGCACCCGACGAGCTGCGCTTGCCGGCCGATGGCTCGAGTTTTATGACTGGGCCCGATGAAGGTGTGCCGGCCTTCTGGGCTGTTCTCGAGGGCGACGTAAACCTGGCGTCGGACGGCACGGTTGAGATGGACGTCGTCGATGCACCATTCAGCGACCCGGGCTTTGGCATCAGTTTCGAACCTGATTCGTCGGTTGTTGATGAGGACCTCGGACTTAAGAAGGTCGACGGGCAGGAGTGGTTCTTCGTCGAGCGGCGTGTCGAGGGTCCGGACGGGTCGAAGTATCGAGTTATTACGGCCGTGGCTGGCATCTATTCGGTAGCTGGGTTTTTGAGGAGCGCGCTCCCGGTCGCTCTGCCCATCATTTTTGTGTTGGCACTGGTCGCCGGTCTGCTTACCGGCTACCTGACCAAGCGCGCCCTCCGGCGGGTCGAGCACATCCGCACCGAGGTCGAGCTGATCACCCAACAGTCGCTCGACCGACGGGTGCCGATTGTCGATGCCGCTGATGGCATCGACAAGCTGGCGCGCACGATGAACGTGATGCTGGAACGGCTCGAGACTTCCGCAGCCCAACAGAGCCAGTTTCTGGCCGATGCCTCCCATGAGCTGCGAAGTCCGGTCGCTGGCCTACTGGCCCAGCTCGACGTCGCAACCGCCTATCCCGATCGCGTCGATACCGACACGCTTCTGCCAAAGCTCCGAGACGAGGCCCAGCGTTTGCAGCTCTTGGTAGATGATCTTCTCTACCTCAGTCGTTCAGAGGCCGGTCCAAGTAGTCCGCGCCAAGTGCTTGACGTTGTTGACATCGATGAGCTGGTAGCAAACGAAATCGACGAGCAGCGCGCACGGCATCCCGACGTCGACATCAGATCGGCACCAGCATGTGGTGCCCAAGTGACGGGGCAGCGACGTGACCTTGAGCGGGCGCTGCGAAACCTGACCGACAATGCCATTCGGCACTGCGAGTCGACGGTGCTGTTGCGATCGTCTGTGGTTAGCCAAGATGTTTGCATCCTGGTTTCCGACGACGGCCAAGGTGTCCCCGAAGACCGACGCAACGATGTGTTCGAGCGTTTCGTGCGACTCGACGAGTCCCGTAGCCGCGATGCCGGCGGGGCAGGGTTGGGTCTAGCGATCGCCCGCGAAATCGCTTCGAGGCATGGTGGCCACCTCGTGCTCGAATCTCGGTTGGCTCAGGCCAAGGTCGATGGCGATCTCGGCGGTGCGATGTTCTGGCTCACGCTCCCACGGGCCGCGGTACCGACTCCCGACGACGTGCTTCGCTAGCCGGGTACGGGTTCGGCCAATGCTTGGCGAAAGGCCGTGGCCCAGCGTTGGTAGCCGTTGTCGTTGGGGTGAAAGCCATCGCCAGCGACATATCCCTTCCATGAGGTCATGTGCTCGTTCACCCGGGCCACCCGCATGCCGCGGTCTCTGGCCGAAGCGGTGATTGCTCTATTCAGCTTCTTGGCCATAAGGCTGCCGCGGTCGGGCACGGTCGCGATCACGGTGCTGTGGGGCAATCGGCTAATCAGCAGATCGATCGATCGACGAGCAGCGCCGATGCTGAGGCTGCGCAACAGATCGTTGCTGCCGACCGTGCACGTCACCAGGGACGCGTCGCGGGGCAACAAATCGAGCAGCGGCAGTTGGTTCACGATGACATCGTTGATCTTGGCCCCCGATGCAGAGAAGTTCATCAGCGCGTGATGCTGGAGATCCTCGCGCCCAAGCAAAGAGATGTAGCCCTGGTCGATGGATGAGGCTCCAACACCCTGGGCCAGCGAGTCGCCGAGGGCTACCCATAGCGGTAGGTCGGAAGTGATCGCTCGCTCGTTGCGGCGTTGCCACTCGGTGCTGTCGTCGCTGATCTGATCGGCGGAGCGTCGCATCCCGGGAACCACCGTGCCGAGAGCTCGTACGAGCGAACCAGCCTTGGCCGGCTCGCGAACCTCAGACCGAGCGGAATCCATCACGATCTATCGGCCGAAACCTAGCCAGATCGAGCACAACCTGGCGGTGGCTCCGGAGGGATCTGCAGGCTGGAAGCAGTCGCTCAAGGTGATCGAGAGCGGGTGCGGGGAATCGAACCCCGGTCAACAGGTTGGAAACCTGTGGCTCTACCATTGAGCTACACCCGCGAGGTGCACGAATCTATCGGCGCACATGGCCCGAGCAACAAGGAAAATTGCTCGAAATTCTCCCGCATCGTTTGGCAACCGTTCGCGTCATAGCTTTCGCACCATCGCTGTACCGTCCATGGTTATGGACGTTCGCTCGTTGATGCGCCGGTCAGCCCTCTACCACCAGCACCGGCCGGCGGTGATTGAAAACGACACTCGCCTCACGTTCGGCGAGGCTTGGACTCGTGGCCTTCGTATGGCCAACGGGCTGCTCGACCTCGGGCTCGAACCCGGGGACCGGGTTGGTGTGTTGGAAGACAACACATTTGAGTCGGTTGACTTCTTCTGCGGCACGGCGGCGGCCAACCTGGTGCGGGTTCCCCTCTACCCACGCAACAGTCGCGAAGCCCATGTGCACATGCTGGCCCACACGGGTTGCCGAGCCGTTGTTGTCAGCCAAAGCCACGCCGAGGCGTTGGCCGGAATCGTCGACGAAGTGCCGAGCCTCGAGCACATCCTGGTGCGAGACGATGGTTACGAGCCGTGGTTGGCAGCGCAATCCGATGTCGATCCTGACCCTGAGGTCGACCCCGACGACTGGTTCATCATCCGTCACACGGGCGGCACCACCGGTCTGCCGAAGGGCGTCGGGTACACCCATCGCAGCTGGTTGGCAGCCGGACGCGACTGGTTCTACAACTTGGCGCCGGTCGAATTCACCGATGTGTGCCAGCATGCCGGTCCGATCTCACACGGCTCGGGTTATCTGTTCACCCCCGTGTGGCTGTCGGGCGGGGTAAATCTGCTGGTGCCGAAGTTCGACCCGGCCGAAGTAATTGCCACCATGGCCCGCGAACGTGTCACCTTCGGATTCTTGGTGCCCGCCATGCTCAACGCCATCGTGCGTCATCCCACGGTGCGAGACCACGACTGGTCCCACCTCAAGGTGCTGCAGGTCGGAGCCTCCCCAATCGCCGATGACACCGCGTTGCTCGCTCATGAGATTCTGGGCGACTGCCTCTACCAGGGCTACGGCCAGACCGAAGCGGTGCCCATCACCATGATGGGACCGCGCGAGTGGTTTGGGCAGGTCGAAGGCTCGAACCCCTTGCGTTCAGCCGGTCGGCCATTGCCATTCGGCGACATCGAGATTGTCGATCCGGAGACGTCTCAGCCGCTGCCACTGGGCGAGGAGGGAGAGATCGCCATCAGGTGCGACGGTCAGATGACCGGCTTCTGGGAGAACCCCGAAGCAACGGCCGAGCGGATGCGCGACGGCTGGGTTCTGACCGGCGACATCGGCCGCATCGATCAGAACGGCTACCTCTACGTGCTCGACCGTAAAGACGACATGATCATCAGCGGCGGCTTCAACATCTGGCCAGCCGAGCTCGAGAACGTCCTCACCGATCACCCCGATGTATTGGAAGCTGGCGTGTTCGGCGTCCCCAGCGAACGTTGGGGAGAAAGCCCCTACGCCGTTGTGATGGTGGCCGAAGGAGCGACGGTGACATCCGACGAGCTGATTGAGCTGTGCGCCGATCGCCTCGGCAGTTACAAGAAGCCGGCCAACGTCGAGCTCACCACCGAAGAACTCCCAAAGTCGCCGGTTGGGAAACTGGCGCGCAAGGTGCTGCGCGAACCCCACTGGGAGGGTCGCGATCGTCGGGTCGCCGGCAACTGACCAGAAGGCAGCGCTAGGGCGCCTTCGGCACGGTGTTGCTAGCGGCGCGTTGCTAGGGCGCCTTCGGCACGGTGTTGCTAGCGGCGCGTTGCTAGGGCGCCTTCGGCACGGAGTTGCTAGGGCGCCTTCGGCACCTTGCTAGGGCGCCTTCGGCACCTTGCCCGGGCCGTTGAGAAAGTCTTGCTGGTTACGCAGCATGTAGGCCGGGCCGTGGGGGCCGTTGATCGCAGCGTTCTCGCCGTAGAGGTGTTCTTTGGTCCAG
>JBLINY010000128.1:0-12219 GCA_047638695.1 Acidimicrobiales bacterium | reverse complement strand
ACCTTCCCGACTACCTCATTACCGTCCTTGTAGTAGTCGGCGCCCAAACCAGACGGGTTCAGAGGTCCGCCGACAATCGAGCTGGGATCGAACTCGAGGTGGCTGCCATCGGGCGGCGCTGGCGGCCACTCCCCTGTTTCCAGCACATGACTGACCCGTCGCTGCAACGACCGGTCGTTGACTTTCAAGACCTCGGGGCGAGCCTCGACTTCGTCGGCCCAGCCCGCCAGCACGTCACGAATCTCGCCGGCTCGCGTGGGGTCGATTGGGTGGCTCAGAAGGGCAGCGGATAGCCGCCGCATCTCGGCGGCGAGTGCCACCGCGTGTTGCGGCAGCTGGTCGACATAGGACGAGGCTTTATTCACGCCGGGTAGCTAATCAGAAAGCCGCCCGACCGAGCGATCTTGCTGATGGTGACCTGCCAATGCACCATGTCGCCATGCCCGAGACAGAAGACTCCGAAACGTACGAGGTGTACGCGGTCAAGTACGCCGAGAACGCCGCACCCCGTTCGCGTTTATTTCTCGGGGGCGATGACCACAACGGCGCCATGGACATGGACTTCTTCGTCTGGGCCCTTCGAGGATCACAGACAGGCCGAGTCTGGGTGGTCGACACCGGCTTTGCCGAGTCCGATGCCCAGAGCCGCGGGCGAAACCTGGTTCGGCCGGTTACTGATGCGTTGGCCACCGTCGGCGTGGATGCAGCCGTGGTGGAGGACGTCATTATCACCCACCTTCACTACGACCACGTCGGTGGCTTCGCTGAATTTCCGGCGGCCCGGTTCCATCTTCAGGAGAAGGAGATGGCCTACGCCACCGGTCGTCACATGCTGCATAGTCCGTTCGCCCATGCCTATACCGGCCGGCACATCGCCCAAATGGTGATGAACGTCCACGACAAACGGGTCGTGTTCCACGACGGCGACGCTGCCCTGGCTGAAGGCCTCTCGGTGCATCTCATCGGCGGCCACACCCTTGGACTCCAAGCGGTGCGAGTTTGGACACGGGTCGGATGGCTGGTGTTGGCGAGCGATTCGAGTCATTACTACGAGAACATGGGAGTTGGAACCAACGATGGTGTCGTTCGTCCCTTCTCCATTGTTCATGACGTCGGAGCGATGCTTGACGGCTATGACCGGCTGAGACAACTCGCCGACGACGAGCGGTGCATCGTGCCCGGCCACGATCCCCTGGTCTTCGATCGTTACCCAGTAGCGGCTGCCGGGCTCGAGGGAATCGCCGTGCGTCTCGATGTCGTTCCCACCGAGTTTGGCGGCTCAGAATGACGAGCATCCGAACCGCGCCAGGACTCGCTCGGCTTCGAGTCCTTGAATTCGGCGACATGGTGTCTGCTCCGTACGCAACAAAGTTGTTGGCCGACGTTGGTGCTCAGGTGATCAAGGTCGAGGGGCCCGACGGAGACCCCGCCCGGCATCGTGGTCCCTACTGCGGTGATCCCGACCCCGATGCCAGCGGCCTGTTTCTAGCCCTCAACACCAACAAGCGTTCGATCGTGGTCACGCCCGAAACCAGCGAACGACTCGACTCACTGCTGGCGACAGCAGACGTCGTCGTGACCAACTGGCGCCCCAGCCGTCTCGCCGAACTTGGGGTCGATCTCGACGCGCTGGTGGCCGAACGCCCCGAGCTTGTCGTGTGCTCAGTCACCCCCTTCGGGCTGACCGGGCCCTATGCCGACTTCGCTGCGGTTGAGCTGACCGTTAGCCATGCGGGTGGCTGGGCCTATCAATGTCCCGGTACCTCTGACGAGCCTGATGCGCCACCACTGAAGGTGTTCGGCCACCAGTGTGACTTCCAGGCCGGGATGGCGGCCGCAATGGCAACCCTGGCCACGGTCTATCGAGCGGAAACTACTGGCATCGGCGATTTCCTGGACTTCTCGGCCATGTCCCACATCGCCGGCCTGCTCGAAGCGGCGTTCATCGCAGGCAGCTACATGGGCGAGAACCCCAACCGCCTTGGATCGAGGCTGCTGAATCCCTGGGGTATCTATCCCTGCTCGGATGGCCTCATCTTCATGGTGTGCGTCGAGCAAGACCAGTGGGAACGATTGGTCGAGCTGATGGGCACACCTGAATGGACGCAGCTCGGTCTATTCGACACGCTCGCTCAGCGGCTCGAAAACGAAGATCTCCTGCTGCTGTATCTCAGTGAGTGGACGTCGACGCAGAAGGTCGATGAGCTGTGGCACGCCGGTCAGGCCCACCGCATTTGCTTCGCTCCAGTTTTCACGATGGCAGACATGGAGCAACAACCGCACCTCCACGAACGGCAGTTCCTGGTGGATGTCGACCACCCGAGAGCCGGATCGGTCAAGCACCTCGGCCCGCCCTTCCAGGCATCCAGCGGTTTGTGGGGCCCGCTGACGGCGGCTCCTCTGCTCGATCCAGCAGCTGTTCCGGCGTTTCTTGCTCCCTCTCGTCCAACCTCGTCTCCCTCCCCCTCTCTTCCTTCCTCTTCGGCTCCCCGTTTTCCTGCTGCGGGTTCCCCTGAAGGACAAGCAGGCGAAAAGTTGGCTGTAGCTAGGCCACTCGACGGCGTGCGAGTGATCGACCTCACCTGGGTCTGGGCGGGCCCTTACTGCACGATGCATCTGGCAAACCTGGGCGCTGATGTTGTGAAGATCGAGTCGTCGACGCGGCCCGATCTTGGGCGGAGGCTCGCCCTGCACCCCAACGATGGCACCGAACCAACGCTGAACACGTCGGCCTACATGAACCAATGGGGTCAGGGAAAGCGGAGCTGTGAGCTTGATCTGTCCGAGCCAGCGAACATCGCAACCCTCAAGAAGCTCATTGCCGGTGCTGACGTGGTGGTCGAGAACTTCGCAACCGGCGTCATGGATCGTCTGGGACTTTCGTACGACGAGTTGCGGCAAATCAACCCCTCCCTGATTGTGGCGTCAATCTCCGGCTATGGCTCAACCGGTCCGCTGTCGAGCTACATGGGATACGGCCCCACCACAGGACCAATGTCGGGCCTCACATCGTTGACCGGCTACAGCGATGGGAAGCCACAGGAGCTAGGAGTCTCCATCGGCGATCCGGGGGCCGGTATTACTGCCGCCTTTGCTCTGTGCGCAGCGCTCGTCGACCGAATCGAGAGCGACGCCGGCTCTTACCTCGACGTTGCTCTTTGGGAGAGCACGGCGGCAAACGCAGTCGAAGGGTGGATGCATCACACGCTGGCTGGCTCTGAACCTCAACGGATGGGCAACCGCGATCCCTTGATGGCCCCACACAACTGCTACCGAGCTGCTGGTGAGGATGATTGGGTGTCGATTGCCTGCCCTGACGATGCTGCCTGGGCCCGGCTCGCCGCCGCCATAGATCCCGACCTCGTTGTCGACGAACGGTTCGTGACCGCTGTGCTGCGGAAGAGAAATGAGGACGCACTCGACGCAATCGTGACGACTTGGACTCAATCGCTGGATCGCTGGGAAGTCACTCGAAAGCTCCAAGCCAGTGCCATCGCCGCCTTTCCGTCGATGAGTCCCCTTGATCTGTTGGATGACCCGCACTTGGCTGAACGAAACTTTATTGAGTACCTAGAACATCCTGAAGTGGGCAAACGCGCTCACACGGGAGTGCCATGGCGGTCGGCGACTGGACCGAACGGGGTGCCACGACGGGCACCATTGCTGGGAGAACACACCGCCGAGGTGCTGGCCGAAATCATCTGAACTTTCTGCCGCGCTCAGCTTCGTTGCAAATGTTGGCGTTCCTTCCCGGGGCCTTAGGGGCCGCGCGAGTAGGTGACCATCCACCGGTCGTCGGGTTGTCCCGATTTTGATGTCGGGTGCATCCAACAAGACGACGCAGTGGAGGTTCCCACTCATCATGACACGCGCCCTAGACCCAGAGGTGATGGACACGATCTGGCAAACCATCGAGCCGATGCTCCCGCCGGCCGACGACTCACACCCCCTCGGCTGCCACAACCCACGAGTCTCTGACCAGATCTGTTTCCGTGGGATCCTGATCCGGCTCGTCACCGGATCCTCCTGGACCGACATCGAAGCAATCCTCGACTACGCCGTGTCAGACACCACCCTGCGTCGACGCCGCGACCAGTGGATCAACGCCGGCGTCTTCACCGAACTCGAAACCCAAGCCCGTGCCGGCTACGACCGCATCATCGGCCTCGACCTCGACCATGTCGCCATCGACGGCAGCATCCACAAAGCACCATACGGAGGTGAAGGAACCGGCAAAAGCCCTGTTGACCGGGCCAAACTCGGTTGGAAATGGTCGCTCGCTGTCGACGCCAACGGCATCCCGATCGGGTGGGCCATCGACGGAGCGAACCGCAACGACGTCAAAATGCTCGAACCGACACTCGACGCGATCGAAGCATCTGGGCTGCTCGAAGAGATCGGCACGATGTCTCTCGATCGCAGCTACGACTACCCCAAGATCCGCCGTCAGCTCCATGCCCGCGGCCTGTTCGAGCTCGACATCCAAAAGCGTGGCACGAAACCAGAACCCGGCGAACCACACAAGCTCACCCTTGGACTCCGATGGATTGTCGAAGCTGCCAACTCTTGGTGGTCCAACTACGGCCAACTACGACGATCAACCGACCGCCGAAACCGTCACCGCCACGCCGCACTACAACTCGCCACCGCAGTCCTCATCATCGGAAGACTCATCGACTGGCGAGACCGATGGAGCCCGAAATAGCACCTACCCGCTCATGTCCTAAGGGTCGACGATCAGACCGTTTAGCTTCTCGGCAATGGCCGGTCTCGGGTGTGTCGTTGAGATGACGGAGTGTTACCCAATTGTTGCGAGGTGATGACCTGGATTGCTCAGTGGCCTCGGCTCTCGTATGTTCTCATACGTCGGTCCAGGGGGATTGACGTAACAAGGGAGATATATGTCAAGCAGACGTTTCAAAGAGTTGATGGCGATGCTGTTCGCCTTCAGCTTGATAGCCGCCGCGTGCGGCGGCAGCTCAAGCGATGGGGCGGCCACTGGAAGTGACGGTGACGACCAAGACGTCGCGGCGGAAGAAGAGGAAGAGTCGGGCGCCGGCGCAGCTTCGGATGAGGAAATCGAAGCTGCGGTAGTAGCAGCCGCTGAAGAGGACGCTGATGCAGCGACCGTCGGGGCATCGACAGCCACGACGTTCGACGAACTCACAGCTGAGTGGGCTGTCGCCCGACAGGCAACCATCGACCAGCTGACTGCCGGCATTGAAGCCGGCGACTACGGCGTTGGCGATGACAACATCCTGCGGGGCCCGGGTAACTTCGAGATCGATCTCAACGAGTGCCCGGCCGACTGGTCTGACACCGAGGGCATCAACGAAACCATTACGGTCGGTCACCCCGGACCTCAGTCTGGCAACCTGGCCGCCTATGGCAACATGGGCGTCGGTTGGGAGACCTACTTCGCGTCGGTCAATGAGAGCGACGGCGGCATCGGCGGCGTCCCACTCGAGCTGCTCAAGCGTGACGACCAGTACATCGCCTCCATCGCCATTGAAATGGTTGACGAGCTGCTGCAGTCGGACAAGCCGTTTGCGTTCCATACGCTCGGTACACCGAGCACCCTGGCTGTCTACGACACGCTCAACCAGAGCTGCGTGCCGCAGCTGTTCTCGGCCACCGGCCACCCGGCTTGGGGCGATCCTCTCGAGCATCCTTGGACCACCGGCTCACAGCTCGGCTATTTCACCGAGTCAATCCTGTGGGGCGCGTGGATCAAGGACAACATGACCGACCAGCTGCCGGTGACGGTGGCGGGTCTCGTGATGGACAACGACTTCGGCCTGGCATACGAGCAGGGAATGGACAAGTACGCCGAAGACAACCCGGACGTGATCGAAGAGTTCATTTCGGTACGATTCGATCCTGCCGCTCCGACCGTGACCAACGAGATGACCACCATCACCGCGGCAGAGCCCGACATCGCCATCGGCATGATGGCGGGCAATCCTTGCCTGCTGATGGTCGAAGAGGCCGGTCGTAACGGTCTCAAGGACTCCGGTGCCGAGCTGTTCATCTCCTCCACCTGTAAGGATCCGAACTCGTTCATGATCCCCGCTGGTGATGCTTCGGACGGATGGCGCATCATCGGTGGTGGTCAGAAGATCAACACCGATCCTCAGTACGAAGACGACCCGTATGTCGTGTTCGCTAACGAGACAATCGAGGCTGCTGGACTCGACAAGACGGTTGGCCTGATCTTCACCGGCTTCTTCTACGCCTGGCCCTTCGTGGAGTCCCTGCGTATCGCCGAAGAGCTGCCTGGTGGTCTGACCCGTACCAACACCATGCTGGCCGTTCGTGCCCTCAACGTGAATCATCCACAGTTGATTGATGGCGTGAGCTTCCAGATGAACGGCGCCGAAGATTCCTACTTCGTCGAAGGTTCCGACTTCAGCATCTGGGATGCGGCAACCGAGATCTGGGTACAGGAAGGTGGCATCGTCGATCTGAACGGCCTGTCCCCCAACTGCACCTGGACCGACGCTGGCTGCTCGTAAGTAATCCAGCAATAGCTAGTAATCCTGCAATACTTTGCGGGGCTTAGCGACCGTTACGGTCGCTAAGCCCCGCTCTTTGCTTTTTGGCGACGCTGGCTTTGGGAACGGGGGGTTCTACGGACGCCTATTCGAGGGCACCGGCGGCGGCGAACTCGGCGATGTCGTCGCTCGTGAAGCCAAGCTCGGTGAGGATCTCAAAAGTATGTTCGCCCAGCAAGGGTGCGGCGCTTCGGGGCCCATGGTCGTATCCCTCGATGCGATACTGATGTCCGGCATAGGCGGTCGGGCCGCCCTCGGGATGATCGAGCACGTGGTAAAAACTGCGGTGCACGTACTGCGGGTCCACGGCCATGTCGCTGCTGCGTGCAACCTTGGCAGCCGGCACGTCAGCAGCCAGCAGGAGGGCTTCGACCTCATCTTCGGTACGGCTGATCGTCCAGGCCGAGATACCGGTGTCGATTGCATCATGGTTCGACTGACGGCCGTGAACATGGTCGAGCATGGCGCTCTTGGCCCAGGTGGGGTCGTCGAGGGCAAGCCGGAAACGACGCCATGCGGCGTCATCGGGCACGGAGATGGCGACCCAGCAATCGTCGCCTGCGCAGGGGTAGACACCCTGGGGGGCCAGGTGAAGATCGCGGTTGCCGAGGCGCTGTGGCACCACACCATTGAGGCGATAGTCGAACAGCTCGGGCTGTATCAGCTGCAGTGCTATCTCGAGTTGGCCGGCCTCGATATGGCACCCCTGCCCTGTTCGGCCACGACGCTCGAGGGCAGCCAGGATCGTCGGGGCGATGAATCGGGGGCCAATGGTGTCGGTGTACGCCAGCCACGGTCCATCGGGAGCTACATCGGCGTAGCCGACCAAACCGAAGTGCCCGGCGAGGGCGGCAGCGTGATAGCCGTACCCGGCCATGTTGGTGTAGCGGCCACCGCTACCCAGCAACGACGTTGTGACCGTGATCGCCGTCGGGTTGACGGCGTGGATGTCTTCTGCGCCGAGCCCAAGACGGTCCATGGCCCCAGGGGTGAAACTGTCGATGATCACGTCGGCCCAGGCAACCAGTCGCCTTGCCACGGTGATGCCGGCCTCGGTCTTGAGATCGACCGTCAGCGACTGCTTGGACGTATTGAAGGCTCCAAAGAAGTTCGACCGGTTGAGACCGTACTGGGCGTCTTTGAACGGCGGCTGAGCACGAAGGCCATCGATGCGGTTGATCGATTCGACTCGCACGACCTGCGCACCGTGATCGGCGAGTGCTTTGGCTGTGATGGGACCAACACCGATCCAACTGAAGTCGGCCACTTTTAGCCCAGCGAATGGCAGTCCATCGAGTGGCAGTCCATCGAGGGGCAGGCTGGAGTCAGTACTGGACGTCACACCGCTGGGAGCCCGACCGGCCGGTTCATCGAGCTCGCGCAGCACTTGAGCGTTGTGTTCGCCGATGTCGGCGACGTGGCGCTCGTACTCGGGGCGTTCGCCATTGATGGTGACGAACGGCCCTGGGCCAGGAACCCCGAGCTGGGGGTGGTCACGCCAGAACGATCGAGTCTCGAGCTGCTCGAACGCACAGAGATCGGCCACATCGTTGACCGGAGCGATGGTTATTCCGAGCTCCATCCCAAGGTCGAGCAGCTCTTGTTTCGTTCGACGCTCGCAGAAGCGATCGACGGCGTCGATGGCGGCGTCGTAGCCGACGACGGTGGCCTCGCCTTCGATGATCTTGCGGTCGAAGTCGCCCCAGTCCTCTTCCAACCACGTCTCGTCGACCACACCGTCCTCGATCATCAGGGGCAGAAGCGGGGTGATCGTGGCTCCCTGAGGCACGAACACAACAAATCCATCGAGGGCAGGGTGACGGAGTGGCACCTTCATCGAGAGGTTCAGCGAGGCGCCCACTCGATCGAAGTCGAAGCCCTGTATCTGGGCCGCCTCCATGGCGTTGAGCATGGTCCAGGTCATGACCGACTGAGCCGAGACATCAACAAATTGTGGCTGACCGGTGGTGTCTCGTCTGGCCTTCGCTACCAGTGAGGCCAAAGCGGCCTCGGCTCCGGCATGGCGCCAGACCTGGGGTAGCGAGTGTTTGACCGGTGCTCGGCCAGGGTCTCCCTGGATTCGGACCGGCCCGCCGAGGGCGGCGATGGTGAGCTCAGTCGCCGGGTCGCCGGCGCGTGGCCCATCGCTGCCGAACGCGGTGACAAGCACCCGTATCACCGAAGGATTGGCGGCTAACAAGGCGTCGCGATCGATCCCGTAGCCATCGAGCGATCCCTCGACCCCGGACTCGAACACGATCTCGACTGTCGCCAGAAGTCGCTTCAGCACGTCGCAGTCTGTTGGGTTCATCGGGTCAAGCGCCACCGATCGCTTGTTGTCGTTGTGAGAAGCGAAATGCAGGCTGACGCCGTTGTGCAACGGCGGGGCCGACCGGGTGGACGATCCGGCTGGCGGCTCGATTCGGATGACGTCGGCACCGAGACGACCCAGCAACCACGGGCCGAGATCACCTCGGTGATCGGTGAAGTCGAGAACACGCAGGCCGTCGAGCATCCATCGAACCTAGCGGTTGGGAGCGAACGCTCGAACGAATGGGGACGACCTCGTAGAGTCCCAGGGTGACTCAGAAGATCATCATCGACACCGACCCGGGACAGGACGACGCGGTAGCCATTCTTTTGGCCTTCGGGTCGGCTTTGTCAATGGGCAGCGACGAGTCCGAGTTGGAGGTGTTGGCGCTCACGTCGGTCGCGGGGAACGTGCCGCTCGATTACACGACGCGTAACTGCCTCATGCTCACCGAACTGGCCGGACGTACTGACGTGCCCGTGCATCAGGGAGCGGTCGCCCCGCTGCAACGAAAGTTGGTCACGGCCGAACACGTTCATGGCCCAACCGGCATCGACGGGATCGACCGCCCCGAGCCCACCACCGAGATCGCCGGCGACCAAGCTGCGCAGTTCATCGTCGACACCGTCATGAGCACCGATGACGTGATGATCTGCACTCTTGGACCTCTCACCAACATCGCCCGTGCGCTCGAGATCGAGCCAGCAATTGTCGAACGAGTGCCGAAGTTGGTGTTGATGGGCGGTGGCCACTTCGAGGGCGGAAACATCACCCCGATGGCCGAGTTCAACATCTACGTCGACCCGCAAGCGGCCCAAGCTGTGTTCGACAGCGGGATTGATCTGGTGATGATGCCGCTGGACGTCACCCACAAGGCAATCTCCACTCCCCCACGTATCGATGCCTTTCGGGCACTGGGCACCGTGGCCGGCGATGCTGTCGCCGGGATGCTCGACTTCTACCATCGTTTCGACATTGAGCGATACGGGATGGAGGGCGGCCCGCTGCACGACCCCTGCGTTGTCGCCTACCTGCTTCAGCCCGATCTGTTTGCCGGTCGCCACGTGAACGTCGCCGTAGAAACAGAGTCAAAGCTCTGCATGGGAGCAACCGTTGTCGACTGGTGGGGCGCCACACAGCGCAAACCAAACTGCCAGGTGATGCGCGATATCGATGCCGATGGTTTCTACGCGCTGCTGGTCGATCGCATCGGCCGGCTGGGCTGACCGGTGTGCGTAACAAATGCAACGAACTGGTCAGGCCAGGGTCGCCAGCCACTTTCGCTCGACCCAGAACCCGCCCAGGGGAAGCGATCCGATCACCATGGCAGCCACGGTCTTCCAGAGCGTCCAGCCCAGGACGTTGTAGTCGCGCAGCAACATGGCGGCGTACACGAGAAACAAGACGCCGTGTATGGGCCCGACAATCGTGACACCCAACTCGGTCGTCCCGATGCGCTTCACGACCGTGGCGATCAGCAAGACAAGGTACGAGACAGCTTCGACGATGGAGATTCTGCGTAGTGGGGGAAGAACAGATGCGAGCGAACGAGTCACCCGCCGGTTCTAGCAGCGGTGCCTTTGCGTTCCCCGGCCGTATAGGTCGAATCCAGTGAGCACTCACTCGGGTCGAAGCGATGGAAAAGCCAAGCAAACGCCGACGGCAATGGCACCGTTCGCGGACCGAATGCGAGAGTGGGCCATGGTCACTCCGAAGAACGACGACCCGAAGATGATTACCGGCTATTGCGAGCCATGGTCACTCCGCTCCGGCGAGTCGATTGTGTTGCGGGCATCGAGCCACAAGCCCGGCCCGGCCGAGCTGTCGCTGGTGCGTCTGCATTGTGGCGACCCCACTTCGTATGGTCCCGGATACGACGAGGAAGCGGTCGAAACCTCATTGCCAGCCCGTGTGGATCTGGCCGAACAGCCACTGGTTCCCGGTTCTTCGGCGACCGTAGACCTCTCCGGTCTCACAGCCAGCGGCGAGGTGCAGCTGCGCTTTGCCGTAATGATCACTCGACCAAAGGAGCCGCAGACGCTCGTCTGGCTGACGACCACCCAAGGCCGGGTGGCGGTCGTCTTGGATGGCGGTGTGCTTTTTGCCGATCTCGACGGCGAACGTTCAGTGCTGCGAGCCGAGCCCTTGGCCAATCGCCGGTGGTATCACGTCGACCTTTCGGTTGACCTCAGTGGTGGAAGGATCACCGCGACGGTTTCGACCGAGGCATCGGCCTCGCCCGGTCGCGATGTTGTCGAGCCAATCCCGAAGCCGGTCGTGTTCGGCGTGCCGGGCGGTAATTGGGCGTTCGTGGAGTTGGTTCTTGGCGGAACCCCCGATGGCGGAGACTTCGACGGCCGACTGGGTGAGGTCAGTCTGCGTGCTGATGGCTTGACCCTCGTATGGGACTTCTCGCAGCAAATGGAGACCCGCCGCCTCGTCGAAACAAGCGGCAACGACTACCACGGCGTCCTCCAGCAACTTCCTACTCGAGGCGTCACCGGTCCGTCCTGGGACAGTTCGCACCAACGATGGGTCGACGATCCCGGCCAATGGAACGCCGCCCACTTCCACAAGGACGATCTCTACGACGCTGGATGGGATGCCACGGCAACGTTCGACCTACCAACGGACCTTCCGAGCGGCATCTACGCTTTCAAGATCGAGTCCGAGCACGGCGAGGATCGGGTGCCGTTCTTCGTCCGACCGGCCGTTGATGCTCCGACGGCCGACGTCGCCATGCTCATGTCGTCGGCTACCTACTTGGCCTACGCCAACCATCGCATGCTGTTCGACGGGGCCGACTTTATAGCCCAGAAGGCGAAGCTGCGGCCCGAGCACGAGTACGTCCGAGCCCATCCCGAGCTCGGTCGTTCGATGTACGAGAAGCATCCCGATGGCAGCGGCGTGATGTTCAGCTCTCGACTGCGGCCGGTACTGAACTTGCGGCCTGGCGCCGACGGGTGGAACTTCACGCCGGATACCGACATCAACGCCTTCCTTCAACATCTCGATATTGGCCATGACATCCTCGGAGACGAGGATGTCCACGCCGAGGGCTTCGACGCACTCGAGCCCTACCGAGTCATCGTCACGTGCTCCCACCCCGAGTATTGGTCGACGGCCATGCTCGACGCGCTTGAAGCGTGGCAGCGTAAGGGCGGTCGTCTCATCTATCTGGGCGGCAACGGCTTCTATTGGCGGGTGGCGTTCAGCGACGACTGGCCGGGAGCGATGGAGTTGCGTCGGGCCGAGGACGGCGTTCGTAACTGGCAACCCGGCAATGGCGAGAACTACCACGCGTTCACCGGCGAATACGGCGGCATGTGGCGACGGAACAATCGGGCCCCGAAC
>JBLINY010000127.1:0-12281 GCA_047638695.1 Acidimicrobiales bacterium | reverse complement strand
CCTATGGCAAGCGACAACTGGAAATCGGGGACGATCACCGTCGCCGTCCCCGACATCTCGTCGATCCGAACTTCTTTCACCTTGGCCGGCGACAGCGCCTTGGCCACGAATTCATAAGGGTCGTCGGAGTACGGAATAATGTCGACTTTTTCGCCATTCAGTTCGTTCACGACCATTCGGACCCGTGAACCACGGGCACCGACGCAAGCGCCAACAGGATCGACGTTCTGGTCGTTCGAGTAGACCGCAATCTTGGTGCGGTGTCCGGGCTCGCGAGCGACTGCCTTAAGTTCGACGATGCCGTCGGCGATCTCTGGGACTTCGAGCTCAAAGAGACGTTTGATCAGGCCAGGGTGCGTGCGACTCACAACAATCTGGGGGCCTTTGGCCGTCCGACGAACCTCGACAATGTAGGCTTTGTGGCGCGTTCCGGCCTCGGGCCGTGGGCCAATCGAGACCTGCTCAGCCTGCGGCAGCAACGCTTCCACCCGTCCAAGATCGAGCAGGGTGTAGCGCGAGTCGGTCTGCTGAACAATGCCGGTGACGATGTCACCTTCACGCCCTGCGTACTCCTCGTACTTCATCTCTCGCTCTTCTTCACGAATGCCCTGCATCAGGATCTGCTTCGTTGTCTGAGCCGCGATGCGCCCGAAGTTGTCGGGAGTGACGTCGAGTTCAGGGCCGTAGGGCTCACCATCTTCGTCAAGGTCCTGGGCGAACACCTTGATGTCGAATGAACTGGGATCGATGGTGACCCAGGCGTACTCGTAAGCATCGGTATTTTTCTTGTAGGCCGCCTCCATGGCGTTGGCCATGATCCCGAAGAGCTTCTCGATCGTAATGCCGCGTTCTTCGGCCAGCGCGGCGAGTGCTTCGGTCATCTCGTTACTCATGACGCTTCTCTCTTTGGCTCGTTAGTGGTGTGAGATTGGCTCTTCTTGGGCGACTTCTTCGACTCGCCCGGATCGTTTTTCTTCTGGGCCACCGGATCAGATGGCCCAGACTTCTTCGCTTGCTTGCCCTTTTGGTTCTGCTTGCCACCGGGCTTGGGTTTGGGACCCCATTCGAACACGGTGCGTGCCTTTGCCACGTCGGCCTGTTGTAACTCGTGCCGCTCAGTGGCCTTCAGCGGGTTGCCATCAACCTCGACAACGTCAATTACGAGGCGAGCGGCATCGGCTTCGAGCAATGTCCCCTTAACCCGGCGGGGATCAGTTCCCGGATTTAGCTTCACCACAACCTGCTCGCCTATCGCCTTATTAAAATGATCGAGACGAGTGAGGTTGCGCTCGACGCCAGGGCTCGAGACTTCGAGGGTGTATCGGCCGGGGATGGGATCATGCTGGTCGAGAATCGGGGATGCCATGCGGTTGACCTTGGTCAGCTGATCGGTAGTTACGCCTTCATCAGCATCAATAATGATCCGCAGTGTCGACCCAGCCCATTCGACGTCGAACAGCTCAACACCAAGGGTCGCCAATACCGGCTCGAGCAATTCCGTGACGGTTTCAGGTACTCCCATGGGTTACACCTCCTCCTACTACCCCGGTGCGGGGGCCAAAGATGAGCGATCTGGCAAAAGCAAAGGCGTGGGCAAAGCCCACGCCCAACAGACGACAAGGGCAATCCCCTGCGTTACGGCATGTGTCGTTACGATAGCCGTAGGATTCCACCATGGGGCTACTGAGCGGCATCACGTCGTGTTTCAAACAAGAAGCGACCGATGCTAAGGCTGCGGTCGACCAGCTAGAGCAGCGACTCGACGTCGATCTCGGCCGGAAAGAACGCGAACTCGCCGCATCACCGAGCGAACGGCTGGACATGCTCCAAGACGAGATCGACCAAAGCAGCGGGCTCGACGCCGTTCGGGAGAAAATCGAGCGCAGCGCAGCGCAGCGCACGCCGATGCCAGCGCCGAGCTCAAGGACGCCATCGAGGTGCACCCCAGCCAAGTAGATCCCAGCCAGGTAGAGGCCAGTGAGAAGGATGGCGATCCCAGATGAACGCCCACTCACTGATCATTCGCGACGCGCTGATCTTTGACGGCGTGAACCCCGGCCGGGGTGAACCCACCGATGTGCGTGTCGAAAACAACGCCATCGTCGAGATCGGACCCGATCTTCACGCCCCCACCTACGTGCCCGCCATCGATATGTGGCCGCCCACGCCATCACGTCGGAGGCCATCGTTCGCTGCGTCGAGGCGGGTGTCCGAACCATCGAACACGCAAATTTGATCGATGCTCCTACGGCCGAACTCTGCGCCGAGGCCGGCGTCTATGTGGTACCAACCATGGTGATTTACCAGCGCATGGTCGAGGCCGCAGACGAAATCGGATTGAACCAAATGGCAGTCGAGAAGAGCGCCGTCGTACTCGCCGGAGCTCACGAGGCGCTCGCCCATCTGCGGGAAGCGGGAACGAAGGTCGGCTTCGGCACCGACATGGTTTTCTCACCTTGGGATGACTACCTCTTTGACGAAATCAAGCTGCGCCGAGAGGTCTTCAGTCCGCTCGAAATCCTGCAGCAGGCAACGTCGGTCAACGCCGAGATACTTGGTCTGACTGGCAAACTGGGCGTGGTCGCGCCCGGTGCTTTCGGAGACCTTCTTATTGTCGACGGTGACCCGCTCATCGACCCCAGCCTGCTCTCAGAAGCCGATCGTCTGATGGTCATCCAGGGCGGCGCCCTCATTCGTTAGATCGGGCAGCCGCTCTCGCCTAGGGCTTAGCCTTGGCATTGCGCATCAGTTCGACGAGTTGTTCGGTGTTGTTGGCGTCGTCGCCCTTCTCGTTCAGATTGCGCTGACGATCTTCCTCAGCTGCGCGACGAGCGGCCGGCGCTGATGCCTTAGCCCGATCCATGGCGGCATCAATGCCCTCTTCGGTGATGAACTCGGCCCATTCAACGAGCGTTGCCACCATCTCGTCCTCGGGGACCACGGCAACGTTGGTGCCCTTCACAAAGAGGTGCCCCCGCTTGTTGCCTGCCGCGATGCCGATGTCGGCATCGCGTGCCTCGCCTGGCCCGTTCACGACGCAGCCCATCACGGCCACCTGCAGCGGGATCTGGCGGTCAGCGAAGGCATCTTGAGCGTCCGCCGCAATTTTGTACACGTCGATTTCGGCCCGACCGCACGAAGGGCAGGCGATGAGGTCAACGTTCTTGCGCTCGCGGAGACCGAACGACTCGAGCAGCGCCCGCCCCAGCCTGGCCTCGTCGACCGGATCGGAGGTGAGCGAGTAGCGGATGGTGTCGCCGATGCCCTCGGCCAGCAGGGTCGCGATGCCCGCAGTGGCTTTCATGATGCCGTTCGGTGGTGGGCCTGCTTCGGTGACGCCGAGGTGAAGCGGGAAATCGGTAACTTCCGATAGCTGGCGATACGCCTCGATCATCAAAGGAACGTTTGACGCCTTGACCGAGATCTTGATTAGGTCGAAGCCAACGTCCTCGAAGTACCCGATCTCCTGCTTGGCCGATTCGACCATGGCTTCGGGCGTAACGGTGCCGCCATACTTCTCGTAAAGCTTGGGATCGAGGCTGCCACCGTTCACGCCGATGCGGATCGGGACATTCCGGTCTTTGGCCTCCATGGCAACGGCCTTGATGTGCTCCGGCTTCCGTATGTTGCCGGGGTTCAGCCGCAGACAGTGCACGCCGGCCTCGAGCGCCTCCAGAGCCCGCCGATACTGGTGATGAATGTCGGCCACGATCGGAACCGGGCTACGGGGCACGATGCGGGCTAGGCCGACCGATGCCTCGGGTTCGTTGCAGGTGCATCGAACGATGTCGGCACCCGCCGCCGCCAGGGCGTAAATCTGCTGAAGCGTGGCCTCGGCGTCGGCGGTCTTGGTGATGGTCATCGACTGCACCGTGATCGGTGCGCCCCCGCCTACGGGGACATCGCCGACCATGATCTGACGGGTCTTCTTACGGGGGAACTCAACGGTGCCGGCGTCCATCAGGTGATCAGCCGATCGGTCGAACGATGTCGAGCCACACCGTGCTCAGGAACAAGAAGGCGAGTAGAGCGACCACGCCGTACGTGAGCGGTAGCAACTTGGCGACATCTGCCTGATAGGGGCGGTCGCGCCGAATCGAACGAATTCGCTCGTACGTGGCGATGGCCGCGTGACCCCCGTCAAGCGGCATGAGCGGTACGAGATTGACCAACCCAACGAAGACGTTGATGAACCCCAGGAAGGCAATCGGAGCGAACCAGTCGAAATCTTCATTGCCGGCGATGCGCACCGCTCCAACGAGCGAGATAGGCCGCTCGGCCGCCTCGTCGCTTGTCAGAGCGACGTCTTCAGAGCCCTGGAAGACCAGATTGCCAAGATTCGCCAGCCTGTCGGGAGCAAAGAAACTCGGGATGGTCGTGATTCCCGTTTTCATGGCCAGACCGAATTCCTTGATGCCGACCCAGGGGCCAGCTCGTTCTCGATCGGCGAATGATGGCCTGATACCGAGGAAACCGACCTCGGTGTCTGGATCGTCTTGCGCTGGGACCGACGTGAGCGTGCTGACGACCTCGACGAGCGAACCGTCAGCCTTTTCGATGGACAGCACAACGTCGCGGCCTGGCCGAGCTTGCACGTAGTCACGGAGATCGGCAAAGACCGACGTGTCGACTCCATCGACGGTGACAATTCGGTCACCCGGTTGCAGGCCGGCTTCGACTGCTGGCACCTCACGGGTGACGGTGCTGTCCTCGAGCAAGTCCACACCTGAGATGAGGGAAATCTCCCACTCACTGTCAGGATCGACGGTTCCGAGCACCGAGAAGGCGAAAACGAACAACAACACCGCCTGGATGAAGTGCATCATCGATCCCGCAGTGATCACGAGCATTCGTCGCGGGTAGGACTTGTTCATGTATGCCCGCGGTGCATCGACCGGATCATCGACCGGATCGAGGTTATTCATGCCATGAATACGAACAAAGGCTCCGGCAGGGATGGCACGCAGGCCGTACTCCGTCTCCCCACGACGCATCGACCAGATACGGGGTCCGAAACCGATGAAGAACTGGCTGGCCTTCATACCGGTCCACCGGGCGGTCATGAAATGACCGAGTTCATGAAGCGCGACCATGATGATCAGACCAAACACGAACAGAAGATGACGGAAGCTGGCGGCGTACCAGAGAAACCCGAGCAGCCCGAGTAACACCAGTAACCCGATCGGGTTGTTGGCTTCCTCGCCTTCAGCTCGTTCCGCGGGTTCGCGCATGACCCATGGCGTCTTGTCGGACTCGTCGGCTGCTTCGAGATTGGTTTGATCGGTGTCGGTCATCGCTTCTCCAATTGGATCACAATCCCATCGGCTAGAGAGCGCGCCTCATGATCGCCTTCCAAAACACCGTCCAGCGTAGATCCGTCGGCGCCATCGTGGTCTCGGAGTACCTCTTCGTTGACCCTTGCGATGTCGATCCAACGGATCCGCTCATCGAGAAATGCTGCGACCGCGATTTCGTTGGCTGCGTTCAGCCATGCAGGCGCAGTGCCCCCCATACGACCTGCTTCGAACGCCAAGGCCAAGCAAGGAAACGCTTCGAGATCGGGCACCTCAAAATCGAGCGATCCAAGTGTCGCCCAATCGATCGCGCCGTGGGCCGTCTCGTACCGATCCGGGTAGGCCAGGGCGTAGCCGATCGGCAATTTCATGGTGGGCAGCGAGAGTTGAGCAATCGTGGCGCCATCAGAGAACGTCGCCATCGAATGCACGATCGACTGCGGATGCACAACCACCTCGACGTCATCGAGGGTGATGCCATAGCCGGAATCACCGGCAGGCGATCCGAAGAGTTCGTTTGCTTCGATCACCTCAAGGCCCTTGTTCATCAGCGTCGACGAATCGATGGTGATTTTGGGGCCCATCGACCATGTTGGATGGGCGAGCGCCTGGTCAATCGTGACCGCGTCCAGCTCGGCCCGACTTCGACCCCGGAAAGGACCGCCGGACGCAGTTAGCTGGATCTTGGCCACCTGCGAGCGGTTGTTGTTCGCTCGCAAACACATATGAATGGCGGCGTGTTCGGAGTCGACCGGCACAAGTTCTGCGCCCGGCGTGCGTCGGGCTTGTTGCACAACCGGGCCGGCAGCTATCAGCGACTCCTTGTTGGCGAGAGCAAGCCGCTTCCCTGCCTCGAGGCAGGCCAAGGTGACGCCGAGACCGGCAAAACCAACGATGCCATTCACCGTCACGTCGGCCTGGCGAGCACATTCAGCCATTGCTTCGGCTCCAGACAACACAATGACGCCATCAGGGACGCCAGCGCGAACCTGATCGACCAACGCTGGGTCACCAATCACCACGGTGTCTGGCCGCACCGCTTCGGCTTGAGCCACCAGCTGGTCGGCCGATGAGCCGGCGCTGAGTGACAGCACCCGGTAGTCGTCGGGCGCGTCAGCGATGACCTCGAGTGTCTGAGTGCCGATCGAGCCAGTTGATCCGGCAATGGCAACCGTGCGCGTCATAGCCGCATGCTACTAACCGGCCGGGCGAGACGGGGCTAGGTAAGACGTGCGCCCTGCAGGACGGGGGTTAGGTAAGACAGGAGCTAGGTAAGACCGAGAACCAAGGCCAGGTAGTAGGCGCCAGGAAGGACGAACAGCAGCCCGTCGAATCGATCGAGCACGCCACCGTGGCCCGGAAGCAGGCGACCCATGTCTTTGATGCCGAGGTCTCGCTTCACCATCGACTCGGTGAGATCCCCAATCGGGGCCAAGAGGCCACCGACGACACCCAAATAAAGGGCGTGAGTAAAGTCGATGCTGAACGGCGAAATGTCAAAGATGGCAACAACGGCGCCAGCCGCCACCGCTGCGACGAACCCGACGATCGTTCCCTCCCAGGTCTTGTTCGGACTTGCCGAGTGGAAGGGTCGGCTGCCGAACGCTTTGCCACCGGCGAGAGCAAAGGTGTCCGAGGCGACGGTGATAATCACGGCGGCTACCAAAATGCTTTTACCATCCGGCAACAGCAGGATGAGTGACGCGAACGAGGCCAGTCCGCCAATCCAGGCAATGCCGAGGAAGGTCAGACCGAGATTCAAAGCCGGTCGATGGGTATCAGCCCCGACGATGTACCAGAGCGCACCGAATACCACCGTGAGCCCCAACATCAGTGGTACCGCTGCTTCCGTGCGCCAGTAGACGGCCAGAGGGAAGCTGAGGGCCGCAGTAAGGCCAAGCAACGTCGCCGGGTGCAGGCCGGCCCGACGCATCGCGTCGAAGAGCTCGACGGCGGCGACGACGGCTACGACCGTGATGAGCCCAAGCGCCCACAGGTTGCCCGAGAGACGAAATGCGGCGAGGGCAATCCCCGCCATCACAATGCCGGCACCAACGGCTACCGGGATGTTGCGTTCACCCGTTGGAGGCTCGAGGTGAGGGCGGCTGCGATCGACCCCAGGAGATCTCGCCGGCGCGGCGGCGGGCGCCACAACATCAGCGTCGTCGTCATCAACAACGTCGCCGATGGCGATGTCGTCGTCATCGAGAAAGTCCTCGGGATCGAGGCCTTCGTCTTCGCTTCCAACGGCGACCGGCTCCATACCGAACACATCAGCCAAGTCATCTTCGGCCCAGTCCGGACCCTCGCCTTTCCACCGCGGACCACTGAGGTCCTGCCAGGTGTCAGATTCTCCACCAACGATGAGTGGAGCCTGGCCAGTGGCAGGCTCGGTCCAGTGCGGAAGGGCAGTGACCGGTCCAGGCGAGGCGCCTTCGCCAACGCTGACCGGCTGAGACGACGCGATCTTGATATCGCCGAGATCAAAGTCGTCAAGATCGATGAAATCAACGGCGCTGATCGCCGCGACCTCGGTGTCGCTGAGGTCGATCGCCTGCTCTGCCTCGCCCGCTCCGACGTCAGAGTCACCAATGATCGGGACCGGCCCGAATTTGTTCGGATCGATCTCGGGCGGCGGCTCAAACACATCAAAAATGCTCGTGACCGAATTGTCAGGCTCAGCATCTCCGTCGCCAGTCGGGCCGTCGGCCCCGCTGTTCTCGTTCACTTCGTTCTCAAACATTTACGATTCCCCTGCGGCTTGGGACCCGAGACGGCTCCGGCAACAACGTCTGCCTGAGCAGACTGTTCAATCTCGATCTGACTACCACTAGCACCCGAACCAGCCGGGATCTTCACTCGAGAGTGTCAGACCTCGAGCAGTTCTTCCTCTTTCTCCGAAAGAGCCTGGTCGATACCGGCCTCGGCAGCGTGCGTGATTTTGTCCAGTTCGGCTTGCGCCCACTTGAGGTCGTCGGAGGACATCTGACCATCTTTTTCCGCTGCTTCGAGGTCTTTGCGCGCTTCTCGCCGGATGTTGCGCAGTGAGACTCGGCCATCCTCGGCCATCTGTTTGACTACCCGAACCAGATCTTTACGGCGCTCTTCGGTGAGGGGCGGGAAGTTCAGACGAACGGCCCGGCCATCATTCGATGGTGACAAGCCAAGATCGGAGCTGCGGATCGCGCGTTCGATCCCCTCGAGGTTCGCTGGGTCATGGGGGTTGATGAGCAGTTGCCGTGCTTCGGGAACCGACACCGTGGCAACTTCCTGCAGCCGAACGTCGACCCCGTAGGCCTCGACCATGAGTCGCTCGACCAACTGGGGCGCAGCCCTACCGCTGCGAATGCCAGCAAACTCGGTTCGACTGTGCGCGACCGCCTTCGCCATGCGCTCTGCAGAGTCTTCCATGACCATCGCGGTCAGCTCGTCACTCATGAGACCATCGTACCGATTGCTTTCCCTTCAAGCAGTGAGCGCAAGTTCCCATCCCCCAGGAGATCAAACACCACTATCGGCATGTTGTTTTCCATGCAGTGAGTGATAGCCGTCGAGTCCATGACCCGCAGGTCTTTGTTGAGCACATCGAGGTAGGACAGTTTGTCGATCTTGGTGGCGTCCGCATCGAGGCGAGGATCGGCGGTATAGATGCCATCGACTCCCCCATGGGTGCCCTTCAACAGCACGTCGGCGTCAATCTCGACCGCCCGAAGCGCGGCCGTCGTGTCGGTGGTGAAGAACGGGTTGCCAGTGCCTGCAGCGAAGATGACGACCCGACCTTTCTCCATGTGACGGATCGCTTTTCGTCGGATGTACTCCTCAGCCACCTGCGGCATGCGAATCGCCGACTGGGTGCGAGTAGGAACGCCCTTTTGTTCGAGGACGTCTTGCAACGCCAGAGCGTTCATGACCGTCGCCAACATGCCCATGTAGTCGGCCTGAGCTCGGTCTAGGCCGCCTTCGGCACCGGAGATGCCCCGCCAGATGTTGCCGCCGCCCACAACAACGGCCACTTCGACCTGGAGGTTGTTGCGAGCGTCGACGATGTCATCGGCAATGCGGCCCATGGTTTCACCATCGAGGCCGAACTCCTTGCCGCCAGCGAACGCCTCGCCCGACAACTTCAGCAAGACTCGTGTCCACCTCTTTCCAGGTGTCGAATCCGCCTGTTGTTGCGATTCAGGTGCGCTCAAGAGTTGTTCCTACTTCCGAGTTGATGATCAGCCGATCATGGCAAGAGTGAACCTGGTGAGGGTCCCGCTGCCGATCTTCTCTGACACTTTCTCTTTCTCGCCGAACAGACCCTGTTCCAGCAGGACCTGATCGGAGAACCAGGCGTTGATCCGCCCCTCGACGATCTTGGGCCACGCCTGCTCGGGCTTGCCCTCTTGCTTGGTGATCTCCAAGAGGGCGGCGCGCTCTTTCTCGATCTCTTCCTCAGGAACCTCAGCCCGACTGAGGAAGCGAGGCTTGGCGAAGGCGATATGCAAGGCGATCTCGTGTAAGAGGCCGGCATCGATCCCGGCGCCCTCAACCAACACGCCGGCCTTGCCGCCACCGTGAAGATACGCGTCGATCAGGTGGCCGTCGGCCTTCTCGTAACGGACAACGGTACCCAGGTCGATGTTCTCTTTTACTTCGAGCTTGAGGTCTTCAACCTCGGGATTCTTCTCGGCAACCGCATCGACACCACGGGCGAGTACCGCAGCAACCATGTCGTTGGCCAGGGTCTGAAAGCGCTCGGACTTGGCCGAGAAATCGGTTTCGGACTTGAGCTGGACCAGGGCGGCAGCCGAGTCGTCCTGAGCTACGACCACGAGCCCTTCGCTGTTGTCTCGATCCGAGCGGGTCAGGGCCTTGGCCAAGCCCTTCTCGCGCAGCAACTGGGTAGCGGCCTCGGCATCGCCGCCGGTCTCAACCAGTGCCTTCTTGGCATCCATCATGCCGGCACCGGTGGACTTGCGGAGCTCTTGCACGTCTTTCGCGCTGAAGTCAGCCATCTTGGTTTCTCTACTTTCGAGTCTGTTCGTTATGGGAGAGGCAGCCGGGAACGAGCGGATCCGCTCAGCTCTCGGCGGGTGTGTCGGTCTCGGTCGCGGCGGGAACGTCAGAAGCAACGGCTTCGTCGGCTACCGGCTCAGCCGCTTCGGCGTCTGCCGGGGCAGCTACTTCAGCTACCGGCTCAGCCGCTTCCGCGTCTGTCGGCTCAGCCGCTTCCGGGTCTGTCGGGGCAGCTACTTCAGCTTCGACAGGAGCGGCCTCGGCCTTTTCGGCGGCCTCTTGCTGGGCCTTAGCTACGCGAGCTTCGCGATCGGCGGCCTGTCGGGCAGCTTCCTCGCGTGCAGCAGCCTGAGCAGCCTCGTGCTCGGCCTCTTCTTCGGGGCTGCGCTCGACCGGAGCGGTCGGCGCGCCGGTCTTGCCGGCGTGCATGATCTTGCCCTCGGCAATGGCTTCGGCGATGACGCGAGCCATCAGGTGAGAGGCCCGAATGGCGTCATCATTGCCGGGAATCGGGAAGGTGATGAGATCCGGATCGCAGTTGGTATCGACAACCGCCACGATTGGGATGTTCAACTTCCGGGCCTCGGTGACTGCAATGTGCTCCTTGATGGTGTCCAGAACAAACACCACGTCAGGCTGCTTCACCATCGTCTTGATACCGCCGATGTTGCGGTCGAGCTTCTCGAGCTCGCGGCTATAGCGAAGCGCTTCCTTCTTCGGCATTTCCTCGAAGTCGCCAGCGGCACGCATGCGCTCGTACTCGAGCATTTTGCCAACTCGCTTGGAGATGGTCTGGTAGTTGGTGAGCATCCCGCCCAACCAACGCTGATCAACGAATGGCATGCCGACTGATTGAGCGTTCATGCGGATTGGATCCTGCGCCTGCTTTTTGGTGCCGACGAACAAGACGGTGCCGCCATCGGCAACCGTGTCGCGGACGAAGATGTAGGCCTTCTCGATGCGTTCGAGCGTCTGGACAAGGTCGAGCAAGTAGATGCCGCCCTGCTCTCCGTGGATGAATCGCTTCATCTTCGGGTTCCAGCGACGGGTCTGGTGGCCAAAATGCACACCGGCCTCGAGCAATTGCTTCATAGTGACGACAGCAGTCATCGGCATTCTCCTGCGGTTGGTTGGGCCCGCCGAGCGCTCGACCTCTGTTCAGAAGCGAGCGACCGTGGAATACGACGGGCCGTGGTGATGGACGGATAGAGAGCTCGACGACGAGCCGAGCGCCGCAAGCATATCGGGAGCAGTCGGACGCGCGGTCAACTGCATGACGGTACGTGCGACTACTTGCGATTCTCTACGAGCGCTATCCGACGACCGAAACCGATTGGCGCTGCGTTTTCGATCAGACGAATTACCACCTCGGCCCCGGCGAACAGAAGCACAGGGTCGACGTACTCGTCCCCCAACCGGGCAGTGAGATGGAAGCCGGGTCCAGCCCGACCCACTCGCTGACCTTGCGATACGAACTGGCCACGCACCACCGACGACGACCGCAGAAAGCCATAGGTCGACCTCAGACCATCGACGTGCGTGACCACCACAAAGCGGTGCCTGGCGACCGTGCCAGCGAACGTCACCCGCCCATCGGCGACAGCCCAAACCGGCTCGCCACCGAACGTTCCGTACTCGAGACCTCGATTGCCAGCGCCAAAACGAGTGGCCGGCGGCCGAAAGGGGTCGACAACCTGTGCATCCACCGGCGGCACCCACCACGTCGTTTCCGCCGACAGCCCGGGCGAAATCCACCCGACGACAAGTACCGATAGCAGCCAGACACGACCAAACCGTCCGAGCACCCCACCACTCCCCTACAACGACATTCTTTCGAGTCACCGGGGAAGGTGGAGAACCTCTGCTACCTCAGACTGCTTCGCGGTCTCTGCTACCTCAGACTGCTTCGCGGTCTCTGCTACCTCAGACTGCTTCGCGGTCTCTGCTACCTCAGACTGCTTCGCGGTCTCTGCTACCTCAGACTGC
>JBLINY010000126.1:0-12424 GCA_047638695.1 Acidimicrobiales bacterium | reverse complement strand
TACAACGACCCCGAGTTCCGGCGCCGCGAACGAGAGTTTGTCGAACAACAAGAACACGCCTACGAGGTGATGGTTGCCCACTGGCAACCAAAGAAACCGGCATCGAACGGTTGACAATTACATCCGTGGCGTATTGCTCGGTGTTGTGGAACGCGTCGGGGATGAGTTCCTCGATCACGGTTTCGAGCGCTTAGGCGAGATCGGTGACGACCTCGTTTGGTTCACCGTGGGCGTCGAGTGCTTGCGCGAGGAACGATTTGGCCGAAGCGATGTTGCGTCGTGGCGAGACGACCACGTCAATCACTTGGCCATGTTCATTAACGGCTCGGTAGACGTAGCGCCACTTCCCAGCCACTTTCACGTAGGTCTCGTCGACGAACCAGCGGAAACCGATGCCGCGTTCGACGAGGAGTTCTTCGACGTCTCGGTAGGACAGGCCGTAGCGGAGGTACCAACGGACAGCCAGCATGATCAACTCGGGCGGGAATCGGTAGCCAGCGAACGCGGAACGGTCTTTCGGTAGTGTCCGATCGACGTGATGAGTCATCTCGGCACCCTCGCCGATCGCTGACCCGATCCCTCAACGCAACGGTGCCGGTCGAGCTGCCCACAATGCGGTTTCACGATCTGCGTCATCTCGCAGGGACGCTCTCAGCTATTGCCGGGGGCACGCTCAAAGAGATCCAGGATCGTCTCGGTCACGCATCCCCCGACGCTGCAATGGTGTACCAACACGTCGCCGAAGGTCGCGATGAAGAGCTGGCCAGCCAAATCGACCGGATTATCGGCCGGTAGCGCCGTCCCAGCCGTGCAACATTCGTGCAACTAGCAAAGGTCAAAGGGAGTCATTCACGGTTCCCAGCGGTGCAGTCAGAGGTCGAACTTCGAGCCGTCAAAGTACCCTGAACAGGGGAAACACTCAGGTTTGTATGGAGCGGGTACGGGGAATCGAACCCCGGTATTCAGCTTGGGAAGCTTCTTGAGGCGTTTAGTGGTTCAGGCCTCTGACCAGCGTTTTCGCAGGTCAGTGGTTGTCTGAGCGGGTCGGGCTGACCCCTGCTGGTGACCGCTTGGAACCCCTGTTCTCGGTTCTTCTAGGCACGTTCTAGGCACGGAGAGTCGTGCATTCACTGGCCGTGTCCTACACGTCCGACTTCAAGTAGTTCCCAGGCTTGAAGTCTTCGTGAGCGAAGCTTCGGCGATGTTGGTGATTCGATCGTCACCGAGGTTGTTCGGCGGCCGTATCTCAGCCTCGTCAGTGCGCGGTTTGTTGGAGTCGTTCGTCACTCTGTGCTCTTGAACGTGACTCGTTCGCGCAGCCATTCGGCGAGGGCTGCTTCGTCGATCTCGCCTGCAGCGACTGCGACTATGGTGCGTTCCGCGTCATCAACATCAGGAGGATCGGGCGTCCACTGGCCGTCGTTGAGGTCGATGAAGAGTGTGAGCGTGGCCCATGCAGCCCGCTTGTTGCCATCGGGTAGCGGATGGTTGCGAGCTAGGCGCCAACAGAGGACGGCGGCCTTGTCGTAGATGTCGGGATAGAAGTCTTGGTCGTCGAACCCGGCCTGGGGTGCGTGCAGAGCCGAGTCGGCAAGATCGATCCTGCCCGTGGCCATGAGGTCTTCAGCTGCGAAGCCGGTCGCAAGCTCGGTGATCACGAGGTATTCGGCGAGGGTGATGTATCTCGTCGCCTACCGAGGCGCTCGAGGAGCTCCTTGTCGCGTTCGATGAGGCGCTTGGCGCGGGAGGTGAAGTCTTCGTCGGCGCGGACGCGCTCGATCTCGGCGGTGAGTGAGTCGATGATGAGTTGGTTGACGCTGCTGCCTTGGACGCGTGCAACGGCTTCGGCTTCGTCGGCGAGTTCGTCGGGTAGGCGGACCGTGGTTTGCTTCGGCATGAAGTTATGATATCACGATGTCATGACATGCGAAAGCGGGCGAACTGATCTCATGCGGTGCCTCAACCGTTGATGCCTTGGAACCCTCGTGGTCTCCAGTACATATGGTCGTACGGACCGTTGCTGTAGGCCTCTGTAATCCAAGTCTCGCTTCGGCTGGTCCTCATCAACCGGCCCTGTGGCCGACGTGTTGGACTCGTTGGTCCTCGATCCAGCTGTCGAGCTCATCTGGTCGGAAGCGGATGAATTTGCCGATCTTGAGGTAGTCGATTCTGTGCTGGGCGATGAGTCTGCGAATGAAGCGATGGCTGACGTTTAGGCGCTCGGCGGCTTGTTCAATGTCGAGCAGTGGTTGTGGGTTCATAGCGTCGACAGTGGTGATCGGGCTTCCCGGAATCGTTCCCGAAACCCTTCCCGAGTGTGTTCCCGAGCCGCCTTTTCTAAGCGGAGAGTTCCTGGGCGGCCCGCTCAGCGTTCGATGCCGCCAGGCTGCGGACTGAGAGCTGTTGCCTCGAGGGATCGGCTCGGTCACGTGTGGTAAAACGTCTACCAAGCCGTCGATCAGCACGGCCAGGCCGCCTTCGAGTGCGTGCTGTTTATTTGGCGAATGCGAGTTCCCCGACCATTTCGGAACGGTCCTTCTGAACGCTGGTTCCAAACTCTTACCCGCCCGGTGGCACTCATCGAATCGCGGAACGACCAGCACGTGCGCCGCCGCTATCGGTTCCTCTCTGTCAACCGTGGCGGGTCTGGGGTGGGCAGATGAGGACGTCTGGTGGGCTTGAAGTCTTCCGCGTGATCAGTTTTCACTCGGTGCTGATGCTTCGGTGAAGCCACACCCCAGACCCGTGTCTGTCGCTCGGCCATGCCCGCTCAGCATCCCACGCCACCCGGTAATGACGCATAGGCCAAGTCAGAAACGAGTTCCATCACCTTCCTGTACTGCCGGTGAGCGGGCGGGTCGGGCGGATGCGGTCGCTGAGTTTCTGGTGGCCTGTTACAGCTCAATAGCCCACTTCTCGAGCTCGGTGTCGAGTAGCACAGCTAGCTCGGGCTCGGGTCGGGGTTGGTAGGCGGGATCGCGGACGATGGCGCCGCAGCCGAGGCGGTCGGCGATGTTGAGCCAGTAGGCGGCGTGACCTGTTATGCCGATGCCCTTGGTCGCTGTGATCAGCTCGGTGGCGTGCCGGTCGTCGCCTTGGGTGAGCGCCAGCCCGGCGAACCCGATGAGGGTGGGACATGCGTAGTAGGGGATCCTTCCTAGGTGCGCTTCTCGGCTTGTCTGTCGTAGCTGGTCGAGTGCTGCATCAAACGGGCCGAGCTGGCCGAAAGCGATGGCTCGTAGTACTTCGGTGGAGAAGTGTGGTGGTACGAATTCGATGTTGTCGAGCGTGTCGAGAGCTGCCTGGGGTTGGTCTTCAAGGAGGTCGAGCGCAGCGAGACCAACGAGAGCGACCATCTTCAACAGCGGCGCATCGGCATCTGCGCCAAGAAGAACAAGACCGTCCTCATAGCCACGACGGGCAGTGTCCAGTTGCCCGATCTGGCTCATGGCCTTCCCCACCCCGATGTGGACCCAGGCCTGTCGCATCGGGGACAGTCCGCCGATTTGTTTGACGAGATCGAGCATGGCGAGGCTCTGCGCTGGATCGGTCGCCGCGGTCAGAGCAGCCCGCATCACAAGTCCATCTGCGCGCACGCCAGCGTGTGACGATTCGATGGCTGCTTGCGCCGGATCGCGGGTCGGGTGGAGAAGCATTCCCACGGCGGCAGCGCCAGCCGCGAGCGTCTGCGCCCAGGCCGAGTGCGGGTCATCCCGGTCGTGTTGAAGCTGTTCGTATCCACGGTTGAACCTTCCGAGGTTCGATGTCGAGAGTTCGATCCATCCGACCACGCTGAACAGTCGGATTGACTGTTGGTGCTGGCCGCGTGCATCGGTCCATGCCGATGCAGCCCGGAGGTTGTCCATGTCGGCGATGACTTCCAGCACCTTGAGGTTGGCTTCCTCGTATCGGTCGACTGGGTCCCATCGGGCGGTGTAGAAGCTGGCGTGGCGGTCGCGTACGGCCTCGATCTCTCCCAGCGCGATGAGCTTGTCGTGGCTGTAGGCCCGCAGCGTTTCCAGCATGCGATAGCGGACACCGAACGGTGTTGGTCGTGTCGTCAGCAATGACTTGGCCTGCAGCGAGTCGATGAGATCCAGCATTGCGGGCTCCTCGACCTCGGCCACCGCCGCGGCCGCCGGAACGTCGAAATCACCGGCGAACACACCGCAGACGCGAAAGGCGTGCTTCTCGTCGTCGTCGAGAAGGTCGTAGCTCCAGTCAACGGTCGCTTCCAACGTTCGGCGGCGTTGCCTGCTGCGACGCGACCCCCTGATAACAAGGTGAACCGGTCATCAATGCGTTCCAGCAACTGTGCAGGTGACATCACCGCAGCGCGCGCTGCAGCGAGCTCGATAGCCAAAGGCATGCCGTCGAGTTCGGCGCACAACTGGGCGATCACTCTGCGCGTCGTTTCGTCCGTCAGCCCAGCGGCACCTGCCGCTTCGGCACGATCTACGAACAGCCGAACCGCTGCCGAGGACCCGTCATCGCTCTGCAGCGACGGGACCTGGAACACCCGCTCACCAGCGATGTCCAACAACTCACGGCTCGTGGCCACGATGCGCCCCGGCCCCGGCACAGCCAACACCGCCTCAACAAGATCCGCGACGGTATCGATGACGTGCTCACAGTTATCCAACACCAACAGCGCCCGCCGGGGCGCCAAGAACCGGCACACCCGCTCGGCCGGATCGTCGTTGTCGAGACGCAACCCCATCGCTGCAGCGACCGCCTCGGCCACCTCCTCCCGGTCCGAGACCGTGGCCAGATCAGCAAAGTACGCGCCATGCTCGAGATTGGGGAGCTCACGCTCGGCCACCTCGATAGCCAGCCGAGTCTTGCCCGCACCGCCCACACCGGCCAGCGTCACCAACCGATACGTCAACAACAGCTCCCGAATCGTTCGGATCTCGTCCTCACGACCAACCAACGGAGTCGACGGCACCGGCAACCGAACAAGGTCATCGGAGACCACTCGAAGCGGAGGGAATTCCCGATCACCCAACTGGAACAACTGCAGCTTCTCTGGGACATCCCGTAACCGATGCGAACCCAAGTCGGTGGCCGCGACCCCTGCAGCATCACGAACCGTCCCGCTCAACAGCACCTGCCCGCCATGACCCGCCGCCTCAACCCGAGCCGCCGTATTCACCCCCGGGCCGAAGTAATCGCCACCCCGCTCCTCCGCCTCACCCAAATGAAGACCTATCCGAACCGTCAACCGCGGACCGGGCCAACCCGCATCAGCCAACTCGGCCTGCGCAGAAGTAGCGGCCGCCACCGCATCGCTGGCGCGACCGAACGCCGCACAAAACGAATCCCCCGCCGTGGCGAACACATACCCCCTGTGTCTCTCAATCACCGATCGCACAACTTCGTCATGCACCCGCAACGACGACGCCATCGCATCAATATCCTCGGCCCACAACCGCGTCGACCCCTCAACATCAGTGAACAGAAACATCACCGTCCCCGACGTCGGCGAAGGCTGGTCGGCGGTCACCGCCTCATCCTCGCACACCGCTCGATAACGACATCCAGGTCAGTCGTCTGAGGCCCCAGACGACCCGTTCCACTCTGCCGGTTAGAGCGGGTCTCTCTGAGAGCTGGTCTCAAGCTCGCAAAAAGGGGCGGACGGAACCATTGCTCCGTTGGTGTCTCGGTTGTGGGTCAGCTCGCGGTGACACCGCCGTCGGCGATGAACTCCGACCCGGTGCTGAAGCTGGACTCCTCGGACGCGAGATACAGAGCCAAGCTCGCGATCTCCCCAGGTCCAGCCGAGCGACCCATCGGAACTGAACCAGCTAGGCGATCGAGACGGTTCTGGTCTCCGCTGGCCACCTCTCGGATCATGTCAGTGTCAATCATCCCGGGATGGATCGAGTTCACCCGGACATTGTGGCGGGCGAGCTCGATAGCAGCGGCCTTGGTCATACCCGTCACCGCGAACTTCGACGCCACGTAACCAATACAGGCCAGCGCAGCTCGGATACCGCCGATCGAGCTGATGTTCACGATCGAGCCAGATTTCTGACTGATCATGGTCGGCGCCCTGCATCCCTAAGAACACTCCAACGAGATTGATGTACCGAGAGTGGTCTTGTGGCGCATGTGGGAGTATGCATCTAACGGTCCAGAGCGGATCTGCTAAAAGCCGAAGGTGAATCAATGTCCTACATGGTCTTTTCCCAGTACACGGGAGATACCTCGAATTTCACACCCGACATGGAGCTCGTACGACCGAAGTTCGAGGCCCAAGGAGCGTTGCGGGTGACCGGATCGATTGTTCTGACCGGCGAAACTGCGGGTTCGTTCACAGTGGCGAGCATCTGGAACACGGCCGATGCCTATTTTGACGCCAGACCTCAGATAGTTGGAGACCCTGAAGTCGGAGCGTTGATGCAATCACGAGGAATGTCCCCGCTTGGGACTGCATTTACCGAACTGTATGGAGAGACCGGGACACCAGAGGGAAAGTATGCGGTCTCGGTGATCGCGGCTGTTCAAGCCCCCAACCCCGAGGCGGAGCAAGCTGTTGTTGAGGCCTCCAGCAACGTAATGCATGCCAACGGCGTAAACGGGATGCGCTTCACTCGAGCAATCGCAGCGGGTCAGCAAAGCGGTATCCACATAGCTATCGCTTATACCGAATCGATCGATTCCTACCTGGCTGCTTCTGCGGCAGCGTCCACTGACAGCGATTTCGTGTCGGCGATGGCCAACGCAAAGGCCCAGATCGTGATGCGCCAGTTCAATCTCATGGACTAGCGGTACTGACGGGCCTGTGCCGACTCGACTGAGGTCTGGGCATCTCCGTCGAGGACTTCCTCTTTGTTGGGGTCAGGGGCGAGGATCTCGTAAAGATTCGGCCCGGACGTCGGTGCCCGATGGATTCGTCGGTGTTGACCTGGGCGACGGCCCCGGCACCGTCGCCGTTACACAGATTTGTGTAATTGTCGTCGGTGTCGGACCGTCGGACAACATCGAGGTGTCGCGGGTCGGTGTCGACGAAACGGAACACGCGCCCTTCCCAATCTTCTGGAGCGCCGTCGAACCGACTCATCGGTCTTCACCCATTTCCTGCTCCTTTGTTTGGTTGTTTGGTTGTTTGGTCGGCGGGGTCTGCCCAAGGTTTGGTTGATGTTCGGGTTTAGAAATGTCATGCCGCTTGTGCGGCGGTTTGGTGGATTGTTTCGAACTCGATCGGTGTGAGGCGGCCGAGCCTGCGTTGTTTACGGCGGCGGTGGTAGGTCCGTTCGATCCAGACGATGATCGCCAGTCGGAGCTGGTCTCGGGTGGCCCATCGTTGCCTGTCGAGGACGTTCTTTTGGAGTAGCGAGAAGAACGATTCAGCTACTGCATTGTCGCCCTCGGCGCCGACCCGACCCATTGAGCCGACCATGCCGAGATCGTTGAGGGTCGACACAAAAGCTCGTGAACGAAATTGCGATCCGCGGTCGGTGTGAACAATCACACCGACACAATCGCGGCGCAGACCTGCGTTACGGATCGCGGCGACGGCGAGGGCTGCGGTCATACGATCAGCGATTGAGTAGCCGACGATCCGGTTCGACCACAGGTCCTTGAATGTGCAGAGATAGAGCCGTCCCTCGTCGGTGCGATGCTCAGTGATGTCTCCGACCCAACGCTCATTCGCAGCCGTCGCGGTGAAGTCCCGTTCGACTAAGTCGTCGTGCACTGGTGGGCCCGGCTTTCGGGCGTGGCCTCTGCGTTTCACAGTGGCCGAGAGGATCTGATGGTCGCGGCAGAGCCGGTGCACACGGTTCTCTGACACGTTCCAACCGGTCCGTTCGAGTTCGTCGGAGATGAACCGGTAACCGAACTCAGGATCATCGTCATGGATGTTGATGATCGCGTTCACTAAGACAGCGTCGTCGTGATCGCGGCGAGAGCACGGTTCGGACCGCCATTTGTAGAACGCTTGGGGTGAGAAATCGAGGACCCGACACGACGATGCGATCCGCACACTATGTTCGGCGGCGAGTTGTTCGACGAGCGGGTACTTCATTTTGGGGAGATGTCTTTGGCGAAGAACGCTGCGGCTCGGCGCAGGATCAGGTTTTCTTCCTCGAGGACCCGGTTGCGTTTCTTCACTTCGCGGAGTTCGTCGACTTCTTGTTGAGTTAGTCCTGGCCGGACTCCGTCATCGATGTCGGCTTGTTTCATCCAGTTGTAGATCGATGCTCCACCCCGCACTGCGATCGGCTCGACGCGGTGTGTGATGCCCGTCTCCGGCCACGCCTGCAGGGCCTCGATCAACTCGGTTCGACCACCTTCGGGGACGGCCACGCTTCTACGGACCTCGAAGTTGAGGTCCCTCGTGCGACAGCGCCTCAACCGTCGCCCAGTCACGCTGCCCGTAGCCTGCTTCGGCAAGCCGCAGGCCGGTTTCCGTGGCGAGATTCTGGGGCCCGGCCGCCGCGAGCACTGGTTCCCGATTCCGGAGGGTCTCCGCAAGTGCGGCGAGAGCCTGCTGCGGTCGCTCAATTGGATAGATATCAACTCGCAGGAACTGGTTGCGGCCGAATTGTGTCGCGGTCACGACCTGTTCACTGACATATCCCCCTCCGCTTGGTGGTTGGGTGCGGAGGTCCATCGATGCAACCACCCACTCTGCGTCCGATCGCAGGACCTCACCGAGGACAAAGACGCCGTCGCCTACGGTGGTCGGCCGTTGGGCGACCATGGCCATGAACGTTGCCCGGTCCCGGTCGCCGAGCCCGGCAGGCCGGTGATCGTTGCTCTGGAAGCCCGGAGCGATGTGGCGCTCCATCCAGTCGAGATCGGCGTGCACGATTGCCTCGCCGAACGCGACGAGAAACGTGGCTTGCGCTCTCTGCGAACTGTTGAGAGTTGCGAACCATCGCCGATTCACCGACTCGTCGTTGGCGAGCTGGAGATCGTCCTCGTCCCAGACGCCAAGGTAGGTGGCCACACCAGATTCGTTGACCTCGATGACGCTGTAGATGAGCACATTGAATCGTCCGTCGATGTGTTGTTCAGTCTCGAGCAAGACCAGATGTTCGTCGCGAACTGCGATCGGAGTGTTCTCGCTTGTCATCCGAATATCGGTCCATGAGTTGGCCTGGGCCTGGAAGTCGGCTTTGCCTCCCCCCACCTCGTTCGCCGTGCGACGGTGTACCTCGAACTGCAATGCGTCGGACAGCATGGGCCCGGCGGTCGCCCAGTCGTTGGCGTTCACAGCCGTGCCGAAGCGTGAAGCCCAGATTGTCGAAGCGGTGTTGGCGATAGTGGGGTCGCTCTGGTTCGCTGCGTTGCTTGGTCCCAGTTCATCTCGTTGGAGCCGGTCAAGTTTGAGCAATGCGGCTGCGAGGTCGTCGGCGTCGAACACGAGCAGCGTGTTCATGAGGCCCTGTCGGTTCGTCCGGATGAGGGCGAGGTGGTCGGTGATTTGGCCGCCGGAACGAATCAGCGACGTCTGGACAAGAATCAGATGGTCACCGCGCGTTTCAATTGGCCACCACGAAGCGATGACTTGGTCGCCGCTGATGTCAACGAGGGTTCGCATCGAGTTCACCCATTCGTCGCGGTCTGCTGGTGGTAGTGAGAACCCGCTTCTGTGGTCGACGCGCAGGAATTCGTGAGAGAGCTTGGTGTTCAGAGCCTCGAAATCGGCGTTCGCGAGAGCGTTGCCCATGCTCTCATAGGAACGCCATGCGTCGTTTCTGTGGATCGTCTCGGCGAGTTCCTCGCGATAGAGCTCGTCGAGTTCGAGCCTTGCCCGCCGGAGATCGTCGGCATCGAACACGATGAAGCGGTCGATCTCGTCGCGGGGCGTCGCTCGTTCAATCACCAGAACGGGCGAGACGTTTTCGTCGCCGTAGTTCATCTCGATTCTGGTCAGTGCGAGGCGTTCGCCGCGTACTCCGAGGATCTGTGCGATCTCGATCGTGCCGCCCGATGCAAAGAAGGGCCGCATGGACTCGATGTACTCGGCTCGATCGGCCATGGGGAACGACACTCCGGAGCGTCGATCGTCGCGGATCATCCCGGTGGCGAGGCCCGAGCTGAAAGCATCTAGATCGAATGGATGAGTCTCGATCAGCCGCGTGGTTATGTCTGTGGCTCGGTTAGTGAGCGGCTGTCCAGCAGCGTCCTCGGAGTGGAGTCGGTCGAGCTCCGTGATGGCCGCCTCGCGGTCATCGGGTTCCATGTCGACGATGCGGGCGATGAGTCCCTCGTCGTCGAGTCCGAGAATCGTTGTGAACTGGGTGGGGCGCCGAAGGGTGGTTCCAGCGTTGCGTCGAAGAGAGCCAGGCGGTCGCCTCGAGTGGCGACTGGCGACAGAGTCAACGTGAGTTCCACGGGATGCTCGAGGAGGTCGGTGATCGCGGCGAGGCTGTGCTCTCGGTCGGACTCGACGCGTATTCCCGCTCGCCGATCGTCTGTGGTCAGGTTCGGCGAGATGGTTCGGGCGACGACATCAATATCTCGTGCTTCGTAGGCATCGACGATGCGGGCGCACGCAACCATCATCGGAGAGCTGAGTTCGAGGTGCGAACGGGACCCAGCTACGCCTGAGGCAGAGTCGGACCGTAACGAAGCAGCGTCCAGCGAAGCCAGCCGGGCGAGTTCGGCTTCCGCCCCTTCACGCTCGTCATCTCCGTAGATGGCGATGAGATCGATAAGCCCGTCGTCATTCCAGCGAAGGAGAACGATAAACGGCGTCTCGTTACCGTCTCCGTAGTCGGCTACGCCTCGAGCGAGCAGAAGTCGGGCCCGGTCGGCGGCGAGCGGTGTGAACCGGGCGTAGTTTCCGCCGATGGCGCGCATGGCTTCGACGCCGGCGATGAACGCGTCTCGTCCGCCGACACCCATCGATGTACCGGAGGCATCGCGTCGATCGTCGCGCACCAGATCTGGTGCCAGCATCGGAACATAGCGGTCCAGATCGAAGGTGCCCGACTCCTCGAGCGCGAGGAACCGCCGAGCTTGGGAGGACTGCGCCGCGAGGGCTGATCGCTCATCGACCGATGATTCCGGTCGTGCGTCGTCGCGCTCTGACCCTGCGTCCCGAGCGGGTCCTATCGTTGCTGGATCGTGTGAAGGTTGGGTTGGGTATCCACCTTGGTCAACCAAAGCGCCCTTGGCGTGCCACAAGCGATTGGCCGCGAGGGCCGCCGCATACGCGTCATCGTCCCGACCGGCGGTGTGAAGAACTCTAGCGAAGGCTGCGACCGCGCTCGCGTGGTCGACGATGAGTTCGGTTCCCTCTGCGATCGCGACCGCTTGTCTGCCGTGAGCGACGGCTTCATCGTGGTGGCCTTGGGCGGCGAAAATCTCGGACCGGACCGACTTCGCAGCGATCGCCGTTTGAAGATTCTGGCCCGCATTTTCGTCTGCCTCGACGGCCAGCTGTGCGGCTTCGTCGAGCTTGCCCTGAAGCAACAGCGAGCGGGCGAGGTGGGCGGTCGCCTGGCCGGCGTCGGCGCCGATTCCCAGGCGGCCGAGACCGGCATGAGCAAGGCGAAGATGTGTCTCTGCCTCGGCTGGCTCACCAGCGAGGAGTTTGACAATTCCGGCGTACAACTCCGTTTTCATGAGGCTCGGGCGTAGACCGAGCTCCTCGGCGGTCCGGCGCGAGGTTTCGAGCATTGCGCGGGCCGCGTCGAAGCGGCCACGCAGGGCTTCGAGTACGGCTTGGCATCGCACCGAGACCGCTTCGACCGCCGGGGAGCCGGCCGTGATGCGCAACAAGCGGATGACATCGAGGCAGCGGCCACCGGCCCGCGGAACCGTGGAGGGTCCCCACAACGCTGCGAGCGGTGCCGCGCCCAACACCGCTGTTACTCGCCGGCGGTCTTCGGCGGCTCGAGCAGAGGTCAAGGCCAGGTCGAGCTCGATCTCGCAGTCGCCTACACGCCCGAGCCGTGCCAGGGCGCCAGCTCGGATCTGGCGTGCTTTGGCGACACCGGCGTGATCGCCGAGCTCGGCCAGGCTCAACGCGGCGGTCGCGCATGCCGCCGCTGCCTCGACCAAGCCGGTCGGGTCAGTCATCACCGTGAGTTGACTCTCGAAGCATGTAGTCCATGCGACGAGCCGCTCGTTGGGCACGACGGTTGAGAGCTCGGCAATAGTCGAACGGGCCGCAGGTATGTCCGAAGATGCCAGGGCTTCACACGCCAACAACAAGATGGCCGGGCGCATGCGGTCGTTGTCGTCCACGCAGGCTAGGGCTCTTCTGGCTAGCGAGCCGGCAGCAGCGAGATCGTCGCTGTCCAAAGCCCGTTCCGCTGCGGTGCGCAGAAGATCTGCAGCATGGTTGCCCAGCCCACGCGTCGCGTCGTCGAGGGCACCCAGCTCGAAGCGGTAGCGGTGGGCTTGTTCGTAGTGATACGCGATGGTGGCTTCGTGGGCACCAACGACATTGCCTGCGGTC
>JBLINY010000125.1:0-12611 GCA_047638695.1 Acidimicrobiales bacterium | reverse complement strand
AAAAAAGGACTCACAGAGTCACTATCGGGTGCCGCTGTCATTACTTGAGGCAGAGGAGTCGAACCGCCTGTTGGGAGCCCGGGCACTCCGGCGATTAGCTTCGGTGACAGAACACGGAAGGACAAAGCAGATGACTAGCGATGCCACAGAGACGACTGACACGACCCAACGGGTGCATCTCGCCGGGGCCCCGATCGATTGGGGCGCGATGGTCGACGACCTCAATCGACTGCTTCGGCTGAGGACAACACCGATCGGGATGTCGATGTTCGCCACCAAGGATGAGATGGAGGCCATCCCGAAGATCCGTCGGCCAAAAGACATCCACACCACCGATCAGATTGTTGGCATGGCCTCTCGTCTGAACTGGACGGTGGGCATCACCAACGACGACCTTGTCGGAGCCCAATGCGGTGCAGTGTTGGGACTCCACCCTCGCGACGAGGAGTGGTTGTCTGGCGATCGCATGGCCGGCGTCTGGTTTGAGACGATCGAGGATTCGCACGCTCACCAAGAAGCGATGCACACCGTTCCGTTCGGAAAGTACGAGGCCATGGCCGTCTCGCCGCTTGCGACTGGCAGGCTCGATCCGCCTGATATCTGCCTCATCTACGCCACACCCGCCCAGATGATCCTGTTGATCAATGGGCTCCAGTGGTCGGGCTACAAGAACTTTGAGTGGGGATGTGTTGGCGAATCGGCCTGTGCCGACTCGTGGGGTCGAGCCCTCAGCATGCGCGAGCCAAGCGTTTCGATCCCATGTTTTGCTGAACGGCGCTACGGCGGTGTGCAGGACGACGAGTTGCTGATGGCAACGCCACCTGAGTTCCTGCCAAAGGCCATTGCGGGGTTGGAGGCGCTCTCGCGCAACGGCCTGCGCTATCCAATCCCGAGCTACGGCGTCCAGTCAGACGCCCGGGCCGGACTTGGTGCGTCGTACTAATGAAACTCTCGGTTGAATTCCCCAGCGTCGCCTATCGGGAGGGCCCGGAGAAGGTCACCGACTTGGGGCAGGCGATTGAGCGGATTGGTTATGACGAGATCGCAGTCTTTGATCACGTTGTGATGGGCTATCCCCACCCCGGCCGCGACGACTCGAGGTATCCGCCGCAAATGCCGGTTCTCGAGGCCATCGTGCTCATGACATGGCTGGCGGCCGCCACAAAGCAGGTTGGCCTGGCCACCGAGGTGCTCGTGCTTCCCCAGCGGCAGCCGGCTCTTGTGGCCAAGCAGATCAGCACACTCGACACGCTGTCGGGTGGGCGTGTGCGATTGGGGATAGGTGTTGGGTGGCAAGAGTCCGAGTTTGATGCGCTCCACGAGTCCTTCCGGAACCGCGGTAAGCGCATGGACGAAGCCATCGCGTTGCTGCGGGCGTATTTCGCCGACGAGCAGGTCGATCTCAAGGGCGAATTCTATCCCACCGCAGCTATGGCCATGGAACCAAAACCACCACAGGGGGCGAAGCTGCCGATCTGGATCGGTGGTCTTTCAAAAGCGGCCATTCGCCGCACCGCCCTGTTCGGTGACGGGTGGATGGGTTCAGCGGTCGGCGGCAAGGAGAAAGCAGTCGCCTCCCGCGACGAGATTCGCCGACAGGCGGCCGAGGCAGGGCGAGATCCAGCCGCGATCGGTATGCAGATGATGCTGCAACCTCCACCCACCGACGAGGCTGGTAAGCAGTTTTATGCCGATCTTGATGTCGTGGCCGCACGGGCCGTCGAGCTGGCTGAACTCGATTTCGAATGGTTGGCGATCAACGCCACCGCCATCTTCCAAAGCGGTAGTCGCAGTGTCTCGGCCATCGAGGATCAACTCGGTGCGATTCATGAGCGGCTCACCGCCGAACTGAGCTGAGGTCAGACTGATGAACGACACGAGCTGGCAACCGGAGCTTGACGAGCTTCACCGTCGTGAAGCACTGGCTGAAGAGTTGGGAGGCGTCGAGAAGGTTGAACGCCAGCACCACTTCGGGAAGATGACCATCCGAGAGCGGATCGAGGCGATCTGTGACAAGGAATCGTTCCATGAGATCGGCAAGACGGCCGGTGTCGGTACGTATGACGACGAAGGGAACTTGATCGAGTTCACGCCGTCCAACTTCATCTTCGGTTTGGCCGAGATCGACGGTCGGCCGGCCGTGGTTTCCGGAGATGATTTTACCGTTCGCGGTGGGTCGGCAGAAGCCACGATTCCGGCCAAACGAGCCAAGGCCGAGGGCATAGCGTTCGAGATGGCTCTGCCCCATATTCGGTTGGTAGATGGCATGGGCGGTGGCGGGTCGGTGAAGACCATCGAGATGGCGGGCCGCACCTACATTCCAGAGCTTCGGGGTTGGGAGACGATCGTCAACCATCTCGGGGTGGCACCCTCGGTCTCGCTTGCCCTGGGATCGGTGGCCGGGATCGGTGCCGCCCGCGTCGCTACTGCTCACTATTCAGTGATCGTGCGGGACACCGCTCAGATGATGATCGCCGGGCCCGCCCTGGTGAAACACGCTGCGCTCGGTGACGTCACCAAGGAAGAGCTCGGTCATGCCGACATCCACACCGGCAACGGTGCCATCGATGATGTCGTCGACTCCGAAGAGGAAGCGTTCTTCCGAGCCCGGCAGTTCTTGTACTACCTGCCGGGGAACGTGGACGAGTTGCCGCCGCGTTCACAAACCGGCGACCCTGTCGATCGCCGCGAAGAGCGCCTGCTCTCGATCGTGCCGCGGGGACCACGAGCCGCGTATGACATGCGGGCCATTCTCGATGACATTGTCGACGTCGACTCGTTCTTCGAGATCGGTCGAAACTGGGGCCAGTCGATCATCACCGGTCTGGCCCACCTCGACGGCTACCCGGTCGCGGTATTCGCCGAAGATCCCCGCATCTACGGAGGTGGTTGGACCGCCGATGCAGCGAAGAAGTTGATCCGGCTGCTCGATCTAGCGTCGACGTTCCACCTACCGGTCGTCCACCTCGAAGACTGCCCCGGTTTCGTCATTGGTAAGGACTCCGAAGAGCAGGCGACCATTCGCCACGGCTCGACTGCCCTGGCCGCGCTCGGCCAGGCCACGGTGCCGTTCGCCTGTGTGGTCATACGCAAGGCATTCGGTGTCGCCGGCGCGGCCAACAGCAAACCAGGAGCCGAGAGCTTCCGATTTGCATGGCCCTCGGGTGACTGGGGTTCATTGCCGATCGAAGGTGGGCTCGAGGTGGCCTACAAGGCTGAGCTGGCGGAGAGCGACGATCCCGAAGGCCTACTCGCTGAAATCACCGAGCGACTGAACCGAGTTCGCTCGCCCCATCGGTCGGCCGAGTTCTTCGAGATCGAAGAGATCATTGATCCCCGCGACACTCGGCCACTGCTGTGCGAGTGGATCGCGCTGGCCCAGCGGTCGTTGAAGCCCGGCCCCACCGGCTTCAGCTACCGCCCCTGATCGGTCAACACCTTTCAGCCGGCAACGCCCGTCAGAAAGAGGATTGCCTCGCCCGTGCTGTAGGCAACGGTGCCATCGGCAAGGGAGGGAGCTCAGACGCAGTCGGCAAGATGACGAGCGACGAGGGCGCTGTGGGTCGGATTGAACAGCAATGAGAAGTGGGTAGCCCCAGCGAAGGAAGACACGGTGAGATCGACGCCGCTCGAATGCAGGTTGTCGATGACGGCATCGGTGATCACGGGTGGCATCCCTTCTGCCATTCCGTGCTCGGCCCGGATGAGGGAGACGGGGATCCTGACAGCTGCGAGTGCCTCGGTGCTGGCGGCATCCGCCACCATCGACAGGAAGTCGGTTCGAACGGCCTCTTCGCTCACGGGGAATGGCTTCGACGCAAGGTTGGGAATGATATTTCCGAGTGCAAGGTGGGCCAGCCCGGCCGCCGTCATGCCTTCGGGAATCAAGCGGGCGGGTCCGCCATCGACGAGTACGAGATGCTGCACGAGCTCGGGATGGTCGGCCGCGACTCGACACGCAACATGGCCACCGAACGAGTGACCGGCGAGCACCACCGGGGCGGGGAGCGAGCGGAGATACTCGGCAACGTCGACGGCATGAGCGGCGACTCCGAATGGTCCGGCGACTGATGCGGCGCCGCGGCCCCGGAGGTCGAGCGCTGTCACTGGCACTGCGGCTTCTGTCGCGATGGCTTCCCATCCGAGGCCAGACCCGTCGACCCCGGCCAATGCAACGACGATCGGATGATCGTTGATCCACCGATGTACTCCCAGCGAGCCGTTGATGGTGTCGAACTGGGTCAGAAACGGAGCGTTCACATGGTGATAGTACGATCCACCGATGCGAGTTGACGTGCACTTCTATTGCGCCGTTCCGATGACCGACCCCGGTTCCGGCGGACCAGATCCGACCGACCGGCGGTACGACAACAGCGACGTTGTCGCCTGCTACGAGAATCTCGAGCACTGGGCCCCGGTGGCCGAAGGCCTCGGGTTCGACACGTTCTGGCTTACAGAACACCATTTTCAACACGAGGGCTATGAGGTTGTTCCCAATCTGATCCAGATGGGTCAACACCTGGCTTCGCTCACCTCGACCCTGCGCTTCGGGCAGGCATTCAACGTGGTCCCACAATGGCACCCCCTCCGTTTGGCCGAGGACTTCGCCTTGGCCGACATCCTCACGCGTGGGCGTATGGTTTTCGGCGTTGGTCGGGGCACCGTCCCTCGCGAAGCCGAGACGCTCGGTGGCACGGTTGCATCGGGCGACAATGAAATGGCGGCCGACCGCGACCGGATCAATCGCGAGATGTTCGAAGAGGGCATCGAGGTGATCAAGATGGCGTGGACCCAAGAGAAGTTCAGCTACACCGGCAAACACTTCGTCTTCCCGCCGCCAGGTATTCCTGACCGGGGGAGCACCGTGAAGGATCTCACGCTGGTGCCGAGGCCGCTGTCGCCTGTTGAGGTATTCCAGCCCGCCACGTCACCGGCCACGGTCGACTATGTGGCTCGGGTCGGTCACACAGCCATCTTCAGTGGTGGACCTCCTGAACGGATTGGCGAGCAATGGGATTACTTCGCCGACAAGTCGGCCGAGTTCGGACGCGAGCTGGCCAAGGGGGAGGGCCGGGCTCTGCACCTAAACGCCATCGTCGGCCGTACAACGGCAGAAGCGATAAAGGTAGGCCGCAACCCCCACGACGAGTACGTGAAGTTCCTTTCGCCCTATGGAAGGTTCAAGCACTATCCCGAGGCGGCGTTCGACCACAAGCCGTCGATCGAAGAAACGATCGACTTCGGATCCATGGCCATTGGGTCAGTCGAGCAGGTTGCTGATCTTCTTGGGCGGCTCAAGGATCGACTTGATCTGCAGCACCTCATGGTGTTCCCCGACTTCCCGGGGTTCACACGCGAACAGATCGACGACCAGATGCATCTGCTTGCCGAAGAGGTCATGCCGCGGATCGGCATCGCTCTCCCATGAGCTCGGCCGCTCCAGTCGAGACGCAGATCGAGGCGGTCGTCTTCGACATGGGCGGCGTGCTTGTCGAGCTCGGTCCGCTTACGTCGATTCTCGGTGATGACGCGATGCCTGAGGACGAGTTCTGGCCGATCTGGCTGGCCAGCGAGACCGTTAGGGCTTTCGAGATGGGTCGGTGTACGGCGGAGGCTTTCGCTATGGGGCTTGTCGCCGATCTGGGGCTGGCCTACGACGGTGCAGAGTTGCTGCGCCGTTTTGCGGCCTGGCCTCAAGGTCTTTTTGACGGCGCCGAGGATCTCGTGACCGAACTCCCCGGTGTCGTCACCGCGGTGCTGAGCAATACCAACCAGCTGCATTGGGAGTCACAACGCGACGCGGAGGTGGTGCAGACCTTGTTTGACCGGCGTTACCTCTCCTATGAGCTGGGCTTGGCCAAACCAGACGACGGCATCTTCGAGCACGTCATTGCCGATCTAGGCTGCGCGTCGGAGGCCGTCGTCTTCCTTGATGACAACCAGCTCAACGTCGACGCGGCCCGCCGTCTCGGCATCGAGGCCCATTTGACCAAGGGGGTCGAAGAGGCTCGGGGTGTGCTGGCCGCGGTTGGATTGCTCTGACGCTCTTGGATTTGCTCTGATGGTCCTGCAATGAATTGAGCCTGAGGTTCGGCTCTGCTCGGGAAGCTAGTTTCAGCCTATGGCGATGACCGATGCCGACATGGTTGAGTTCCGGACCGCTACTGCTGACGACATCCCGGCTGTTGTGGCGCTGCTGACCGACAACGAGATCGTTCCGCGGGACGATGCCCGCCTGCTTCGTCCTTTCCTGGATGCATCCGCCGCGATCGAGGCTGACGACAACCAACTTCTTGTCGTTGGTTGGTTCGGTGGCCGGATCGTCTGCTGCGCCCAGCTCAGCATTCTCACTCGTCTCAGAGATGGGGGAGTCACCCGGGCTCAGATTGATGGGCTGCGAGTCCACCCCGATATGCGAGGCCGAGGGATCGGAAACGTGCTGCTGTGGTGGGTTCTGGAGCGAGCCAGGGAGCGGGACTGTGGCATCGCTGACCTCTCGACCGATCGCCGCTCAGACGCCGAATCGTTCTTCACAAAGCACGGCTTTCAGACCACCCACCACGGCATGAGCCGGCAACTCGACTGACAGCAGCGACCGCCCAGTGTGAAACGAGCGCCACTTCATCGCCGTGATGTTGCCAGTCCTGGTGGTTGTTGCGGTAGCGTAGTTCCCGTCTCACCAGCAACGGAGCTGGCCTACCTGCTTTTGCGGGGAACGCCCGCGTCCGACCGGGCCAAGGGATGGTCCGGCTCCTACCAGGGGGTCATGTGACCGATACAGCCGACAGGGTCGAAACGCAGACGTTGGAAGGCGTCATTATCCGTTTTGCCGGAGACTCTGGAGACGGCATGCAGCTGACCGGTGACCGGTTCACCTCAGCCAGCGCTCTTGCCGGAAATGACTTGGTAACTCTTCCCGAGTTTCCTGCCGAAATTCGGGCCCCTCAGGGAACCCTGGCAGGCGTTTCTGCCTTCCAGGTGCATATCTCTGACCACAACATTCACACCCCGGGCGATGAGCCCGATGTGTTGGTGGCCATGAACCCTGCAGCCCTCAAGAGCGAGCTCAACCGTCTGAAGGCGGGTGGCACCATCATCTTGAACACTGACGCCTTTGACGAGCGAAACCTCGAAAAGTGCGGCTACACCATCGATCCTCGCGAGGACGACACCCTCAAGGGCTACACCGTCCTCGAAGTTCAGATGACGAAGCTGACGGTAGGTGCCACCGAAGACCTCGACGTCAAGAAGCGCGACGCCGAGCGTTCGAAGAACTTCTTCGCACTTGGTCTCGTTAGCTGGATGTACAACCGTCCGCTGCAGCCGACCTTCGACTGGATTGAAGAGAAGTTCGGAAAGATTCCGAACGTTGCTGCCTCCAATGTTGCGGCCTTCAAGGCCGGGCACGCCTACGGCGAAACCACCGAGATATTCGGCGACCAGTATCAGATCAACCCGGCGCCGCAAGAGCCTGGCACCTACACGAACATCACCGGCAATATCGCCACCGCCTGGGGAATGGTTGCTGCCGGCCAGCTGGCGAAGTTGCCCGTGTTCCTGGGTAGCTACCCCATCACGCCGGCGTCCGACATCCTCCACGAGCTGTCGAACCACAAGAACTTCGGTGTCCGCACTTTCCAAGCCGAGGACGAGATTGCGGGCGCCGGTGCCGCTCTCGGCGCCGCCTTCGGTGGACATCTTTCCTACACCACCACCTCGGGTCCTGGCGTTTCGCTCAAGGGCGAGACCATCAGCCTCGCTGCCATGATCGAGCTGCCGCTCGTGATCATCGACATTCAGCGGGGCGGGCCCTCCACCGGCCTACCCACCAAGACCGAGGCCAGTGACTTGTTCTTGGCCATGTACGGCCGACACGGCGAGTCGCCGATGCCGGTCGTGGCCGCCTACAGCCCCTCGAACTGCTTCCATATGGCGATCGAAGCCAGCCGTCTGGCCCTCAAGTACCGAACCCCGGTGATCCTTCTCACGGACGGCTACTTGGCCAACGGTGCCGAACCATGGAAGCTTCCGGACACCGAAACCCTTCCCGACATCAGTGTCGAATTCGCCACCGGTTACAACGACACCGATGCCAATGGCAACGAGGTCTTCTATCCCTACAAGCGTGATCCTGAAACCATGGCCCGCCCCTGGGCCATCCCTGGCACGCCGAATCTCGAGCATCGTGTTGGCGGTCTCGAGAAGGCCGACATCACGGGCGATGTCAACTACGACCCGGCCAATCACGGTCTGATGACTGACCTCCGTCAGCAGAAGATCGAAGGCATCGCCAAGGACATCCCGGGAGCGTTGGTAAACGCTGACGGCGATGCCGATGTGCTTCTGATCGGTTGGGGATCGACCCACGGTTCGATCACCGCTTCGATCGAGCGGCTTCGCGCCGCCGGCACCCCAGCCACCCACGTTCATCTGACGCACCTCAGCCCGCTCCATCCGGATCTGGCGGAGTTGGTGCAGGGCTATAAGCATGTCTTGGTGCCCGAGCTGAACAAGGGTCAGCTGGTCAAGATAATCCGGGCCGAGTTCTTGGTTGATGCCAAGCCGGTCAGCAAGGTGATGGGTCTTCCTTTCACCGCCGCCGAAATCGTCAACGCTGTGAATGCTGCCGTGGCTGGCAATTCCTCGAACGGAGCCAACTGATGACAGATGTGATGCTCGACCCCACCAAGCGCGGTTACTGGACATCGGACCAGGAAGTGCGCTGGTGCCCGGGCTGCGGTGACTACGGCATCTTGGCCGCCATGCAGTTCCTCTATGCCGACCTGCCAGACGTGAAGAAGGAAAACACCGTCTTCGTTTCGGGCATTGGTTGCGCTGCTCGATTCCCGTACTACATGTCCACCTACGGCATGCACAGCATCCATGGTCGTGCGCCAGCCATCGCTACCGGGCTTGCGGTTGCCCGGCCCGATCTCGATGTCTGGGTAGTTGGCGGCGACGGCGACATGCTGTCGATCGGTGGCAATCACCTCATCCACGCCTTGCGCCGCAACGTGAACCTGAAGATCCTGTTGTTCAACAACCAGATCTACGGCCTCACCAAGGGCCAGTACTCGCCGACTAGCGAGGTCGGCAAGGTCACAAAGTCGACTCCCATGGGATCGATCGACATCCCGTTCAATCCTCTCTCGCTCGCAGCTGGCGCCGGGGCGAGCTTCATTGCTCGCACCCACGATCTCGATCGCAAGCACATGATGGAGAGTTTCAAGCGTGCCCATGAGCACAAGGGAGCAGCCCTGGTCGAGATCTACCAGAACTGCAACGTCTTCAACGACGGCGCCTTCGACGCCATCAACAAGCGCGATGCTCGGGCCGAGATGATGATCGACCTCGAGCACGGCAAGCCGATCATCTTCGGTGCCGAAGACCAACGGGGCATCGTGATCGACAACGGCGTTGCCCGCATCGTCGAGATTGCCGATGTCGGTACCGACGCGCTTTTGGTGCACGACGAGAAGCAACAGAACCCATCAGTCACGTTCGCTCTGGCCCAGCTGGCCAACGACCGTGTGTCACCAACGCCGTTCGGTATTTTCCGGTCGGTCGAAAACCAGGAGTACGCCGAAGCGGTCAGCGCTCAGCTCGTGGCGGCTAACGACCAAAAGGGTCCCGGCGATCTCGGTGCCTTGCTGCGCTCGGGTGCAACCTGGGAAGTCGAGTAGCGCCGTACGCTGGCTGCCGTGACAATCAGAAACTCCCGACGATCATTGCGATGCTTCGCCTTTTTTGCCGTGCTCGCGCTGATCATTTCGGCCTGTGGCGTCAGTCGGGGAAGTGATTTGGCAGCTGCCAGCATCACGTTCTCCGACGGCAGCACCGTAAGCATCGATGGCAATGAATTCCGTGAGGTTTCGGGGAGCATCCGAGGGAGTGAAGACTTTCTCGCTCTCTCCGGCCTCCCGGCCGACACTATCGACACACTGTCCCTCACTCAGATGGTTCAGGCTGAGGTCGTCACACACCTGCTTGACATCAACGGTGCATCGATCTCGTCAGCTGATCTGGTTGCGGGGCGCGACGATCTCAAGCTCCAGCTCGACTCGCTGGTGCAGCAAGGCGCACCAGCGCTCACGGGGGAAGATGGTCAGCCAGTCGACCCTGCCGCTATGGCAGGCCAGATCAATACCGATTTGGCTCCGTATCTCGATGTGCTCGCGGTGTTGATCACCTCGAGCGATGCGTTGCCTGATGTCCTCGCCGCCAATGGCGAAGCCGGGGCCGAGATCCCCTGCGTCAGCCACATTCTGGTCGAGGCATTGGAGGAAGCTGAAGAGATCAGCGGCCTTCTGGACGACGGTGGCGATTTTGCCGAATTAGCGATCGAACGGTCGACCGATCCCGGTAGCGGCCAGTTCGGCGGGGAACTCGGGTGCAGTCCCGTTGATGCTTGGGTACCCGAGTTCCGGGATGCTGTCTTGGCCGCTGAGGTTGGTGTGGTCACCGCCCCAGTGCAGAGTCAGTTCGGTTACCACATCATTCTGGTCACTGGCACAGAGAGCGACAACACCACGCTCGGCAACGATGCTCTCGAAGCAGAGTTCGCAGAGATCACGGTTGACATCGATCCTGCGATCGGAGCCTGGGACAGCATCGGCAACGAGGTCGTGGCAGCCACATCGTGACCGGGTCGGAGTCGCCGACGGCGGCCGCCCGACCGATTGTCTCGGTGTGTGGTCTCGGTCCCGGATCGACTGACGATCTGACAAGCGGCACGCTGGAGCTTCTTCGCTCTGGCCGGCCCACGTTTATCCGCACCGCTCGCCACCCCACGTCAGGGCTTGCACACGGGGCCGAGAGCTTCGATTCGGTGTACGACAGCAGTGAACGTCTGGATGACACCTACCGCACGATCGCCGACCATCTCACTGCAGCGGCTCGTCAGCACGGTTCGGTCGTGTACGCCGTGCCGGGGTCGCCCCTTGTCCTCGAACGATCAGTGGCGTATTTACGCAGCGACGCAGCGGTTGACGTCGAACTTCATCCAGCCATCTCGTTTCTTGATGCCACCTGGGCTCGCCTCGGAGTTGATCCAGTCGAGCATGGCGTTCGTCTTGTCGACGGCCACACGTTTGCCCGTGACGCGGCGGGCGAACGAGGCCCCTTGCTTGTTGCCCACGCACACGCTTCGTGGGTCTTGTCCGACATCAAGTTGGCCGTGGACGCTGGCTCGGAGATGACGGCCATCGTTTTGCAGAGCCTGGGTACTCCGGATGAGAAGATCTTTGAGGTCGCCTGGCCCGAGCTCGACCGAGTCGTCGAAGCCGACCATCTGACGTCGTTGTACCTGCCCGAAGTGACCGCTCCAGTCGCCCAGGAACTACAGCGCAGCGTGGAGTTGATGCATCGATTGCGGCAGGACTGCCCGTGGGACCAGGAACAGACGCACGAGTCATTGCGGCCCCACCTGATTGAAGAGGCCTACGAGGTACTCGAAGCGATTGAGGGGCTTGATGGCGACGACGGATTCGAGCACCTCGAAGAGGAACTTGGAGATCTGTGGTTTCAGATTCTCTTCCATGCCGAGCTTGCAACCGAGGCCGGCCAGTTCACTATCGCTGATGTAGCCCGGAACGTTCACGACAAGCTGGTCGCCCGGCATCCCCATGTCTTCGGCGAGGCCCAGGCCGCCGATGCGGAGGCAGTGTTGGGAAACTGGGAGGCCAACAAGCTGATCGAGAAGGGCCGCCAGTCGGTGATGGACGGCATTCCACCGGCGCTACCAGCACTCAGCTTGGCCGAGAAGGTTCTTAAGAAGGGGGCCCGAGCCGGCCACCCAGCAGATGCCGAATATGTCGCCGACCTACTCGGGTCTATGGCCGATAATGTCACCGACGATCGGCTGGGCACCGCATTGTTCGCCCTCGTAGAGCAGGCTCGAATTGCTGGCATCGATGCGGAGTCGGCCCTTCGCCAGGCGGCGCAGGCCGCTGCCGATCGGTTCCGACTGATCGAGCACGACCCAACGGCCCAAGGCCGTTGGGTCGTGGGCTGACAGCAGCCAGTCAGGAGGCCGAGTAGGGGGCTAGCTCGGGGGAGGGGGCATTGGCGGTCCGTCCTGCGATGGCCTGATGTCGTCCACCGCATCGGCGACGCCCTCATCGAAGGACCCGTCAACCAAGTCGTCGGGCAAAGAGGCCGCACCGAGGTCTGGAACGCCGGCACCGGTAGGGGCGCCCATGGGCGGGATCATGTCGCCCGGGGCACCCATTGCCGGCGGCGGTGCCATGCTCGGACTGCCCATCGGTGGCGGCATGTCACTTGCTGGTGGTGGCATTGCGGCGGGGGGTGAGCCGTCGGGCGCGGGTGCTGGGGCTGGTGGTGGCATGGCGCCGGGTGGTGGGAAGTCGGGTGCTGGGGCTGGTGGTGGCATGGCGCCGGGTGGTGGGAGATCGGGTGCTGGGGCTGGTGGTGGCATGGCGCCGGGTGGTGGGAGATCGGGTGCTGGGGCTGGCGGTGGCATGGCGCCGGGTGGTGGGAATTCGGGTGCTGGGGCTGGTGGTGGCATGGCGCCGGGTGGTGGGAGATCGGGTGCTGGGGCTGGTGGTGGCATGGCGCCGGGTGGTGGGAGATCGGGTGCTGGGGCTGGTGGT